>JBHLQS010000013.1:0-31997 GCA_048883405.1 Candidatus Thorarchaeota archaeon
GTTGATCCCACTGAGATGAGTGCTTGGTTGGGAGGAATTGTTGCCTGCAACGCTTCTGGTGCCAGGACTCTAAGGTTTGGTGCTGTGCGTGACTGGGTGTGCAAGATTCAAGTCGTCCTGACGAATGGAGATATCTTGGACATCGAGCGTGGCGAGGTCTTTGCTCAGGATGGTAGGTTCGAGATAATACTCAGTGACGGGAGTGCAGTCGGCGTGCAGGTCCCGTCCTATAAAATGCCGGAAACCAAAAATGCCGCTGGACTGTTTGCCAAGCCCGACATGGACCTCATTGATCTCTTTATTGGTTCAGAGGGCATCTTGGGTGTCATAACTGAGGTGGAGTTGGGTCTGAACAAGATGCCTAACGAAATCATGACAGTTATGGCCTATTTCAAGAGCGAGGAAGATGCTGTTGGTTTCGTCTATGATATTCGTGCACCAGACTCCCCTGTTCCTATGAACTTCCTAGAGTATTTCGGTCCTAATGCGCTCAAGATGATCAAGGAGAAGGCCGCCGCATCAGGAATCACAGTTCCAGCAATGGGCGATGACACGAAATCCATAGTGTTCTTCGAGTTCTCATATACTGATGAAACCATGGAACCTATGGTGATGGGATTGGAGGAGATTCTGAACAAGCACAACACCTCTTCTGAGTCCAGCTGGGCTGGCATGGACCGGTCTGAGCTTGCCAAGATGAAGACAGTACGCCACTTCGTTCCAGAAACCGTCAATGCAACAATTGCCATGAGAAAGGCAGAGTATCACGAGGTACATAAGATCGGTACCGATATGGCAGTGCCAGATGAGGCTCTTAGGGACTATCTGAAATTCTACCGGGAAACCCTTGAATCCCAGGGCATGGAGTACGTCATATTCGGACACATCGGGGACAACCACCTTCATGTCAACATGCTTCCACGCAACAACGAGGAAGTCCAACAGGGAATGGACAATTACATGGCTTTCGCGAAACGAGCTGTCGAACTTGGTGGAACCGTTGCAGCTGAGCACGGAATCGGGAAGCTTAAGCGTGCATTCCTAGCAGCCATGTATGGAGAGAGCGGAATCCAAGAGATACAGGCGGTGAAGAAATCGCTTGATCCCAAGTGGTTGTTGAACCGTGGCAATATGATTCCCATACCTAAGGACTTCATATAATTGGGACGTGAACTGTGTCAGGATAAGAAGTGTGTAGAGCAGTCCAATCCCATCTTGGAAAAAAGAATCAAAAAGTCGATTTTTCGTCATTAATACAAACTGAATTCACATAAATTTCCAAATGTCGATTTTATATAGTACTCCGGCTGCAGGTCAGCAGCTTGTAGAGAAGACCGCAGTAAGAAGCCACCTCCTAATCGAGAACAAGTCCCAGTTGCAAGCAGATAATTTAGGAGGCGATTTATTTGAGAAGACGGTCAGTCTTTTTGATTATAACTCTCGGAATCATGTTAGTCTGGTTTCCATACTCCACCCCCTCTTCGTACTCATGGCAACCTGAAATTGCTGATAATCAAGACCAAGTAGTCGCCCCCGATAATACGGGGCTCCTAGCTGCATCCGAGAATCAGACTGGGCTTCTGGATTCATTGGTCATAGAACAATCTGGAGCAGACGCTGAAGCAGTCAGTCAGTCGCAAGTCCGAACGGATCTTGTTCACTATCCGCAATGTAGCCTTGACCTTGATGTTGAATCTGACTGGAAGGCCACTCAAATCGAAGTTAATGTCAGCAATCTGGAGAAGCTCTACGCACTAAATGGTACATTTAATCAGGGATTCCCTGGTGTGAATCTTAATCCGAATGGCGGTGTATTGTTTCATCCCCTAGGATGGGACGCCTACAGTCACGACAATACCTTCTATCAATATCAGCGAGCATCATATATCGACCAGTCGCCCTATTATGTTTCAGTTGAGAACGAAGGTAGAGAGTACACAAACTTCGGCAACTTGGAACAATATCGCCACTACTCTGGGACCTATGTTCTTTGGTCCCAGCAGATAAACTCAGTTCCTTCTACCGAAGACTTCCTATTCAGCATCGATCTCTTGTATGATAGTGGACCTCTGGGCTCTAGATATCGAGGTGATTTCTTTCTCAGGGCTGTGCTAAGGGATGGATTCACTGTGTGGCCAATCTGGGAATTGGACCCGACAAGTCTTTCTGAGCGAGATGCCTGGTTCGAAGTGGACTCGGTTCCTGTGAGCCTCTCTAGTCTCCATTCTACACTTGAGATTGAAGTGAGTCTGACAATCCAGAACCAAATGGACATTAATTGGGACGATTCCAACTGTGACGGTGACCCTGGCAATGCTAAGTTCATAAGAGCCTTCTTCGACAATGTTTCCTTTGTCGCCGCAACACCACCAGAATTCAATGCTGTCGGACTACAGGCATCTATTCAGCCTGTGGGCATGACACCTTTTGTTGGCACCGGAGGAGTCGGTAGAGCGCTGGTTAGCCATAGCTTTTGGGAGAGCAGTCCAATTACAGTGACTTTGTCATCTAGCTTACCAGTGAGCTTTGATTACGAGGCGAGGTTCAGTCATGTAGTTCGATGGTTCAACTCGAGTCCCAATAAAGTCCGCACAAATCATGGCGTATCATACTCTGTAGATTTCGGAAGGAATCCTCGCCTGACACTCTATACGTATATTGAATATCATGGTGACTATAGCAACTTCACAGTGAGATTCAACCATCCAAGAGATTGGGAGAATGCAACTGTGTTGGACCCGTTCTCTAGTGATGTGACAGAGCAGTGTAGCATAGGACAAGAAGATGTCGAAATGCAAGGGAGCATCCTAGACTCCCTAGGATGGTGGAGTGTTTCCTTTGATTCTCCAAACTATGCGATGAATGCCATTACTCAATGGTACGACGATACTTCCACTATGTGGCAAGATGAAACGGTGTTCACCAGCGGAGATGACATCCGTGCATCGTTCGTAATTGGAACTCTGAACTTCACACCCCCAACCGTCAATGGTATTGATTTGTCCTGGAACCTACCTAATGGATCGATATGGTCAAGTGAGCAGGTGAGCTGGATTGGAGGATTTGATATCCTCAGTACTAGTCTTGTTCTTGGCCCGTATAACACAACACCAGGCGATTGGCGATTTACATATCTATGGATCAATGGCTCTGAAGTGGCTTATGGTAAAGCGGATTTCGAGCTTCATCACTCACTAGAAGTTATCTCAGCTTTCACATCAATTCAAGCGGAGTTGGGTACAAATGCCACTGGCGCAATATGGCTGAATGATGCAGACAATGGAAACGCCCTCCTTGATGGATTAGCCACAGTCGTAGGCAACTGGTCAGGAATCAGCGTTCAATTCAGACCAAATCTGGCTAAAGGATGGTGGGAGGCTGATTTCAACACAACACTGACTGGCACAGGGAATTTCACAGTTCTGGTGAATGCATCTCGGAACTTCTATGCTGATGCCTCAGCCTTGTTTGAGATTCGTGTCATAACTGACACAGAATTGAAGTTCATGGATGATGAGCATGTGGAAATTGGCCTCGCTGGCACATACTCATCCATTTTCAGGTATCAATATTTAGATGAAACTGGAATATCTGATGCTTCAATACAGGTGAAGACTTGGACCGGCCCTATTGGTGGCTTGAATTGGGGTGTAACGACACCAGTTTCAGGGGAACCTGGCAATTACTCCATGGACTTTAGTGCCACACTTAGTGGGACTTATCACATAACTGTATCAGGATCAAAAGCCTATCACAAAACGAGTACTAGCTCCTTCTATCTTGTGGTGGGCAAAATAGAAACCAGCATCATATTACTAAACGAGTCTGCTGCAACTATCGATGCAGAGAGCAACTACACGGTAGCCATTCAATATTTGAATATCACAGGAGAGGGACTGAATGGTGCGGATGTCAGCGTCATCAGTATTTCTCCTGCAACCGGCCTAAACTACTCGATATCGAGTTATCATGGAAATGGGACTTACTCGATTTTCTTACAACCAGAGAACCATGGAACCTATTCCCTCATAATTGGAGCCAGCTTGGTCAATCATGAATCGCAATTTGCATCTTTCACACTCACTGTGTCACCACTAGCGAGTATACTTGCAGTAGAAACATCTGCTGACCAGATTGCCACTGACAGAAACTACACCCTTATCCTTACATTTCAAGATGAGAGTCTAGTTGGCCTTGAGGATGCAAGTATCAGCGTTTTTTCAGTGACTCCTTCTATGGGGATTGGCTTTTCTAATTTCACCGACCTTGGAAATGGTAACTACTCGGTAACTCTGATTCCGATATTGAGCGGGAATTACGAGATCGTGTTTAGAGCCGCACTTGCGAGATACCAAAATGCAACTGCGGTGTTCACGCTCTACGCTACAGATGCAGAAACAACTCTAAGAACATCTGATGGGTCAGATATCGGGTATGTCTACATCAATGAAACACTCCAAATCATACTCCTTTTTGAGAGGACGGATATTGGAGAGAATGTCAGTCTAGCCACAATAGAGATAGAATACGTAGAAGGCATCAGATACAATACTATTGAGCAACTAGATAGATACATCTTGCAGGTCAATTCTTCTGTCCTAGGTACTCATTTCCTGACCATAAGAGCATCAAAGGCGGGCTATCAGACAAGCATCCTATTGTTTGGACTTGCTGTCCAGGAAACGCCAGCCAGTATCATCGGCTCGGGACCACCGGCCATAATGTACTCCGGCAGTCCATGCGTGTTTACATTATGGTATAATCTGAGTGACACAACTGGAATCAATGGTGCTACCATAAATATCACATATGCTCGCTTCAACACAACTTGGATAGAAGTAGGGAACGGATATTATGAATTCAGTTTTACTCCAAGTGATAAGGGTCTCTCCACAATCTCAATCAGGTTCTCCAAGTACGGCGTTCAGATGAAGGATAGATCATATACATTTGATGTGAGAGATACACCTACATCGGTGACCTGTTCTGACATACCTCCAATTTTCTACTTAACACGCACCTATGAAATATGCCTCTTCCTAAATTCAAGTACCATTAATGGTGTAGAAGGAGCTGATTTTACCCCTTCTGTTCAGATTGAATCTTTCTTCGAGTTTCAAGCAGAAGGACATGGCTGGTACAATTTCACACTGACGCCCACAATTCTTGGCAATCGAAATGCTACTTTCCATTTCGCGAAGAGCGGCTTCGAACCCAGAGATTTTGGTTTCATCATGACAGTTGAGATGATACCACTTGAAATTTCGCCCGGCTTCGAATTAGTTGCGGCATATAATGTAAGCGAATTCAGCTCCATGGAAATCGATTTGAAACTTATCTCTGGTGACACAGGAGTGGCAATCGTGGATGCGACTGTTGAATGCATTATCCTGAACTATATGAATCTTGAACCCCTCAATCCAATGCCACAGTACAGTGTCACAGAAACTGGAGGCTTATACACCATTGAATTCGAACTGCCTGAAGAGGGGCTATATGTCCTCAATATAACAGTTTCAAAGCTGGATCATGAAACAATCTCATTGACAGCACTTCTTGATGTCAAGGCAAACTTCGCGGAACGCACAATGAATGCAATTCTCTTTTTCCTACCTTTTGGTGCACAATTGATTGGCATATTCGCTGCAGTAATACTTGGTCGCCAAGCTTACAAGAGGAGAGCTGCTCGAAGGAAACTCGAGCTTCTAGACTATGAATCACGGTTTGATGATGCCAGCAGTATAATTGGCTTCTTTGTGATTCATAGAACTACAGGCTTACCAGTCTATTCCAAGGTACTGAAAGGTGGACTTGAAGAGGCTCTTGTGAGTGGCTTTATCAGTGCGATTTCCCAATTCAGGTCCGAACTTGACGAAGAGGAACGCCTATGGACTGCTGTTCCAATCTCGGAGATTATCACTGCAGTGCATACAGAGGCTATGATATGTGCGATATTTACTACAAGCACTCCTTCACCAAGGCAAATTGAGAGCCTAGAAGCTCTCGGAAGAGCCATTGGAGCTCTCTTTGACCAAGAAACAGACACACTCTTCCGCATTACTATGACCACAGAAACAGCTGACATGTTCGAAACAACGTTTAGCCAGATTTTCCGGGATTATTTCGATGGCTATTTACTAGATGTATATTGGGGACTCAACAAGGAGCTTCTGACAAGAGAATACAGGCCACTTGAGAAAGCAATGGCCGAACTGGACACGGGTACTGGAGTGAAACCCATGGATCTAGTGAAGGCAATGCTTTTGGCAGGGACAAACGAGCTCAAGGCATACCGTCTGGTAGTTGATGCAATTGAAGACGGATTACTCATTTCGTTGGAAACAGGCAGTCACATGACCATTGATTCCATAGCAGATGCTGATGAGGTCGAAGAAGAGGCACTTGCAGATGACGATGACCCGAATGATATTGACTATGAAGGAGAGAGAATGGAAGATCCAGACGATTCTTCCTAGAAGTTGTGAATAGGTATGACGGGATAAAGGAGATGCAGATGGGCTGAAGAAAGCACTGGGCCCAAAAAGGCGCTTGAGCCATAACATTATGCTTGTCATCCCCAAGGAGTTTGCATAGCCAACCAGGCTCAAATTTCCTATTTCGTTTCCTATGATCCAATATTGAGCTCTGTTAACCATAGGCGAGTTCGAAATACCATCATGTCTAATCGTATTCAGTCCCAAACCTCGAAATTTAGAAAATCTGGGCATAACAGCCAAATAGTGCGCTAGCGCCATTGGCAATCAGATGTCAGACAATTCAGAGAAATATGTCATGACATCTTGATAGGGAGAGAGAGTGAAATTGACTGAAATTAAGACGCGTAGGCTTACTACGATTTGCATTTTGACTTTCTTTGTGGTTATGATAGGGCTGACTCCAGGAGTGGTGCAGGCCGATGGCAATGAAGCCTATACAATACCACAGATTCAAGGTGATGGCTTTACTAATACGATACCATCCTCACAGTATATCGATACCTGGGGTGTTGTAACAGCCGATTACCAGGATGAGGAAAAGGAAGGCTTCTTTGTACAAGATCCAGTGGGCGATGGAAATCCAGCTACCTCTGATGGAATCTTTGTGTACAAAGATAATTACGATGTGCATGTTGGCGACTATGTGAAGCTGCAAGGCAAGGTTAGTGAATACCATGGCATGACTGAGATGTATTATCCATATGTCACCATAGAGGACACAGGCTATCCGCTTCCTGCCCCAGTTGAGCTCAACCCACCAGTTGATGATGATGAATCTGATGTCTACTATGAAGCATTGGAAGGTATGCTCGTTTATGTTCCAGACATGGTAGTGGTGGATGGAACAAATGTCTATGGCGAAGTGGGAGGTGTACGCAGTCATTGGGGCATTGACCGAGTGTTTAGGGGTGATCCTGCAGGTACTGGCGAGCTTATCTTCACGGATGATGCTGGAGGGTATGAACTCAATGTCAGAAGTGGTAATGTAGTCAAGAATATCGTGGGTCCACTCGACTACACCTATGACGAGTACAAGGTCCTACCTGCTGCAGATGCACAACTCAAGGTGATACCTAAAGGATCAGGGATTGGACTGGGAAGAGGTCGAGCGGAAGGTAGAGGCATTTCAATTGCCACCTATAACATGTTCAACCTTTTCGATGACATCGCGGATCCAGGCAAGCTTCAGACAAGGAGCGCAAGTTCATTATGGACTGCAGAAGAGGTCGCAACTATGCTTGCCAAGCACGCTCGAGCCATTCATGACTATCTACGCGAGCCAGACCTCATTGCTGTTCAGGAAGTCGAGAAGATTGAGCTGCTCTGGCAGCTAGCTGCCACATCACCCATTGAGGCTGAATATGGCGCTATCTTGGAAGGTGGACCTGATGTCCGTGGAATCAATGTCGGGCTGCTCTATAGAAAAGATCGCATTAAGATTTTAGATGTTGAAGTGCGGCAGACCTGTACCACTTTGGACGATGATCTCGGACCTGGTACAGATCCTAACTATCCGTGCCTGCTCGAAGGAACGAACCCACTCTTTTCACGGCCGCCTCTGGTAGTTCATCTCGAGGTTCTTGGAAAGGGTAAGAAGGGCGGCTCGGAATTATGGCTGATCTTGAACCACTTCAAATCAAAGAGTGAAGGCGAAGCAGAAACACTTCCTCGTCGGATCGAACAGGCAGTCCATGTTCGTAGTCTAGTTGATGAAATTCAGGCTGATGATCCAGAGGCAAAGGTTGTGGTTTTGGGCGATTTGAATGACTTCGAAGACAGCATGCCTCTAGAAGTGTTGACAGCAGGTAATGGACTTACAGATCTAATCCTAGATGTCGGCAAGGAAGACCGCTATACCTACATCTACAGGGGCGCATCACAGATACTTGACCACATTCTGACGGTTCCGGAACTAGAAGAGGCCGTAGCTGAGGTCAGGGTGGTTCACTTCAATGCGGACTATCCCTTCCCGCTATTCTCTGTCGATACGAGTTTGGGATTGTGCAGCTCAGACCATGATATATTCATGTGTTTCCTAGTATTGTAGACTGAGAAAGGTTAGGCTAAATCTAGTATGCTGGGTGGGCAATATGATACGATTATTGCCCCCTGGCATCGTTTTCTTTTTGACATGGTTTCAATCTAAGACAAGAGAGATTTGGCTCTCTGCTCAATCGAAGTAATCTTGGAGCAAAGTTCCGGCTCCTCCTCACAGAGCCGTACCATGTTCTTTACGCCGAATGCAGCCCAATACTCGACAATTGCATCATCAAGTCTTGTGTGTCCCGGATTATCACACTGGCGAATGCTGAGATACATGTCTTGAGCGATCTCTTTGGTATCCCTCTTTCTGAGCTTCACTCTGGCCCAGAAGTCGCACATCTTACCTCTACATGGTCCCTGGACCAAAACACAATAGGCCATGCTTTCTCAGCTCGCTATCGCAGCGCCATCCATGGTCGAATCTTAAGGATTGCCATATAGTGTCCAAAATCTGTACGGAATTTTTCAATGGATCCACTCCTTTGTGGACCGGGCCTATCGATTAGATACATGTAGTATCGATTATTTTCTTCCTTCCTTGCCGTATGTACAGAACCAACCACCTGATAGTTCATAGTTCTTGTAAATACTGCAACCTGGGCAGAAGCAACCTTTGTCCTTAATCTCCTTCTTCGATTTCTCCGAAGCTCCCCTGGCACAGAATAGCATATTGGGGGGCGTCTTGTTCAGCTCACTGAGCTTGAATGTAGGGCATGTTCCACAGAATTGCCTACATATCGCCAAGTTCTCTGGGTTATCATCTACTTCTCTCATATTCAACGTCCCCTTGTAGAATAGCTACGAATTGGGAATATCGCTTTAAGGTGTTTGGATGAGCCCTGGTTGGTATGGACCGCTTGAGTGCACAGGTTTATTAACTATATTGAACTTCAACTATCTTGTCGATTCGTTTCACAATATGTGGAGGACGAAACTTGGAGTATTCGAATGATAATGAAGAGGAGCCAACTGAGGCTCCTGAGGAAGAGGAAAGCGCCGCTCCTGCACCAGTTCGAAGAGGACGTTCCGGCTGGTCAGGAACAAAGAGGAAAGGAAATGCATCAGCTGCTTCTTTTGTTGTTTGGGTTGCTTTCGCAATGATTTGGCTATTCCTCTTTGCCGGAACAGGATACACATTCTGGGAGAATGTCGCAGTACTAGGAGCTTCTTTCCTATTCATTGGTTGGGTCAACGCCATAATGTGGGCTCCTTCAGCATGGAGAATACGGCTCTCAATCACAGTTGGAATTGGCTGGTTGATCTTCATAGTGCTCTGGTGGCCTTTCTATGCCGCATTCTACAGTGGTTACCAGAATTTCGCCGTCATGATTCTATCAGTTGCGGCCTTGATTGCAGTGACCGGAGGTCCGTGGATGACACAGGTCCCGCGGGAAGCATTCATGGCTTTCAGGGGGCGCGCAGTGCTGGGTCTAGTGACTCTCTATGCATACTTTGCATTTCTGGTCATCTGGCTTTGGTTCTATGCCGGAGGATATGATCTCTATTTCAATATCACAGTTGGTCTAGTCGTTACACTAGTCGTTTACATAGTGGCTGTCGGCATTTCAGTGGTGGATGCAGAAATGGGGCCTGTTCCCAGATGGGTGGGTCCAGGCATAGGCTTTGTGTGGCTAGTTCTACTCATTGTATGGTTCTATTTCTTCGCCTCAGGATTCAACGAGTATCAGAACTTTGCAGTTGTAGTACTATCCATAGTCCTCATGGGTGCTATTGGAGCGGCAATTGGCAAGAGCAAATGGGGCGGCCTCGACTCCTTCGACTGGAGAGATTGATACAGTACATTCTGGAGAGGATCGGAGTACCACTCCGTTTCCTTCTCCCTTCCATTCTATTTCGGAGCCCTATTTCATAGGGTGAGGACCTCGTCCTTGTCTATTACAACGACTCCTGCTTGCAATCTGTCCAAGATGTGTACAGGTCGGTCAGATGTCAGTTGCATTTTGCTTCACCATCTAAATCATCGTCGATATGAAGGAGTTGAGCCATGGATACATCAAGATAATCCCTATGACAATGAGTAGACCGCCAACTAAGTATTCCAAAATCCTTGCTGAATTTGCAATCTGCATTGCAATCCTAGTCCTAGCCTCTCCAGTCGCTAATGCTATCGCGAAATAGGGTATCATCACGGCTATCGACAATAGACTGAACATCACTATTTGCACCCAGACTTCTGGCTGCGTTCCAAATAGTGCAAACAGACTAATGATCACAGGTCCCGAGCAAGGTGCTGCCAATAGAGAATACCCGAATCCTACAATGAAGACACCTGAAAGTCCGGTTGGTTTTTCTGGTTGGTTTCCAATGCTGAGTGAGTTCAATCGGAGCCTCTCTCTAAGAGTGGATGACACAGTCACAAATCCGAGAAATATCACAATTCCACCGAGCACAGCTTGGAAAACTGTATAATTCTGAAGTATGAACCTTCCAATCAATCCAGAAATTGCGAAGTATATGGCGAGCGAACTCAGGATGCCTGCTGTAAGAGCAATAGTAACGATTAAACTCCTTGACCTATCATCTGCAGATGCAAGACTTCTAATCAGGAAGAGCGGCAGCAGTGGGAAGATGCAGGGCGATGTTGCAATATACAATCCTGACAGAAAGGCTGCTGCTAATTGGGCAAACTCAATAATCTGTAGCATATGCTCTGCAAATCCTTTACAAATCCCCTCCCTAAGTGAGGGATGTTAAAATGAACCAGCCCCGGTCTTGATAAAAGTTGCACTATGAATCTGCAATTCCTGAAGCATTCCTCCGCAATCATTGCAATCCTCAGAGTTTCAATAGAATCATAGTTTGGAAGTACGACTTCTGCCATTCTGAAATGAAACACCCAATCATAGATATGTGCTATATGCTGCTTTCCATTCAGAAATGTCTGATTTGAGAAGAGTGCTAGTAGTTGGATCAACTGGCTACATTGGGACACGGCTAGTGGGTGCACTACTACAGAAGGGATTTCAGGTCAATGCAGGATACAGAGATTCTACTAAAATCAAAATCAAATCATGGTCATCTCATCCGAACCTCACACCAGTGAAAGCAGATGTGTTTGATGTTGAGTCATTGACCAGTGCAGCAAAGGGTTGTGTTGCAGCATTCTATCTGGTGCATTCTATGTACAGTAAGGGGGATTTTGTAGACCTTGATAGAGAAGCTGCAAAAAACATGGTCAAAGCGGCCGAAAAAGCTGAATTGACACGAATAATCTATCTAGGAGGGCTGGGTGAGGTTGAGAGCGGGCTCAGCAAGCATCTTGCATCTAGAATGGAAGTCAGTCGTATTTTGCATGGCGGTTCAGTTCCATCAACGACACTTCGTGCGGCAATGATAATTGGAGCAGGAAGTGCATCATTCGAGATAATGCGGTATCTTGTTGATAGATTGCCAGCTATGGTAACACCTAGATGGGTTCGTACAAAGAGTCAACCAATTGCTGTTAGTAATGTTATCGGATATCTCATTGATTGTCTTGCGTGCGCAGAAACTGCTAATCGAGTCTTGGATATTGGTGGACCAGATATCCTCTCCTATCAAGACCTGATGCGAATTTATGCAGAAGAAGTAAGTCTGGTACGACGATTCATTGTCCCCATACCGATACTAACCCCACGTCTGAGTTCCTATTGGCTTTCCCTAGTGACTCCTCTTCCAACTCCCCTCACAAGGCCACTCATCGAAGGTTTGCGGAATGAAGCGGTCGTTCAAAATGATGATATTCAGTCATTGGTCCCTCAAAATCTACTCACTGTTCGTGAAGCTATTCGCCTGGCAATAGATACCAGAAGACATCATACCTCATCCGAAAGAGAAGGGCGTCCTAAACTGGCTTCTATTCCTGAACAAGTTCAGAAGGGGGATCCTCAGTGGGCAGGAGGCGCCTCATTTGGCATAAATCAGAGAATGGAATCACCTGCTTCCAGTGATAAGGTCTGGAATGCACTCAATTCTATTATTGGTACAAAGGGCTGGAATTACGGAAGTTGGATCTGGCCAATTCGCGGATACATTGATGTTCTTCTTCGAGGAAACGGCATGGGGGGAAACATAGCTCCATTCTCTCGTTTAAAAGCAGGTTCTTCAGTAGACTGCTGGGAGATTGTCGAATTCTCTCCTACTAGCCGACTCTCACTCATGTCAAGGTTAAAGATGCCAGCTTTCATGACACTCACACTCAGAATGAGGGACAGAGATCCCAAAGGTTGCTCCCTAAATGCAGACATCCACTATCGTCCCTATGGACTGGCTGGATTAGTTGCATGGTATGGGCTACTGCCGTTTAGAAAATACGTTACTAGAAAGCTCGTTGAAAGGCTTGTCCAGATATCTGAATCTTCTCTTGTCATGTGATTCTATTCTGGTTCTGATAATTCGCCCTTGCTTTCTCTATTGCAGAAGTCAGTGCATCTGCTTTATCCTCTGAGATGGCACCCGACCCAGCCCATAAGACTTCACCATCCTTTGAAGCTAAGAAAAGATGGATGTCGCTCTCATCTGGGATGCTGAGCTTCTTCCTAAACGGTTCCTTGTCAATGTAGAGCGTTATGGTTCTCCTTCGTGTGTTTCTTGATGGAATTCCTGCCCGCATTCCGTTGTCTATTATGCTACGACTTAGCCAATTCATCTTCCTGATAGTTGGCAATTCATAGTAATCAAAATCTTGATATTTTTCCAGCATGTGGTCAAGAAGAGGCACCCAAGAGTTGACTAGCCCCTGATGCCACCGTTGGAAAGCCACTATCAGGACATTTAGTCCCGAACTCAGGTCATCAGGCAATGAAACCTTATTTCTAAGAAGATCATTTCCACTTACGCTTGGAAATTGCATATCCCACACAATCCTAGTGCTCTTAGCTTTTGGCAACAGAGCATTATTAACTATTGTTAATAATGCTAATAAGTCTTCACTCATGAACCCATTCCACATGATTGACAAGGAACGCATTATTCAACTGAACTCCAATCCAATACAAAAGGGAAAATATGTATTGTATTGGATGCAGGCATCTCAGAGATCTGATAGCAATCATGCTCTAGAGTATGCAATTGGCCTGGCAAATAGGTATGAGTTACCTCTTATGGTATGTTTCGGGCTAACAAGCAAATATCCGGGAGGTACTGAACGGAGTTACCAATTCCTACTAGAAGGCCTCATTCAAGTAGAATCTGAACTTAATGAGAGGAATTTGCCGCTAATTGTCCGTCAAGAAGATCCAAGTATGTGCGCAATTAACCTAGCTGAAGACTGTGCCCTGATGATTGTTGATCGTGATTACCAACGGCTTCAAAGAGAGTGGCGTAGCAAGGTAGCGGAGTCAGTTAGATGTCCTGTCATTCAAGTGGAATCCAATGTGGTGGTTCCTGTTGAAACCGCTTCTCCTAAGGAGGAATACTCTGCTGGGACATTTCGTCCAAAAATACGTCGGCACTTGAAAAGATTCCTAAAGCCTCTTGTGAAGTCTGACCCTGCTTTTTCTCTAAAGGAAGAGATTCCCTCAATTCAGCTGAAGAATCCAAGAGGAGTACTTGATGAGCTTGAGATAGACAAATCTGTAAAAGGGGTGGACTGGATTCAAGGTGGTACACGAGAGGCGAAGAAAAGACTGAGCAAATTCATCTCCGAGAAACTAGACCAATTTGGTGACTTGCGCAATGACCCCTCTGAGCACTGTCTTTCCTCCATGAGTCCATATCTTCACTTTGGCCAAATATCGCCTCTCGAGATCGCCTTACAAGTCTTGGAAACAGAAAGCATTGGAGCCGAACCCTTTCTTGAGGAGCTGGTGGTTCGTCGTGAGCTTAGTATGAACTTTGTCTATTACAGCAAGGACTATGACTCAATTGGATGTCTACCTAATTGGGCTATGACCACACTAGAAGAGCATTCCAGGGACCCCCGTGAATATGTCTATTCACTTGCGGAATTCGAGTCCGCAGAAACTCATGATCCATATTGGAATGCCGCCCAAATCGAGATGATGAAAACCGGAAAGATGCACGGCTATATGCGCATGTATTGGGGAAAGAAGATACTAGAGTGGAGTCCATCTCCAGAATTGGCGTATAGCACTGCACTTCTGCTGAACGACAAGTATGAACTAGATGGTCGAGATCCAAACGGATATGCAGGTGTCGCATGGTGTTTTGGAAAACATGATAGAGCATGGGGAGAGCGACCAATCTACGGTAAGGTTCGTTATATGAGTTCCAAAGGGCTAGAACGAAAATATGCCATCGACAAATATGTGAAGAGGGTGGGTATCTGAAATAAGTACGAAGCCATCATATTGGCAATAGTGCAATTGTTGGACAGTGGCAGCGCACAAAAATAAGTTCTCCATCTGCATGAGGGAGGTTTGCGCGTGGATTATGAATCCTTCTTTCAGATTCTGAGCCGTTTCATTCGGGACCGTGAGGGATTATACAACGATATCCAAGATGAAAAGAACCTCAAGATCTATTTTGTGATTTCGATTCTAGCAACACTTCTCTTTGGGGCTCTCTATGGCGCCAGCATGGGGACATACGCAGGCGGACTACAGATTGTATTCGATGCGATTAAGATTCCAATGTTACTGCTTGTCGCAGTGCTTGTATCTTTGCCAACCTACTATGTCCTAAACGGTATACTTGGAGGCGAGATGAGCCTTCTCCAGATGGCTGTACTGTTCATGATAAGCATCACAGTCATGGCCACAATGATGATGGCATTTCTTCCAGTAACGCTATTCTTTATGCTCACTACACCGGAGCGTACTTTTGCATCCTATGCCTTTACTGTACTGCTCAATGTGTTCTTCTTTGGCATAGCTGGTGTGACAGCTGTAAGCTATCTGCTGCGGGGTTTCAGCAAGATTCATGGTGAGAACAAGAAATGGGTGCCCGCAATGGTTACTGGCAGTGGGGTTCTTGCGTTTGTAGGTACACAGTTGGCATGGGTGCTTCGTCCCTACTTTCATCTATCAACAACCTTCATCGCACCGCCATCCGGAAATTTCTACATCGCTGTGATTGAGCTAATAGCACGATTACTGTTTGGATAGGAAACAATTGTTTATTCAATTCCATCGAATGTGACTGTATCCTCACAGTCACAGGTGCTTAAATCCTAATTTAGACAGCAAATCAACTACAAAAACGGTGAATTCGTGTGATGAGTGATGAAAAGCTCAGAGAAGAGCTGCATAACATTAGTCTGACAAAGAGTCAAACCATCGTGCTTGATCTAATGAGAACAAGAGGAAAGAAAGGCGTGACACCAAAGCAGCTTCTTGAGGAAGTCCCTTTTGCAGCGAGAACCGTTAGATATGCGCTGCGAAAACTGCTCAGGAAGAAGTTGATTAAACGTATACCTTGCCTTCAAGATATGCGCCAGTGGATCTATCTACCCGCCTGAATGTCAGGCCTTGCGCATCTCTACCTTCCCAACAGTGCTGTCCTTACCGGCAAAAAGGACTTTCCCATGTGCCTTGACAAGCTCGGAATATACGTCCAAAGGATTCTCAATTCTGGCCAGCGTTTCGGAGTTATAGGCACAAATTGCTGTCAAGGGGATATCAAGAATCGTATGGAGCGCTTTCTCATACTCAATCAATTCGTCCACCAGAGAGTGTTCTATGAAACAAGACATCTCTCCGGTGACTCTCAGGCCCTTGAATCCTTCAGCAAGTGCACTTGAGTAGTAATTATCCCATGCATCCATAATATCAAGAACACTGAACTTTCCATCTTTGATATAGATGTCAGTGTAATTCATTATGTCCAGAGCGCCTGTCTTCTCATGCTCGCTCACGGGAATGCCAAATTTCTGCATAGCCATTCGAATGTCTCTAGGTGACTCTTCTGAACAGACGTACTTCACAGCCTCTCCGTTTTCGAGTCCGTATCTAAGGTAGCTGAAGAGGGTGTTTCGCTTGCCCTCAAGTGAGTCGTACATTAGAATCACATGATCTCTTGGCCTCAGATGTTTCACGATTCTAGTCATTTTCTCAGATGGCGAGAGTCTGAAATCTTTCCAGGATATAGACTTGGCATACTGTTCCTCGAAGTCTCTCTGGATGAGTCCTACAAGGCTAGGGTCATCTGTCCACAGGCATTTCAAATCGGACAATGTTCCATCAGGTGTCGTTGTGATTAATGCCTGTTTTCTGTCGACCATGACATATCGACTAGGGAGTGTTTCCACATATCTCAAATCGAAGGAGTTGTTTGGAACATGCTTCTGAAGAGCTTCGGGGATAGTTTCCTCCTTGTCAGGGCAGACTGTCAGTATACGAACTTCGACGACTCGCTTGTTTGTGTTCTCCAGAGCATCAGCATAATTCAGTATGAATCGAACAATGTCTGCACCTGAATCCACTATGTCAATTGAAGTTCTAGCATTGCTAATTAATGCCGAAGTCCTTGCAGAAACTGCGTCCTTTTCAGATATCAATGTGAAATGATGCATTTCCTCATCGAAGTCCCTCTCTTCAGGCTCCGTTTCCAAACTATCAAGTATATTCTCTCTCATTGAATGGAGATTTGAGATTTCTTGTTTCGCCTGCTCCTCTTTCCGACTAATCAAGAAGCTGAGAGCCTCCTCGATTGGCATTGCCTTAATCTTAACGGGTCTGCCAAGAATTCGATCTATAAGTCCAGCTTTTTCCAGCTTTGGCAATGTTCGATAGACTTCTTCACGACGAATCTCTGCAAGCTTGGAAACTCTGCTTGCAGAGGTTGGTCCCAGCTTGACTGCAGCTAGATAGACCTTCGCCTCATAGGGCGTTAGTCCAAATTCGGACAGTTTCCTTGCGCTGTCCTCAAATGCGGACAATCATCTCCACTCCTTATGTTAAACTATGCTAACCTCTGTGCGTCGATGCATTTCATTATTTTGGATGACGTTTTCATGTTCGAGAGTACCGTCTGGCTTAATAGAGCCTGCTTCGCTTGGCGGCATCGAACATAGCGACAATATTCTCTGGAGGGACTTCGGCGGTGATATTGTGTATATTTGAGGCAATATACCCACCACCGGGTTTCAAGCATGCCATATTGCGTTCGACTTCTTGACGAATCTCATCAGTGGTGCCAAATGGAAGGGTCTTCTGCGTATCGCAAAGACCACCCCAGAAAGTTATCATATCACCGAACCGTTGCTTCAGACCACAAGGCTCCATATCAAATGCGCCCACCTGAACAGGATTTATTGCGTCATAACCGATTTCTGCGAAGTGGGGGATAAACTGAGGGACCGATCCACAGCTGTGGTAATTCATCTTTACATCAGCTAATTCGTGCACCTTTAATGCGAACCGTTTTTCTATCGGCTTGATTAGTGGTTCATAGATACGCTTGGGGCTCATGATTGGACCTGCCTGCTCTGCCAAGTCTCCATTGTTGCACACAATGTCGACATAGTGCTCATCTCCAAACCTCACTTCTTCAAGAAATGTGGTCACATAATCTGTCCAGTATCTCTCCAGCTCTTCCATGGCTGCGATAATTAGCTCTGGATTCCTTTGCAGATGCTTCATAGCTTTTGCAAATCCAAAAAGGAATGTGGTATATTCATAGATGCACCCCAGAGGGGGAGTTCCAATGGCATAGTCTGTGTTCTCTCTAAGTTCTCTTGCCCGTTCTCTCAATCCCTTGAGAGGAGTCCTATCTCTCCCATCGGGCCATTCATATTCTTTAATCTCATTGACCGTCTTCATGTCTGCTAGAGGATGGATAACTGGATCATAGTAGAGAACATCCTTGAGATTCTTTTCTGCAGCATTTCCCCAGAAAACCCCAAATTGGTCCCATACGCCTTGGAATTTTCCTTCCACTTCGGGCACGAAACTTGCGGGTCGAAATGAAGATGGTGCGCGAAGCCATCGAATGTCGATGTGAAATCGTTCAAGTACTTCTTCACAAGGATCAGCAATCTGCTGCAGAAAATCACTATAGCGAATGTTTTCATCCTCGATACGGAGATATTCGAGCAGTCGTCGATATGCTACAATATGAATACTTGACTGGTTTCCGCCAAAGTCTAGCGGAACCATATCTGGCTTCTTGTGATTCAATGCAGCCATGACACGTTCTCGTGAATTCATGTCAATACTCTCCAAGCATCTTCACCAAATTTCCTCCTATCTGCAAATTTCGGAGGGCAAGGTCTAGAGGTTCCCAAGGCCATTCGCAGCCAGCTGAGAACATATACTTTCCACCTGGTTTTCCTGCTTCGATTGTTTCAGCTATCAGTTTCTTGACTTGAGATGCGCTATACATATCATTCCCAAGAATGGAGGTGTTAGTGTTGCCCCGAAGACATACTCTGTTTCCTACCTTCTCCTTTGCTGTGGGCATGCCCACCTGGTAGTCTATGTCCAGAACCGAGGTTCCTGAGTCAGTGACTAGTTCCAACATGTCACGACCTTCATTATCTATCACTGAACTATCTCCACACACGTGGTAGAGTACTGGCGCACGCTTCCTAATCTCCCTGAAGAGTTTTTGAGTAGGTCTGAGGCAGGCCTCTTCATACCGCTTGGGGCCAATCTGGGAAACAGCTGAGTCTCCTGCACCAATGATGTCCGCTCCAGCCTCAATCTGCATCTTAGCAAATTCCAGCTGAACTGGAAGCACCCGTTCAATAAGTCTTTGAATCAATTCATTCCAATCAGGTCTACGTGCAAGTTTTAGAACATTCATTAGACCAAACAAGCAGCATATCTCTGCGAAGGGAGCCTCTATCCATCCAATAACACAGTGTTTGTCGCTAGCTTCTCTCAATAACCGAACTGCTTCAACCCGGTCTTGAATACGTTCAGCGGAGTTTAGGTTTGGCTCGTCAACTTCGTGGAAGCGCTCTCTATCGAGATGCTCCATAGCGACAGGAGTATGACCCAAGAAACTGATCTCCACACCCCAGGCGCTAGCTTCCCGATAGGCATCAGTTGAAACGTTGACATGATCTATCCCATATATCTTGGCGCATTTCATTTGAGCATCCGCAAGCACACGTGCATTCTGACAGTAAACATCACTATACCCCGTTCCATTAATTGCAGCGGCCAAATGCATAATGAAGGGATTAAACGGGATTCTTTCCGCCATTCCATCAATTGCTGCAAGAGTCAAGTCTCGTGGGGTCATCACACATATACCTCTTGTCTAGAATCTCAGAACCCATCTCAGTGGTTCTTCTGAGGTGCTCTTGCCTTCCCATACTATTCTGTCACCATCTCGGATGATTTCGACCTGTTTGCCATTGACAAGCAATACGGTCGCCCTCTCTAGCTCGTCTTTTTCCAGTTTCAGTGTCATTCTCCATTGTCCAGAGGATTTTGGAGAGTAACTCCCAGAGTATCCCTCCTTTGACTTCTCTAGTTCGAGCAGAGGTGTTGAGAACTTGTACACGTCTTTGGGTAGCACTGGAGCCAAGTCAACGCCTCTGTTATTGAACTCGATTCCCATCAATTTGGCAGTTGCATAAAGTGACCAGGCATGCGGATGCATATTCATCACAGGGAAATCTGTCCACCCAACTCCCATGAATCCTGCAGATTCCTCCTCCTCCTCAAGGGCATCTCGTACTCCTCCTCTCGCTTCTACTGCAATTGTCTGCCCCGGTCGCTCCGCAAACTCAGAATTGTACGTATCTGGGCCACTCCAGATACCATACCACACATCAGGATATTCCTCTGCATGCTTGGCTAAGGAGTTTCTCTTCCACTCATCCCAAGCCAAGTTTCCATCTATCAATGCAAGCGCCCATATTAATGTGCCATTTATTGAGGGCCAGACGCCAGAATTTGTACCAATACCAGGGTCTCCTGCCATCTGTTCTATAGGCTTGGAAAGAATCACTGCTCCATGTTTGGAGAATGATCTGGCAAGATCGTTAATGGATCTCAAAAGAATATCAGCTTGGTCTTTGCTCGTGGCTCCGCCTATTATTGCCCAAGGCTGTGGTTCAAGCCACATTACATCAGTACCAATCCATCCAATATCATTACTGAGCCACGCACGTTTGAACCATTTTCCATTCCACTGCTTATTCACTGCTTCTCGTTGCATTTCTGCAAAATTGAGCGCCTCTTGTGCAAGATTGGTTTCCCCCATATATTTGAGTAATTGGCCATATAGCTTGAGCACATAGGTGGACATAGCTGCATTCAGCATGCTTTCTCCTGCATCTGTCACCTCATCACGCTGTTCTTCCGGAACATATCCATGTACGACCATGTCATTCCAGTCACCATAGGAGAGCCGGGCCAACCCGTGTCTTCCTATTGAGTTTATATCGACCAGATATCTGAAGCAAAGAGCAAGCACATCTCGCACTCGTGCCTGTTTTGTTTTCTTTCCATATATCGGATACATGGTGATATCCTGCTCTAAGAATTCGAGATCACGATGACTCAGAATATACTCGCTAGCCAACCACAGGAGCCAAAGCTGTTGGTCACTTGGACGCCAGGGAGATGGCATATACATCCCATGTCCCACAATACCGTATGGAATATTCCCCTCAGGCGTCACTGTCTTCAGTGTATATCTAATGACATTCTTGACAATCTCTGGTTGAGAAAACACAAAGGGCAGTGCATGCTGAAGAGGATCTCGAGCAGCAGCTTGGATTCCAATGATATACTGATACATATGGCCTTGCGAGAGAATATGTTCATTGAAGAAGCTGTCAAAGGTGAGATCACTTCTAAGATAATAATTATGCCAGCTCAACTCCCTATCAACCCATTCCTCATCGGTGACGAGTTGTATCCTGTTGGTTCTCCATTGCTCACATGTCTTGGCTAATAGATTTGTGTAGTCATTCTCAATTTCAGTAACCAGGGCTTCAAGTTTCATGTCTTCTAGTAGATAGCCATAGGCGAAATAGAGTGTCTTTTTCTCTCCCGGTTCAAGATGAAATCTCCGCTCAATTAGGAGTCCTGTTTCGGAATCCCTAGTGGAATGTTTCGTCGACAAAGGTCTGTGTATTCCCTCCGGAGCACCTGCACCTCCATTTCCAAAGAATTCCATGACATCAGTACCAAGGTCATCTGCCGGGCTATCCAAGGAAATCAAGAATGTTTTAGGGGGTGACTCATCCTCAAGAACTGTTTCTTTGATTGGTGGTTTGACGGGCCCTCCTGTGAGGTGCTTTCCCTTTGTAGCTAGGTACGCATTCAGAGCCCTCCATGCGATCTTGTCACTCATAGTATTGCCTTTGAAGCGCTCTGAGTCCAACAAACCCCTATTGTGTGCTATTACCTCTGTCTTGTGGTGAAATCGACGACTGAAATCTCTACGAATCTCTGAGGCGGGTTTTTTCTGCGCTAAGGACATCATGAACGATTTGAATGAGAATTGATAGGTTTGACATCCCCAGTACTCAATCCACTTGAGATTGCAGGGTTGCTCGTTATGATTCTCTATTGTGACTTGAGAAACTATTACTGGAATATCTCCAAATGGTGCAAAAATCACCTGATTTACAACATATGAATTGTCTTTCACTGTCTTTCTGAAATATCCCATACCAAAAATGCGATCAAACTCTTCCGCCTGACCAGTATAATATGTAGTGAGAACTGATTCACCATCAGTCAGATATCCTATGCCGCCTCCAAATTGAAACCTTGAAGGGTCATAGTCGTTGAGGAACTTGGGACTGCCTTCATCCTGCCTTACCTGTACGTGACCATAATTTGATACCACAGCAACAAGTCTATCATTTCCAACCTGATGAAGATGGTCAGTGTTTTCCCGCCATACCTCAGTCATTGGTGATACAGCCTTGGGGTCTTTGGTCTGGTCACACGTATAGCGATAGGCAGGAAGACCGAACTCATCTTCAATCCATTCACCAAAGTAACCCGAGCCAAATGATTTCTCTGACATCTCTCTCCTTCCTAAGTCCAATCGAACTGTCAACCAGTCATTAATCTCTTACTACACTTTCCCTGAAAGAATATTACGCAGTTTTTCCCATTGCATCCAGTCAATCGAGGAGATATTGTTCTTCTAGGAGTAGTGAAAGACTATGAGCCTTAGCGACATAACAAGAATGACAATCGAGCTTGATATTGATAACATTGCAACGGCTGTTAAGTCACAAATTGATCACGGCACTATGCCTCATGATGTCTTGAAAGCTCTTACGGATGGAATGAATGAAGTTGGTCGCCTTTATGAATCACATGAATATTTCCTTGCTGAACTAGTGTTGGCGGGCGAAACCATGAAGGAGGCTTTTGAAGTATTAAAGCCCCATCTCTCGTCCGAAGAAACCAGCAAGAAGAACAAAGTGATTGCAGCCACTGTGAGGGGTGATAACCATGACATTGGCAAGAACATCCTAATCACGATGTTGATGTCTGCGGGTTTCGATGTGATTGATCTTGGCATGGACTGCCCAAAGGAGAAGATTGTTGAAACTGTAAAGAAGTCTGGCGCCAAGGTTGTGGCATTGAGCTGTCTTCTCACTATGACAGTCAGAGGAATCTCTGAGGTCGATGAGGCATTGAGAGATGCTGGCCTTAGAGATGGTGTGAAGCTTATTGTTGGTGGAGCACCGTTGAGTATGGAGCTGGCAAAGGAACTGGGTGCTGATGATTATGCTGCGGATGCCATAGTCGGGGTCCGTAGAATCAGAAACCTGCTGGAGTGCTAGGAAGATGGATGCCCCCACAAGAGTTCTGAAGGCTATTGAACATGAAGAACCTGATCGTGTCCCTGCCTTCGAGAGCGCATTTACCAACAATACCATAATGGCCCATTACGGTATTCCTGAAGGTGGAGGAATAACAAGTGGCATAGACGCTCTGAAGTATCTCCCCTTCAAGAATCGGATAGCAAATTGGGCGGTGAGCAATCGTAATTTCTTGGTAAAGAGCATGACTCCCGGGTATGAATTTCTGCGGCGAGTTAAGATTGACATTGGTCTGAGCCTTGTCGCTCTCCATCAACGCAAGATCATCAAGGGAGGCATAATTGACGAGTTTGGAAGAATCATGAAGTTCGAAACATACCCACCTGATGGCACTGTGATAACAGCTTATCACGGAGGCAATCTGAAGAGCTTCGAAGACTATGAGAGCTGGGAGCGTCCAGACCCGAATGAACCAAAGAGGCTTGCTGGTTTCTTAGCTGGCAAAGAAATCCAAGCACAGATGAACAACGAAATTTTCTCTGTACCTGCAAACACTGGTATGATGGAGGTGTCCTGGGAGGCCTTTGGTTTCGAGAGGTTCTCACGAATCCTCGCAAAGTCTAAACAGGCGAAGCGAGTATTCGATGACCAAGGAAAATTTTCACTCGAACTGACCAAAATCCTCGCAGAGAACGGGGCTGAGGTCATCCTGATTTGGGACGATTACGGCTTCAAGAATGGCCTTTTCATGAGCCCCCGGAATTATCGGACCTATGTATTTCCTTGGCTCAAACGAATTTGTGAAGCAGCACACAAACATGATTCCAAGATTCTTCTCCACTCTGATGGAGACCTCATGCTCATCTTCGAAGACATCATAGGTTGCGGAGTTGATGCTCTTAATCCGATAGAGCCCACCACTGCTAATCCTGATTACAATATATTTAGACTGAAGGAGAAATACGGTGACCAGATTACATTCGTTGGAAACATCAGTCCAGTAATGTTGGCCACTGGTACAATTGACGACATCGAGGATTATAGTAAGAAACTCCTCAGAGAGGTCGCACCTGGCGGAGGATACATCTTTAGCAGCGGCCACAGCATCAATCCAGCTGTCACTCTAGATAGATGGGAGGCAGTAATGAGGATACGAGACAAATACAGTTCATACCCCATTAATGTCCCCAATTAGCTGCGGATGAAGAGCCTGGACCAGACTGGCTTCAAATCTGGGTTCAGAGCCCATGAACTCTTTTGATCAATTGAATTGCTTTTTCCTCACCATGCTTAGCCCAGTAGGCAAGCACACCCGTTCGCATGACCGCATTCCGTTGTCCTTTCGGATTGGATTCATCGAAATGCCCGACCTGAAGGTCGCAGGGAAACTCCAAACAGACTCCACAGTGGCTCACTTCTTTTTCACTGGCACACTCAAATAGCTTGCAGCTACCCCACCATGGGGTCCCTCTTGCATCTAGACATCCGGAACAGTGACGTTCATCTTTACCCTGATAGCTAGGGCAGATGTCACAGACATGGCCACATGGATTGAGTTTCAAATCCGAATCCCCTCATCGGAAATAGTCACTGCAGTGACTTAAGGATGATGGCGCAAGAGTACATATGCAAAGATGAGAAGTACAAGCATGCCAAAATGTCCGTATTGTTCTGAGGAATTACGAATAAAGCTAGCAGGAGCCTTTGTTTCAGAATTTGATGAAGAGTTCTTTTCCAGCCTTGACGCTTACGTAGGGAGAATGTCAAGAATGGCGAGAGGAGTAATTAGGTCTCAATATGGTAGGTTAAGGGACAACCCCCCTCTTGTCAATATGCTTGTCTGTTCGAACTGTGATAGTGTCATAAGTGCTGAGATTCAGACAACTCGATAGACAAAGAACTGTTCGAAGTTGATGGCCGTCTGAAACAGGTGGAAACGCAAGTTTTCCATCTCCAGCAATCCTTTTGTTCAAGAATGCATAGAGTATATCATACTCTTTTCGGAGTGAGAGACATGGAAGAAGGAAGCGTATACAAGATAATCGACCTAGTGGGCACCAGCACTAAGAGCTGGGAGGATGCTGTGGCGAATGTAGTGGCTAAAGCTGGCAAGAACCTACGTGATCTTCGAATTGCCGAGGTAAAGAAGCTCGATGTCAAACTTGAGGATGGTAAGATTGTTGCCTACCGAGCCCGAGTCACATTGAGTTTCAAGTATGAGAAGGAGTAATCTCGATAATTGGTTGAGAGTGGCGAGGGGGGTTGACTCCCTTGCCATCGCATTTTCTTGGAAGCCCCTTTGGGTGCTGCAGATGAAAGACCGATCAAAGGCCTCTCCATATGGGGGTAAGGCATGGTCCCCACGGAAGAAATCGATGAAGGAGGAGATTGGGACCATATGGAGTTCTTGTGGAGTAAACAATGAATGGACTCATCTCAAGAGAGTGCTCCTTCATTGCCCAGGAATAGAACTCACTGGCATCTCAGACCCAGACAAGGTGCAGATGATTGAGATACCTTTCATAGAAGTCATCACAAAGCAGCATGATGACATTGCAGCAGCATTCAGGGAAGCAGGCGTAGCGGTGTCCTACGTAGAACCTTCAGTCAAGCCGCCTCCCAATCTAATGTTTGTAGCAGACTTACTCTTCACAACACCTGAGGGAGTCATTCTTGCTCGCCCAGCTTCATCAGTACGAGCCGGCGAGGAGAGGTTTATTGCTGAGTCGTTGTCTAGACTGGGCATTCCTGTCCTGAGAAGCATCCATGGGAATGGCACATTCGAAGGTGCTGATGCAGCATGGCTCAATTCTGATACACTCATGATTGGGGTTGGCTTCCGCACCAACAAGGTGGGAGCCTCACAGGTGTCAAGCCTGTTGAAGGAGATGAGGGTTGAAACCATTGAAGTCGAGATTCCACCAGGCTCAATGCATCTCATGGGCGACATTCGCTTTGCAGACCATGATCTCGCAATATGTAGACCCGATAGAGTTTCTGACAGTACCATACGAGAGCTGCATGACCATGGGTTCTCCACACATTTTGCACCTGACGAGTCCGAGATAGCATCTGGTCTATCAATGAACTTCGTAACATTAGGACCAAAGCAAATACTCACTGCAGACGGTAATCCAAAGACGGAGGCATTCTATGAAGACCTAGGACTGAAGTGTCATCTTGTTGATATAAGTGAGGTAACAAAGGCAGCTGGAGGAGTAGGCTGTCTGACTGGCATATTGGAGAGAGAGTGATATGAGTCTCAACCACCCTTTCCTCGAATCTCCATTGTGATCCATTCGCTCACAGCTTCATTCCCATGAAAGAGCTGTTTCAAGTCTTCTTGAAGACTAGAAGGTTTAAGGACGCAAATCCAACCCTCCCCATAGGGGTCGTTGATAAGGGGGCTGAGGTCCTTTTCAAGGGCAGAGTTTGATTCGACAACAACTCCCGAAACGGGATTCCTCATGGGCCCGACCCACTTGTTGCTCTCGAGTGTAGCAATCGGCCCACCAATCATGATCTTCTTTCCCACTGGCCGGGGCGTAATCGCCCTGATTTCCCCAGCAAGATGAACTGCATATGGCGTGATTCCTGCCCGAACTCTGTCACCCTCTATCTTTGCCCAAGTATGGTCCGGATGGTAATATAGTTCCAATGGAAAATGGAATCCTTCGACCTCCAAAGAAGATACCACCGGTTTCTCATAGATTCCTTCCACTTCATAAGTTATGTCATTATGCTTCAAGATGACTCTTTGAGTGGAAAGACTCATCTCGTGGATTATATTTAGTATATATCAAAGCTGTAGTCGGTAGGCATCAGAGCATGAAGCCGCTTGGCACAATCACCATGTACTACCCCTTTTTCGAATCTGAAACAAGAAGTGTGATCGAGACCATCTCAAATAGCTCATCATCTTATCGTGAATTCGTACTCAATCTGGCCAGCAAGGCTAGCGAAGAACCGGTTCCTTTGCATCTTGTTTACATTGCTGCTCGCCACGCATGGCAGTTGTCCGAAGCAGATACAATGCAACGAATAGCCGAAGCACACGGAGAGAATGCTATCATCAGACCATGGACTTTTCACCAGAGAATACAGAGCGAATCAGAGGGAGAGGTTGCTCAGATTCGAGAGTCTATTGAGGATGCAATTGCAGCAAAGCCTGAGGACTGGATTGTGGTTCAACTCCCTCAGGTGTGCGAAGGTTTCTTGGGCCTCCTGACAGAGCTCAGCGGGTTTGTCGAGGACATCGGCAATATATTGGCGAACAATCCCGACCTGGAATGCTTCAAGTCTGGGCTTCACAATGTCAAGTGTTGGCTATATGTGATGGATGATGATCTGAAGAGCGCCATCTCTGAGATTGAGCTGGGATTGGAGATTGCACGGAAATTCGATGACCGCTATAGGGTGATGAGACTCCTAATTGATCTCGCTAATCTAACGAAGAACTCGGACGTGCGCTCGGCATTAGGTTATCTTGAGAGTGCCCATCTCATCTGCACAGAGCTAGAGACTAAACATGATGAGAGCGTGATTCTAAATGAAATGGGCCTGGCATCAACGATACTTGGAGAATTTGACCTAGCAATGGAATGCCACCTGAATAGTTTCCGCATAGAAGAGCATGAGGGCCGCTCAGGATACTTCGCCGCTCTTAACCTCTCTCATGCGCATCGAAACCTTGATGATCACTTGGGGGCTCTTTCATGGGCTGAATCTGCACTGCAATCAGCTGTTCCAGGTGAAAAAATCTGGTCGCATTTGGCGATGGCTCGTTCCTTGAGTGATCTTGGAACACTAGACAAAGCGGCTCATCACCTTGACGTAGCGAAGGAGCTGTCTCTTCGGAGTGGCCACGAAACTGTATTGGGGCAGTACTATTATGTTCTGGGACTCTATGAATTAGCGACTGGTGTTCCAGAAACAGCTCTGCAGACTCTGGTACAAGCCCTAGACATATACGAGCGGCAGAACATCCTGCTCTATGTTGTATATTGCCTCCTCGCTCTAACGGAAGCTGAGCTGGCCATAGCCAGGAAAAATCCGTCGACTGCTGATGCGGATTCATCTGGCCCTTGGATGTCAAGACTCCGGAAACTTGCAGCAGATCATGACTTACCGGGAATCATGATATGTCATAATCTCATGAAGTCAGAGTTTCAGCTCTTGCAAGGAAGGGCTGACTCGGCTAGAGAGTCTCTTCAGGATGCTCTGGCTGTTCAAGACTCACCAGGTATGAAGACTCTCCGCAAGAAGGTTCTCTCTAAGATTCATTTGCTTGAGGAGGCCTAGTCGCAAAATCAATCAGAACAACATCTTTCTCCAGAGGCCCTGCTGTATCATCTCTCCGATATGTTCATGGATACGAGTCTTCTCTGCTCGTTTTGCCATCAATGTTTCATCTCCGCTCAATTCCTCCAAGACGCTCAATTCATTAGCTAGCGCTTCTTGTTCGGCAACAATTCGTTTTGATATCTCTGTAAGCCCTTTCTGGTCTGCTAGGCTCTGCGCTTCATCTAATAGAAGACTAGCTCTTTCCGCTTCGAGATTAAGGAGTGCGACCTTGGACTGGAGAAGGTGAGTTTCGACTAGAAGCAAGGTGGATCCTTGCTTGGCTGCCATCTCTAGCAACTTCGCCAAGCATGACCTAAGATTCGATAGTGCATCCGGATCTCCAGTCATCTGCAACTCATTGACCATCAGCTCTGTGAGGTGAAGGAGTGCAAGAACGGAAAGCTCGTTGTGATGGAAGTCGCCGTCAACTATCTTGGTAAGAATCTCCTTGGCTTTTGCCTTGTTTCTCGTCAGCATGCTCGATTTCAGCACCAAGGCTTTTGCTATTCTGTAGACCTGATTGTCATAATCATCCTTCGACTCTTCGCTAACCAGACGAATCTGGTCCAAACACTGCTGAGCATCGCTAATCATTCCTTTATCAATCAGAATTGAGATGATGAAGAGTAAATCGTACGAAATGATGTAGCCTCCGAGAAGCCCAGCTTGTTTCTGTTTTTCAGCCAGGGCTAGGCTCTCCTCCAGCAGTGTGAGCGCCTCATCTATCTGTCCCCTAGCATATTGAACCAAGCCACAGTTTGCCAATCCTGTCAGATAGCCTTTGGTGCGGCCCACTCTTTTGTTTATATTCATGGCCCTCTCATATCCTTTTAGAGCCTCTTCAAGATCGCCCCGGGTTCGATGGATTTCACTGAGATTCATGGAGCAAATCGCAATATACAAGCCAGCACTAACCCGCTCAGCTAACGTCAAGCACTCCTGATAGAACTCCTCTGACCTTTGAAAATCGCCCATTCGACCATAAAGCACTCCCAGGATCCCCAAGCATGGCAAAAGCCAATATCCCATGTCATGTTCCCTGATCAGTCCTATGCTCTGCAGAAGAAGCTGTTCTGCCTTGACCCAGTTTCCTTCCCAGGATTCAATCAGACCCCTGTGCAATAGAGACTGAATGATATGCCCCTTTCTGCCAAGCTGCCTGTTCAGCTCAAGCGCCTTTTCTTCGTACTCTAGGGTCCGACTGGGATCTACTTCCAAATTCAAATATCCAACACGCATGAGACTAGAAACGACACCCTCTGTGTCACCCAATCTCTCTCTTATCGACAGACTCTCACGAGCACAATCAATCCCCTTGTGGACATCATCTTTGAGGTACCAGCCAAGAGACTCATGGTAGAGTATTTCAGCCCGTATGGAGTCTTTTGTTGATTGTTCCTCCGCCTGCAGACCCTTTCTCATGCGTTCAGCCTGCTCGCAAGCCACAAGTATCTCGTCCGATATACCAAGTCCCCATGCGGCGCTTGCCATCTCAAGCAGCCCCTTGATGACATGCGCAGTGTATTCTTGAAACCTGGTTCCTTTATCCACAACCTCCTGTGCAATAGTGAATGCCTTGCTGAACTCCCCCAGGCCTGTCCAACATCGACTCTCCAAAACTTCGATTCTCAGTCTTTCATCGATATGCATTTTCTTCTTTCGAACCTTCTCAATGTCAGCCAGTGCCAATCGATACTCTTCCCTCTTAACATGCTGCTCAAGTGCTTTTAGCAATGAATCCTCTAAGAGGGGGCTCGTGTTGCTGTCCTCCTAATCCTGTTCGTTTGGCTAAGTTGGGGTACCCAGATTATCCAAGATGTCTCTCTTCAGAAATAACACTTTGCATCAACTGAGCCTCTCTCTCTAGGTGGATTCTGGTTCTCGATTAATCAGAAGAGCATCTTTCTCCACATGCCCTGCTGTATCATCTCTCCAATCTGTTCACTGATACGAATCTTCTCGGCTCGTTTGGCAATCTGTGGCTTATCGCTACCTAATCTCTCCCAGATACTTACCTCATTGAGCAGCACATCATGTTCTACGCCTATCCGTTTCGAGATTTCTTCGAAGCCTCTCTCTTCTGCCAGATATTGTGTTTGAACTAATAGTTGATTGGCTCTGTCAGTTTCGAGATTGAGTAGCGCCACTTTGGACTGTAGAATCTGAGTTTCTATCAGGAGCAGGGTGGATCCCTGTTCAGATGCAATATCGAACAACCTCGTCAAGCGCGCTTCGAGATGCGATAACACATCAGGGTCTCCGGTCATCTGCAACTCATTCACCAAGAGTTTCGTAAGATGCAGGAGCGCCAGAATGGAAATCTCATGGTCAAAGAGGCTGCTGTCAACCACCTCTGTAAGACACTCCTTTGCCTTCAGCATATCTCTTGGCAACATACTCGATTTCAGAACTAGGGCCTTAGCCATTCGGTAGATTTGCTCAATATTATCGGTCCTCTTTTCATCTCTGATCTGACGAATTCTCTCCAGCCGTTCCTGAGCTTCGATGTTCATTCCTTTGTCAATCAGAATTGAAATGATGAAGAGCAGATTTGACGGAATAATGCCTCCTCCAAGAAGCCCAGCTTTTTGCTGCTCTTCTGCTAAGGTAAGACTCTCCTCAAGCATTGTGAGTGCTTCGTCAAGGTTGCCTCTTGCATATTGGACTAAACCAATGTTGGCTAATTGTGTGAGATATCCTTTGGTGCGGCCCATTCTCTTACTGCATCTCATGCTGCGTTCGTAGTTCTTCAGTGCTTGATCGAAATCCCCCCGTGCCCTATAGATCTCTCCAAGATTGCCCGAGCCTATTGCAATGTGTAGTTCCCCCCCAGCTCTCTCGGCCCACCAGAGGTATTCCTTATAGGCTCTCTCCGAACGTTTGAAGTCACCCTTCAAAAGATACAGATGGGCAGAATTGAACAGTATGAATAGCATCCACCTGCGGTGGTCATATTCTCGAGCCAGAGCGAGGCTGCCCTCAATGAGATGTTCGGCTTCGTTCCAGTTGCTTCTGTTTATCTCAATTAGTGCTCGACAACAGAATCCGTAAATGATGGGGCCATGCTTCCCCAATTCTTTATTCAATTCCAGACCTCTCTCTTGGTATTTCAGGGTCTCGTCGTGGTCGACCTCGAAACAGAGATAGCCAAGTTGCATCAGACTTGCGACCAGTCTTGGCATGTCTTGCAATCGTTCATTCATTGATACGCTCTCTTTTGCGCATTCAATTGATTTGTGAACATCATCCTTGAGATACCAGCCAGGGGACTGGCGCAATAGAATGTCCGCTCTAATGGAGTCACGTACCGATTCATCCTGTTCTATCAGTTTCTGACTAAGCTGCTCAGCCTGACTGCACTTCTCCAGAATGACATCAGGTTGCCCAAGTCCCCATGCGGCGCTTGCCATCTCAAGCAGCCCCTCGATGACATGCACATTGTATTCTTGAGATTTGGTTCC
>JBHLQS010000014.1:0-31093 GCA_048883405.1 Candidatus Thorarchaeota archaeon
GAGCATGCAAAGAGATTCTTCAAGTATCTCAAACAAGGTGATGCGACAGAAGCACTCAAAGTTGAATGGGACTTTCCTACTTCAGGTTCGTATGAGGATACTGAGTCAATACTCAGACATGCTGCAGCCGGGGAGAAATACGAGTATACCGAGATGTACCCTAGCTTCGCCGATATTGCAGAAGAGGAAGGATTCAGGGAAATCGCTCATCAATGGAGAATGATTGCCAAGGCTGAATCCTGGCATCATGCCCGCTATATTGCCTTGGCAGAGCAGATCAAGGACGGTTCTATCTTCAAGAAGACTGAGAAGGTCAATTGGAGATGTGCCAACTGTGGATATATTCACGAAGGCAATTCGCCGCCTGAGAAGTGTCCTGCCTGTCAACATGAAAAGGGCTACTTCATGCTGCATTTCGAGGAGTACTAATACTAACGACTTCAAAGCCTTGGCCTACATAGGACCAAGGCGCTTCCTATTTTTCAAACACTCAATGATTTCATGTAATAGCTTTCTTTCCCCTTATGAATGTCCACCAAAAGGTCAAAACAATTGTGAATGCAATGAATCCGATATACAGGAACATAAACAGACGACCATAGCCAGGCCAGTATGGCCATCCGCTCAACATAAAGAGAGGCAGGATCAGCGCTATAACTTCCATCCACATTAGATAAAGTCCACCTACGTAGCACTCATCATAACGACCCTTCATTGAATCAATACGAGGCCTCGAGTATTGAGGGACTTCAAGTGATTTGCCTGAGCTAATGTCTAGACTACTCCCTTCATAGGTACGAATTGATCCATTCGAACTCAGGCCCTCCCTAACACGGTCCATCAAGTATTCGGCTTGAACCAGGCTACCTTTGTACCGCGCGACGGCAATACCATTCGGCGAATCATAGTCTACACGAAGATATGCACCAATCATTCCTGTGGTTTCTACGTAAAATCCCTGAATTTTCTCTAGCTCGATTGAATGATGCAGATTGTGGCTATCTTGGAAAATCAATCTCCGCGATGTAACTACAAGATCTCCTTTCCACTTCCTGTTGTATTCATCGTAGAAGTCACATTTCTCCCTAGCGAGTTCCCGCTCGCTTGGATCAAGGCCGTCAAGGTCTGGCACTCGAATCACTCAAATTACCTTCTATGCGGTTTGATTTATCTCTTGGCCTATTGCTTGCATAGCAGCAAAGTGGCCATCAATTTGGTTGAGAGGAATTCTCAAGAAGTAGGAAATGAGCGGCCAGCAGAAGCTGTCAATGTTGGGGGTTGAGTTTCGTTAGGGGGAGAGAAAGAAAAATATCATTTTCCTGCTAGCCCGCTCTGTGCTATGCAAACAGGCTCCTCCTTTTGTAATGGTGTAAGACACAGTCAAATATACCGAAATTCCCTGAAAGTGGAGTTGTTTAGTATTTGAAGTCCTATTCATTTTGCTCTAGTGCAAGATTGCGCATTGACTAATGTTCGACAGATGAACCTGAGCGAATTGTCTGGAAGCTGGAGAAGGAACTTCTGCACAATCTCACAGACATGATTATGATTCAAAATGATAATCGCTACAAGACCAATCGCTCCGCCTCCAGAGCCATTCTGAGAAACATTATTGAGAAGCCGCCTCAGGCGGATTTCTCTCTCTCCTTTTTTGCATGAGGCTAAATCAATAGCTCACCCAGCTTATCATAGGCTTCATCTATATAGACAAAGAATATACGAAGCTGCAGAGTTCAGTCATATTTGGAGAGAGGTTTCTTGAGCGATCTCAGGTTGCTGCAAATTTCATTTGAGAAAAACGACGCAGCAAGTCATGCTCAATTGAGCTATAATGAAAGGGGCCCTCTTCACACCGTCGATGACGGGGCCATCGCGATACCACAGAATATGGAGTATATGCTATTAGATGAAGAGATTCATGTGGATACAACAGGAGACCGAGAGAAGCAGAGGATTAAATCGCCAATAAAGGTCAAAGCAGTTCCCTGCTTGATGGCAGAAAGATCATTCATTCTTGATGGCAGCAGACCTGAACCGCTATATCCGCCTTCAACATCGGGATGGTTTAGTAGAATAGCGAAAAGGGGCCGAAGAGTCACCATCTTTCTGCACGAGATGGCCGAAGAGAAAGGATATTGGCTGTCTATATGGGATACAAAGGCCAAAGAGTTTCTAGAAGCACACCCGATCCTGCCTTTTGAAAAGGGAATATTGGAGGTCTCGGAGGAAACTGATGAATATAACAATATGTTCAGAGAGCTATCCAGTGCTAGTAGATCAGAAGCTGAGAAATGGATTGATAACGTACTCTCTGGGGCGCCGCCAGATTGGTATGAATTGTCACAAATAACGAATGATGTCTATGTTCCTGGTTTGAGAATTGGGAGCGATATGAAATCAACCCTGGATCTACTTGTGCCAAAATCATTTGATTCGGATGCAAGAACTCAGGTAATGGCTTTTCTCGGAGCAATTGTGAAAGGGCATCAACCTAATGAGGACCCGGTTTCTTACTTTGAGAAATTTCAGTCTAAGGAAGTCCTTCGAACGCTTTTGATGGGACATCTCGACTGTGTTCTTAGTGGAGAGCAACCTCCTTCATATGTCAGGATAATGCAGGAGAGCTCTTTGCAGCGTGCAGGTACGCCTGTTATGACAGTCAGTGAATCACTAGATGCTGATCCCTGGCATCGGGCTTATTATAAAATATACGAGGGGCTTCTGAAAACTTTTGACACAGCATTGAAGTATTCAGAGAAATTGAATAGCTCAGGGAAACTCATACTCAATTTGCCCGTGACTAGGGCTCAGGCTGCCAAATCTCGCAAGAGATGGATTGAAAGATTCAAGCTCCTGACCATCGGAATCAGACCCCGGAGCCTATTAAGACCAAGCTCTTTGGGATTGATAAGGGTCGCTTACACTGGGTTCGCACATCAGTGGCCAACTCTTCATATGAGATGGTCTGCTACCATCGGGAGCTCTGGATATAGGCAACCCAGCGTACAGATAATGGAAATGCCGCCTGATAGTTTGGAGGTAGCTCTCAGAGCAAGACCAAGTTTGATGCGCGTTGATTGGACAGGGAATGCTGTAAACGAGAGCTTGTATGATAATCGGTCAGAGAACTGGAAAATACCTGTAGGCAGGATTATGAGGTCTCTAGACGGGAAAAGAACACTTAGGAGGTTGGGCAATGAATTTGGTGCATGGAGAGGGTCGAAGACTTATTCTCCCACGGAAATCTGGGCTAAGGCACTTGATGCTACATCCAACCTACTATATTTGTCAGATTTGGAGCAGGAAAAGTATGTCCGGTACAGGGGATTGAGTCGGTCGCAGCTGCACTCAGCACTAGATGAAATGATGGGGAAAGGAATTATTGATACTACTTATTTCCCCGTGATTCCGCGCTTAATGATGGTCGCAGTCATTGCACAGGGTCATGCCAGTAACGTGTGTTCCCTCGGTCGAGCATTTATGAAGTATTCACCAACCGCAACTGTTCATCTCGCCAAAAAAGGAGAGTGGCTACTGGCACTCTCAAGACAGCCAACATCAACAGCACACCACTTGATAGCTACTCTGCCTGCACAAGCTGCAGAAAGGGGAATAGCACTCAGATGTAACAGACTCACATCTTTTCGAAGCTACACATGGAGTTTCTACAGACGACTCCTAAAGGAAGATGGCAGTTGGGAGAATGATGTAACTCACATGTTGAGTCAAATCAGAGTCCCCTATCAGGATGAAAATGCTGAGGATGATTAGCCATCCCACTCTCCCGGAAAGCTACCAACAATTCTGCCAATTCTCTTCCTGACCAGCACAGCTATAGCTGCAACAATTCCAAGGCCTCCAATCCAGGGGGTGGTTCCTGCATCTAGGGGCAAGGATGGTGCGGCGCCGCTTGCCAATAAAGGCAACACCGAATTCATGCACTCCACCGCTGGTAATCCATTGACGACAACCTCAACTAGGTACTCGCCCTCAAGTTCGACATAGAACTCTATGGTTGAATATCCGACTTGATACGCAATCAAGGACAATGTGTCAACCAACATCTCCTCGGAATCAAAGATTGAGATCTCTAGACCACCGGTCCACTCCTCAGCAACACCAAGAACACTGTAACTCATATTGAGTGAACAATTCAGACCTACTTGAAAAGGGATTATAGGTGTGACTTCCAAAAGCAATAATGGGGTCACTAGTAGTGAGAATTTATTCGTGGTGGGTGCATAGCTATCAGTCCCATTGAATTTTACTTCAACTGTGAGATTCCCAGCCAAGAGACCTTCAAGCGTAGCATCCACTCCCCCACGGCTGCCAGTAAGTGCAGGGAGCTCAAGCATGAGCTGATCATCCATCCAGACTAGAATTGTGAGCGTTGCTTCCGGAATCCTAAAGATACCTGAGGAAAGCGTGATGGAAAGCGGCACCAGTTGTCCATACTCCATGGTTGCAGGATAATCTACGTCAACATGGCTCATGTAACGAATTGAAACAGTTACAAGGCGACTTGTGGCTTGCCAATAATATGTGCCTTCAAACAAGAGTGTCAATGTGTAGTTTCCTGCCAATGAGGGGCTCCATGATATAGCAATGCCATCTGCACTGACTACATAGGCAGTTCTTGTTGTTAGGGGTGAACCATGAATTTCTCTTCCATTTGGTGCGTAGAGACTCACATAGACAGTAGCCCCTTCAGTGACATCACCAATGCTATCAACGAGAGTGAAGGTAATCTCGTGATTTTCATTAATAATTCCAGACAAGCCTTCATCTAAAACTAGGAGTTCCGTCCATGCTGTAACATTGAATTGAACGTGGGTAGTGCAGCCAATCCTCAGTGGGCTATCGAGTACTATCAAGCTCAGTGTATAGAGTCCGACCTCGAGTCCCTCTAATGAGATATTAATTTCAACATCAGATGTTTGGAGACGCTCGAGCAAGTCCACAGTCCCAATAGGTCCAATCAGGTTTAATGATGCACGTAGCTCATTCAGAGCAATTGGTGAGCCTAGCTCATCGACAATTGATGCAGTCAGATATGAATTCGAGGAGCGTTCAATGGAAGAGTTCACACTGACTGTGATGTTTGTGGTGCCATATACGAAGAATCTTAGAGCTGAGCTTGAAGCATGGTAATGTGTTGTTCCGGCAAAGGAGAGGAGAATAGTGTAGTTGCCCATCCTATCTAGAGTGATGTTCAGAATAATGGCATCCTGACTGATTTGGACTACACTTTCAGTCATCATGAGCCCAATTTGGTCATGATATGCGGAGTATTCGATTGTAAACCCTTCAAGAGGGGTGCCGCCTGTATCGGTTAGCAGAACGGATATTGATACAGGGACAAGTCTAGCTACAATAGCCTCTGTGGAAATGACAGAGGCGTGGATTTCTGTACTGTATCTCACACTAACCTCAGTAGAGCCTGTGGCTGGAAGGTAGACTCCTAGTCCATCAAAGTTTGCAGATATTATCCAGAGACCCTCATTATCTATCTGGACACTCCAATAGGTATGACCTGTGCCATCTGTCACAAAGGACACTGGTCCGATTCTTGAGCCACCTGGCCCATTCAATACAAGGGTCATATCTCTGCCCACCATTGGAGAGCCCTGATAGTCCGACAAGAGAACTGTGATATCAAGCATATCACCCACATCGAGAGATGTCTCTGACAGACTTACGTCTACTCTGCTCTGCGAATATACAGTGTGATAGGTATCATCAGTAAAGCTATGCACAGATGTAGCACCTGGACAAGAGAGGTGGACAGAATAGAGGCCGGTCATAGTCGATACAAAACTCACGACGGCCATCCCATTGCTAGTTGTGACGGTTATCGAATCTGACCAGTAACCAAGTCTAACTGGGTCACCAAGGGGATCGTCAAGAGATACGACTACCTGTAGATTCTCAATAGGTATTCCAAGCTGGTCAAAGATGTTTAGTGTGATATTGACATCTTCTCCTGCCCCAGGCGGATCTGGGACAAGGGTGGTTGTTACAGTGCAGATCGTCATGACATTGAGCTGTTCCTGAGTATCACCACCAATCAAGAACTGTTCAGCTGTCGGAGATGCTCGAACTGTAAGAATACCATGCGAATCTTCTGCATAGTAAAACGCTTCAGCAATGCCGCTAGCATTGGTTGCCAGGTCTACCATCCAGACGGGCACCATGTCAAGACCCAACACCTCGAAATGAATTATAACTCCGCTAAGAGTCCCTTGAGTCAGGAGAACATACTGAAGCCTAGCAGTGTTGAATATATCGACTGAAGTTGGTTCAAGAATCAGATTTGCGCCAACAATCTCCAAGACTGAAACAGTAGACCCAGTCGAGTTTGTGTAGTAATAGGTGTCCCCAGCATGGAAGAGGGTTATTGAAGCCAGACCTCTTTCTTCTGGATCCCAATGTATTGTGAGCAAACGATCAACCGACTCGACTTGGGTTTCAAAAACAATAATGCCCTTTTGCTCGATTGAGAGGAGAAGTGTTCTTCCGACTAGGTTTTGCTGATATATGTTATAGATGCCGACGTTAATCTCCAACGTTTCTCCGAGTATGCAGGAAGGACTATGACTTAGTTGCATATTTGGAGTCATATAGACTCTCTGCAAAGATGTCGTTGTTGCTGATGAATTCAAGTATTCACCATAATAGGTTGCATTGACAAGAAAGTCCCCGATAGAATTGAATTCATGCGCCAGTGTGCATTTTCCATCAGCACCTGTCACCCTTTCCGCGGAAACAACGACTGTACCGTTGGACCTTCGAACTTCAATTATGACTTGGGCATCATTCAATGGCGCACCACTCCAGTCAGTCAAAGCGACTAGAATACCAACCGGGGTTCCTTGTTCAATAGGATGACCTGGGGTGTTTAGACTGATGTCTGTGGTTCCCAGAATGGCTTCCGTTGAAACGGCATTTGCCGATAGCAGCCATCCCTGCTCAGAAACAGTAACAGATGTATCCAATATGCCAGGCTCAGACACTTGAATAATATGAGCAATTGTACCATCACTCTGAGTTGAATTCGTGAAATCAAGCAAAAGCTGACCATTGATTGTGAAGATTGTGCGGACTGAAACGTCGCTGACTCCCACTCCATGATAGTCACCTAGAGTAATAATCACATTAACCAGCGAAGGAGACTCCTGACCTAGAGGCACCAAGATATCAATAGTCGGCCGTTCATGGACATCTTCAGTCTGTGTTGCTGTAGCTGTATCATACCAGGACTGCTGCCCTGAGGAGGTGCTAATGTTGTTTTGACCTCGAAAGAGAGGAGTCCAGGTAATCTGAAGGAGACCTCCAGATGTTGTCCCCGACTCTTGAATCTGAATGATACCCCGAGGATCACGAACGGTTACTGTTACAGAAAGCCCATTAATGGGAGATCCAAGGTGATCCTCGGCTCTGACTTCAATCAGCGTCTCAACTCCAACCTCTACTGGCTGAGCAATTGAAAGGGCTAGTGTAACAGGAACCCACAAATTGAAGCCGCTTGAATCGATCGCACTTCCGCGAGAACCTATACCTGCAAACTCAGCTTCAAGTCGATATGAGCCCGCAGAATCCCCAACCCAAGAAGATTCCACATATCCAGTTGCGTTTGAATAAAGAGTGTACTCAGCCACAACGGTAGACGGATAGAGTATGACTCTGAGAGTGATTGATTCGCCAGAGACGGGAATAGAGAATGAATCCAGCAGTTGAGCCCAAATGTCCCAATCTAAGCCCACTGAATTATCACCGCTAATTCCTCCGACTATGATTGTGCTATTTGACCATGCAGTGAATGCGTCTGAGTTCATTGAGGCTCGTAGATAGCCAGTAGCTGCAAATACCAAATCGATAGCGTAGACACCATTCTCATCGATTGTCATATGCACTGACACATGCCCAGTTGAGTTTGTGGTCATGTCTGTGTTAATCAGGATCGAGGAGGAAGGACTTGTCACTGTGACATGTATGTGGCATCCTGTTAGAGGAGATCCACCGGAGGTCTCTAGCCGGGCTTCAATAGAGACCTCACTATATTGTTCATAGGTTTCCTTGGCCAGCCAAGTCAGAATAGTATCCTCGTAGACATGAATAAGACCGGATGATTCGCATCCAACAAGCGGACCATTTCCCAGGAATCTGATGGTGTAGCTGTAGCTGCCTCGTTGAGAAGGAGTCCAGTGAAACACGCCACCTCCAATCGAGGAGATTCCTTGCGTAGTGTTGACTATTTGACCAAGCTCATCAAGGATTGTAATTGTAGTTTCCTGAGATGCGATTTCGGTCCCATTTGAAGAGTAATGCAGTGACCAGTCTATGTTTACCTGTTGACCCACTGTTCCAATTGTGAGTGAAGGTGATATTAGATAGGTGTGTACGGGAGCTGATATGTCCACTGTATCACGAAGTGTAAGAGTTTCACAATGCTGTCGCTCCAGTGTCACTGTAAGATTATAGGTTCCAGTGCCAAAACCTGATGATGGAACCTGGAGAGAAAATGGTGATGAGTCCTGATACGCCCATTGCTGGTATGTGAACGGGTCCCCCAATCGTACTGTGATGTTAGTTACTCCAGCATCAAGTCCAGGAGAAATTGTCCAATATGCGGTTCCATTGATGAAACTCCCCGAAGACACATTTGGAGTTTCTACAGTAAGAGTTCCTTCTAAATCGCCATCAACATCAATAGTTGACATTGTAAAAGCACGAGAATGACCCCAGTCTGCCACTATAGCGTATATTTCTGCGTATCCAAGGAGCATTGGATCAGTGGGGACATTTATTGTTAATGTATCACTATCTGCTACATTCGTGAACCTGGTCCATTCATCAAATGCATAGATTAAGATACTATGACTACTGGCAGAGGAGCTTACTCCCACATCAATGTGCAGCATTGACCCAACACTTGCTCTACCATCAATTGATGCTGAGATTGAGGAACCGGGCATATCAATCAAAAGAGGTCTCAATCCGAGGATTGATACCATCTCAAGTGACTCTGCAGTATAGATAGGCTGCCATTGATTGGTCGCATTCAACCAACCATTTGCGTAAGGCGTTGGTCCAAACGCATTCAATACTTGTGATGCATCAATGCTTTCGAGGTTCACATCAAATCCTGAAGCATTGAGCAGGGCGAGGGTTGCCACATCGCAGCTTAGGGCATAGATGTTATTGTATTGGACACGCGAGCTAATAGAGGAAGATATCTCCGAAGCCATTGCGGCATCTACGATATTGAGTCGCACCGCTGCCCTAGTGCATAGCCAATCGATTGCAGACTGTTCTTCAGCATAGGGCTTAATGGTCCAGCCGCTCATAGACCACTGTCCACCACTATAATCATTCAACATTGCGGACTCAAGCGCAGATTTGTATGGAATCGTATCTAGGGAGTCCATTAGGTAAAGCGCTTCCACTGCAGCCACACTATGCTGGATGTGCGCAGTCCCAATGAACATCGAAGGTCTGAAGTGGCCCATTACATATTGAGATAGCGAGATGTAATTTAGAGCATCAGCCACAACTTCTGGCGAAGGCGTAACTCCTTGAGCCCCCGCAGTTGCCACTCCAAAGTACTGAGTCCAGACACTCTTGGTGCGGTACTGATTCACACCGTATTCTGGAGAACTAATTGCTGTGAAATTATTCCACCAAGGATACTGAGTCCATTGGGAGAATAGGTTTAGATAATGAGCCTGTAGTTTATCATCTACAATCCCTGCTGCATGGTTCAGTCTTGAAGTAGTGGCAAGCCAGTAGTTCCACATGAGAGAGGGCACAGGGTCCATCAACTCAAACCCGATATTGGTCTCAATCGCACCTAGATAGCTTTTGAGACCTAGTGAAACAGAACTGGAGATTTCTGACATCTCATTAAGCGCAATAGCAACACAATAGGACTCCTTTGTCTTTGCTACTATGTCACCTTCTTTTGTTTCCAGGCCAAAGCCTCCGGAATCAAGCTGATTCAGGTCAAGCCAGCTCAGGCCAGTGGTCCTATTCTCTGAGCTCAGTGTTCCCATAACTGCCATTGCGGTTAATGCTGAGCCAGTCCCAATGGTTATCTCCTCCCCTGGGCCGACCGTGTTACGGAATGAACCATCACCTATCGCGGTTCGTGTGATTATCCAGGATGTCAGCTTCATAGGATCATTGTGTGAAGTGCCTAGGATGTCAAGAGCTTGAACATAGTCAGAGGCGTATTGATTTGTCGGGCTGCTACTGGTAGGATTTAATCCAATAGACCCCCACAGGTCAGGATCTGAGGTTTTTCCACCATCGATTACACATGATCGAATCCAGGATTCAAGGGTTACAATGTCAATGCTTCCTAGAGACCCTGCTGTAGCCAATGCTTCTGTAACATGGTAGGTTGGAGCGATATGGTTCTCAAAGTCTCCATCCAGACTTTGTCTTGTGCTTAGGTAAGTGACTATCTCTGAAACAGAGAATTGCTGGGATAATCCCATAATCGATAGCACCCAGAGACCTTGGGCGGTGCTCTTGCATCCCACGGAACCATCAGTTGTGGCAGTGAGGAAGCCCGTTTCAGCTCCGAAATCCACAGCCAGACTACTGAGTATCGAGAGCACAAGGCCTTGCTTAGCATTCTTCCATGAAGACCACTCTGAGGCATCCATGAGTGCCACTGCCATTTTGACGGCGTAATATGTTCCGGCCATTGTTGGCTCATGGGCATAGCTGTACCCGCCTGGAAGAATTGCTGTGCCATCCGACTGCGCGGCGGCTAGAGCCTGAGAAACTGCATTCTCTCTAAGCGCTATTGCATATGCTAGTGTGTTAACCATGAGGCCTCGCCCCTCTGTTGTAAGGAGCAGAGGGTCCTCAGGCGCAAATAGGAATAATTCTAGTGGCCAAGAATCATATCTAAGAGATGCTAGGGATGATGGTCCTGACCCAGTCAGATCAACAAGACGCGAATTCTCTGTCTGGATGGGATCGTCTGGGAGAGGGACTGGTGTTTCGATTGACAGCGAAGAACCCAGCGATAGCTGGAAGGGACTACTGAGGTAGATCGCTCCTTCCATCCCAGATGTGGTGCTCAGTTGATAATTGGAAAGAGCGATCCCTGAGGGTGGACCTCTGCCCCTCAGTAAATGCAGAAGCCAAGCTGCGCGTCCAGCAATGAATATGCTGACATCCTCCGCTATCAACAGGTCTACAAGAGCGGCAGGCACATGACTTGCATCGTCTGCGCCAAGACTTCCATCTGCGAGGATTATTGGTGCAGTGTCAATGATTGTTGGATTAGCAAGAAGCGCGGACACCGTGACAGCACTCGCTGCGATTCCTTCATTCGTCAGTTTCTGAACCCAACTAGAACCTCTGGCAGGTATGGAATATCCGGGCAGCTCCAGCACTATGACTGGACTCCAATCGATTACTACTCCGTCATCAGCGGAAATCACATGGCTATCAAGCTCATTGAGAGATGGAGTACCCACGGAAATGCTCGATTGCTGAAATGGATATGACTCCTCACTCGCGACCAAAGACGAAGTCCATGCAATTACGATGATGATTATGCCTAACATTAGCCTCCTATTTCTCAACCTCACTGCTCCACTCCCAACAAATGCCTCGTAATGAAAAGGTGTCCCGGGACAGGGCTTCTTTGGGAAAAGGTCGCGGGGACCACGGAATAGGTGGGTCTCTAACTGAAGCAGGGATATGGGAAGGATCCGACCCGGGACATTTGTTTTTGTTCATTTTTCGTTCTATCTTCATACAATGACCCCCAGAATCTGAGTATAGAATAGGACCAAGATGGCCATTACAGCTAAGAACTCTATGGCGCCTTTCCGTGGATTGCCCCTGAGGGCGGCTCCAAGAAGGGTCAAGTCGCCTCCCTTGAGTGAGCTGGACAGGAGAACTCCCAGTGAGATGTAGGTGCAAAGAAGCACTATCGGCGCACCTGCCAACATCACTACTGGAACTACCAGCAAAGCGAACGCAGTGAACACGGAGATGATAGTGCTGATGTAGAGAGCTGACAGCAAGACCGCCACACGAGGCGGCTTGTCTACTTTCAGAAAGAGACTCAATTCTCCATAGGTACCGCCGCCGCCTAATCCCTCAAGGTCAATCCCCATCAGGGAAGTAACCCCATAGCGAACGGCTGTATTGATGACCATTCCCGGAGCGAAAATGATTGTGACAGCTGAGAGAAGCGGATTCCGAGTCCATTCCTCAAAAGTCCTCCTCTTTCCCGTGAGCAAGAGAACTGACCTGATGGCAGTAGCAACCACAACGACAAGCGGAGCCACCTGTACAGAGAATAACAGGTTTGCCATCATCAGGGTCACGATGTCGAACTGCACTTTCATTTCCTCCCTTCCTATCAAAGCCATCTGCGACTTGATGGAAGCGGTCTTCTTCTGCAATGACCTATGAAGGAAATTGTCAACAACCTAGTTCAGCTTGACTTTCATCTCTACTAGGCGTTATAATACACTCCACTTAAGAGTCACTCGATAAATAGGGGCCCCTTAACAGAAATGGATGTTTTGGGCTCTAATTATCCATCTAGTAGATTCGATAACACCATTTTATTCCGAGAATTAGTGAATCTATGCGGATGTTACTCTAGGCTGTTGGATTTCGACGATTTCTTGAAGATCAAGTGAAGATGATATAAGATGAATCCCACGCTCTTCACAAACAGATTGCAGAACTCGTAGAGCAGTTTTAGTCCAGCCTGTTACATCCAGCTTACCCGGAACAGCAAACAGTCGCACGACTCTTCTGAAAGCTTCTCTCTGGGCAGAAGTCAAGACAGTCGCCGCAGTCTGGATTACAATCTTCCGATCCCATGGATTTAAAGATCCAGAGACTGCAAGTAGTCGTTGCACAGCTTCATAGGTTCCAAGAGCAGCCAATGCCTTGATTCCAGTGAACCAACACTCTTGATCCCCGCAATTGACTAGGTTCTCACAGAACGAAAGCACGCCAGGCTCCTTTCTTCGAGCCAGCTCGACCAGTGCTGGTTCCCTGAGGAGTATATGCAATTCGGAATTCCTTATTGTGTCCCAGAGACTCTCAGCAGATGTATTTGAGAAAGGAGAAGGAGTTGGATACTGCTCTGCTCGCGAGGCAACAAGGACTAGACTATCTTCCCTCATGCTAGTCTATGATTCTCTCATTCTTTTAAGGTCGTAAAATCCTATACCCATAAGTAGGATGAGTCACAGTCAGCTATTGACAATGTCACGCAGAGCTACTGTCACATTGGAGTGGTTGAGAAAAGGCAGACCGCTCGATGACTCAACTATAATTGGATATCTTATTCATGATACTGTCAGGACGGAAATTGATGCAAAACTGAAATCCCTGAAAGAGAGGAGAAGGAAAAAGAGCTACAGAGATAGCCTCGCAAAATGGCAATCCGACATGACGCTGACTCCCAGCTTATTCGAACAGGAGTTCAGCCTTCCTCCACAAAGAGAAGAGCCAATGGCATACAAAGAAATCAATGACATTTTGAGTTGTTCAATAGTTCATCAGGAGGTCTCAAGACTTGACACTCCACTTATGCCTACGGGCAAGTCCTTGGAAGAACAAATCAATTCATTGCTGCCTACCTGTCTGGATAAGACGCTAAGCAAAAGAGCTAAGAAATCGGAGTATCTGACCGAGAAGCGAGAATCGCTAGTCTATATTCTAAGTCGAATTGCTATGGACTCCATGCCCAGCCTGAAAGGATGGCCCTTGGTACCAACAGGCCTCAATAGTTTGTCAGCTGCGCTATTCACGCTTCAATTCATTTCTCAAGCCACACGAATTCAGATTCCGTGGCTAGTTCTGATTTGGAAATATGAAATTGAGAGATATCGAAATGAGCTGTTGCTTGACCTCTTGGGGTCCCTTTCACATCAAATAACCGTGAAAGAAGCTAGAGCTAAGATTGAACATATGAGCAAGGAGATTAGGAGGGACTTGGGGGGTAGAGACCCAATCGTAGGATGGGCTCATGAATGGGAAGATCGACTCAAAGAGTTTAGTCCCAAGATGAAGCTTGTAGATTGCGAAGTTGCGGAGGAAAGAAGCCAGACCAATTCCCAAGATGATATGGGAGATGAGTCTGATGAGAATGAAATCTCAGATCTCAGGAAGAAATTGAGAGAAGAAATCCAACTAAGGATTCCTCGAAGTGGAGCTGCTCAGACACCGCAGACACCACTTCCTCGTAGTATTTGGACTCAGCTAAGCATCTCTACGGACGGCCCACTTCCGTACATGTTCGAGGAACTCTTGAGTTCTCTCAGAGCCGAGCTGAATGTACTACGTTTTCGACAATTGGCTAAGACATGTGAGTATCTATCAGATATTGAGAAGCCGAGAAAACCGAGCGGAAGAGAAATTGCAGAAGCAGCCAATGTCGGAGTCAGATCTGCCAAGGTGAATTCGATTGGATTAACTCTTACTGAGAGGTACATTCCCTCTTTGATGGATTTGGGATTGAGATACCGATACATCTTCACGAGGATGCAGAAATCAGCATTGGACTCCATTGGATTAGCTGAACGAATAACCATCTCAGAATCCAGCATGTATCAGATTGCAACAAAACACATAGAACCGACAGATTCTCGTGGCCCGCAAAGCGACGACTTGCCAGAAGACTCCTTCCAGACAACCGTTGAAACCGACATGATTTCCATGCGTATGGACTTGTTTGATGTCACAGTTGGAAAATGGAAACAGCTGAAAGACATCTTGCTTGAGGAGGAAGTCATCTCAAGCCTAGAAGCAAAAAAGACAAGGCAATGGCTCATTAGAAAGACATCACCACGAGTCAAGTCATATACTCTGCCTACACAACGGGAAGTGGACCTTCTTAGTTTAATTGGAAGTGTAGATACAAATGCGAAGGGGATAAGGTGGCTACTCAATTCTGTCGAGTTTCCACCAAGAACAGCGGAACATCTCGTTGCTAAGCTCCTAAGGAGCAATCGACTTAGGCTTCTGTATCATCCAGCCATAAAGTATGCTGGTCTTCCGGAAGGGCTTCTTCTTGCAGCTAAATTCAGGACTGTCAAACGCCTCGATGAATTCGTTGAGAGATTGGCTACCCTTTTTCCGTTCGTGCACAGTCAATTCAGCAGGGCAGAGAAGAGCCTTGTTTCTCGAGTACGTGTCCCAAGATTCTCAAATCCGGAGGGGTTCATTAGAGACAAACTCCAAGAAGAGGATGCACTTAGAGTCATCAGCACAATTGCGAACAATCGAACATACCACATGTCAATGATGCACAGGCTATATCAATCAAAGAATAAACCTTGGAATGACCCCTGGACGCAATCAAAGCCACTGCTCTAGAGTTTCCTGATGGGTGCCAAATCGTTTCCACAATTTCACGAACTGAAGCTTGGTTTCTTCTGCACGCTCTTCGACCATGAAAATAGTCAATAATCCCATTAGTCTAGAAACTAATGGCGGATTAAGATCGAGGATAATTCCATTTGTAGAGATGTAGCTAGCCTCGTCGAATGCCTCTCTGCCATCCATAAACTCCTTGCGTTCAATTGGCCCATAGCCTCGCGCTTTGAGCAATGATTCTAAACCTCCATGTCGCTGAAGGAGAATTATTCCCTTCCTGGGGCCGATACCTTTCACTCCTTTCTTGTGAAAATCGCATCCGCATATCATAGCAAGGTCTCTTAGACGCTCAATATCAAGCCCGGCGGCACGTTCTAAATCAACTAGTGTTGCTCTATGTATCAGTCCTTTGGACAGTTGCAATTGCTTTGCCACATGGGGGCTACCGAATAGAAGAGCATCTGAGTCATTTGAAACAACCGTGTTGACTAGCCCATCCCTGCATAGAGCAGCGGAAAACATCTCAGCCTCTGATGGCGCAGAGATTGCAGGTACACCTAGAACGCGAGCGAGTTCACGTGTATGTTCAATCGCAAAGTACATTCTGAGAGAAGGACTCTTCCTTAGTGGGTCCGCAATCTCCTCATCGAAGGGATCCTGCGTTTCTTTGAATTGCTTGTATAAGGACTGTGCAGTTAGAATGAGTTCAGGTTTTGGAGACCTCTTCATACGCTCAGGTGGGCCGTCATAGACCAGCACAGGAAGTAGAGCGTTTTTGATACATATTCTGACCAGGCTCAAGGTCATTCCAGCATGATGAAGAGGAATTCTACCGCTATCTCTTTTTGATGGCGGAATGACACTCACACGACGTGTCAAGTAGTTTGGCATATCTATCGCTATTTTGCCAGGGATCACCTCATTCGCTTTGACCCAAACCCAAGGGACTAGATTGCTCCAACCTGTCACACCCATATATACATCACCGCTATCTGAGGGTGTGAAGACCATCTTTTCCTTCCACAAGAATCAGTGCTTGAGATTCAGAAACTGCTGTGCTTCGCTCAACCAGAACACGAATCAGATTCCTACCGACACCCAATCGATCCACTCTGACAATAGAGTCAACAGCATGAGCAAGAACATTGCCACCAATAGGCGTAGGTCGACCTGAACTCCAACTTCTCGAAGAATGGTCCGTCATCAGAAGATGAGCCCCAATTTGATTCACAATCTCTCTCAAGACTTCAAGACAATGGAAGAGCTGTCTTTGCCTCCCCACGCTTCCTGGAGCACCTGAAAGATTCAGTACCCCGGTCAGACTGTCTAGCACTATTACAGACACAGAGCCCAAGCTTGGAATGGTCTTGCTGAGCTCCTCCAGGTCCGAAAGACTCAATGCCTTTCCAACAACAACGCGCCTGAGTATCTTTGAAGCTTTTTCCTTGGAGATACACATTGCTCGAGCCAATGTGGGACTGTAATTCGAACCAGAATCAATATAGACCGCATGTCCCTTACCAAGTTCAGCTCCGGCAATCGCTATAGCGTGAGCGAGCAATGTTAGGGGAGATCGCTCAGGGCCATGAAGGATACTCAATTGTTGTGGTGCTAAAGTGCTTCTGAGCAAGTCATCTAATTGCCTCGGAGTAAGCGAGATTGTCGATTGTTTTTTGAAATCTAATGAATCAAGTGGCATTCGCAAGAGTGTCATTAACCTCCTTTAGGTTGGCATATCTGTGAAGTAATAGAGCATTGGCAAGTTCGCCATCAGGAACTCTTTGAGAGATTAGACCTGGTGCTGCTGATTCAGGATAGATGACTCGGGGACCGGTTCTGCTTGGGAAGACAATCATGCGAGAAGGGAGGTTTCGAATCAGATGTTTAACGGCATCTTGGTCAGTAGCTAGGAAGTATTCTGCCATCGAAAGACCATGTTTCTCATCAATAAGAGGGACTTTGAGTATTGCCTCCCGCAAGAGTGGTGAGGCATCACTCTTGATTGTGATACCTGCTGTCAAAAGGACATCTCTGATCTGAGCCAAATCTATTCTCTCAGACTTTGTATCAATGAAGAGAGCGTCGCATTCATTGAAGTGAGTCAGTGAGATCGGTAGAAGTGGTCGATCTCTCATCAGCGAGATGACTTTCTGTCGGCTTTCAGACGGGAGTAGTACAATATGATGTGAAACTTCCCTGCCTATCGAAAGACTGGACACGCCTGAGTTTCTACTCAGCCGGGATACCGAGGAATCTGTGGATAGCGTTGCCATCCATTCCCTCAGATTGTTTGGTTCATACATCAATGAACACACAATAATCGTTAGAGCAGCACCCAGAAGTGATGTGACCATCCCATAAGGCAATAGTCCAACGAATGTAATCACTGCAAGATATCCAGAAGCTGCATACGCAAGAATCCCTATAATTCCGGACAATGTGTGCTTGGCCAATGACCGTTTCAGTTGCATTAATACCACGGTCGTGCTAATGGCAATTACTAAGGGAATTATATTGCCACTTCTGAAGGAGGTAACCACAATTGCCACGGATGAGAGCAATTGCGCACCACCTGCCAAAGCTATTGCTCCCGCTATCGCCAAGCCTATGATTTTCAAAATTCCTCTTCCAAACAATTGATGACCACTCCTTGGCGATGTGAAAGAAACAGAAGGCAAGCTCCGTTTTGCAGGACGCGTAGCTGCGCGATTTCGCGACAATCACCATTCTCCACAATTGAAACGGATGACGATTTACCGGATACATCCCTGCATACCTTTACCGTACTATCTGCCCATTTTTCTATTTCATTCGAAAACACTGGACGATTACCGATATCAGGATGGAATCGCATCTCACTAACAGCAATAATGTCTATGCCTCTCTCCCAGGATAGTGCTCCTAGGATTGGCAGTGCCTCCTCAATTAGAACCCGTCCCCATAGTACAGGATCACTTCTAGACATGTCAAGCACTCTTGTAATGGGGTCAATTACGACCAGAGACGTATCTGGTGTTATCGACGTGGGTAGCTTCGATATAGCATCTAGTGTTTGTTTGTGACCTTTTGTCATCATGACAGACACATTACTCTCAACTCCCCCGAGATGCTTGACGGTTGCCTTTAGATGGGGTATGAATCGTTTCTTTGAGTCGGCATTTATCCATTCCACATGGGATGCCCGAGATACATCTGCTGCTATGACCGTCGCTAGCAATGTCTTGCCGGAGCCTGCATGTCCTATGAAATGGACAATCCCTCTGAGCTCCAATGATGCGCGAAGACTGTATTCACGATCCAGAGGAGTTTCCCTCCTCAAAGTCAAACAGAGAAGCCTGAACAAGCTCCGTTGACTCCTTGCTTGCATTGCTAGCAGCAGCAATATCTGCCTCAGTGGGAGTTTCTGCTTCAGGTGTAGATTCATCTACTGTTTCAGCGGTTATTACTGGGATTTCATTAACTTGAGATTTCATTGATGAGTGTAGCATAGCATCAATGAGATTCTGATCGAGCTCCTCATCCGCTGATGAATCGTCTTCCTCGGCTCTTTCGGTGCCTGATGTTCTCTCTGGAAGCTTTGTGTTGAACTCGTCAGGTTCAGCTAGCGATTTGTCAATGACATCGATCCTTCTCTTAGGAGCTCGATTGTTGATTTTATCATCAAACATATCCTTGATATCAGGTCGAAGAGCTCCAGCGTTGTACAGTGCATAACTCAAATTGCCTACATGTTCTATCATATCCTCGAAACGGAGAGGGGATGTGATATGAGCTGTAAGGGCAACGTATGATAGTGCCAATGATTCCTTTTCCACTTCAACACCAAGAGTATCAAATAGATTCAGGAATCTTGCTAGACCTTCATCTCCAGCTCTTGGCGAATTCCTTTCCCCATTTCCGAGAGGAGCTAATCTTACACACTCATCCAGAATGGCACAAGCAGTTTCTATGGATTCTTGAAGGGCGTCAGCTTCGATAGCGTTTGCGAGATTTGCCATGAGAGGGGATACAACAAAGCTTATGTCGCCCAGCATTCGAAGGATGTCTTCGTTAGACTCTATGGACTGTTGAATTCTTGCGGAGTCGCCAAGGGATGAAATAATCGCATCTTCATCTCGCATCAAGTTCTCAAATTCTTGCAGATTGCTCTTGGAACTGGAAAGCAGCCAGAGACCCGTAAGTAGTGATACCACCACTGTTAACGCTGATGGAAGAGTTGAGCCTGATGTAGATAGTAGGACGATAGCTGCAGAACCAGCACTAATTAGACAAGCAGCCAAAGCCAATACTGCAAGCCATCCTCTCTTTATGCTGCGCTCCAAAGAGGCCCACTTCTCATGACCTACTGCATGCTTGAGTTCCGGTAAGAATGATCGCGCATCACTTCTTCTTGCAAGAGCGAATTCTTCAATGGTCACAACTCGTCCTGAATTAGTGAGCCAGGACAGATCCATTGTGGGCGTTACATTCCTGGTCACAACATAGACTGTTCTCGTTGGATGAATCAATGATGCTTTCTTGCTTTTGTTTCCTCGCAGCATGAGCAGTGACATAGTCTTCAGAGGAGTCTTCAAATCCCTTCGCTCAATATACTCTCCCAATCCAACGTCATGCAATACAGTTTCGAACTCTCTATTGACACTCTCCAGAAGCGCGGCTCTCATGGCCAACCCACTTTTGCCGAAACGTGCGGTTCTTAGGTCCAGAACATGAACCACTTCCACGTGGACTCCTCGTGTTTTAGGGATAGATTCCAAGCGCACAGCACTAACTAGTCCATTTGGATATTCACAGGTAAAATGACCTGAAGCTCTCAGAGCATCAATAAGGTCACTGCTTGTTCTTTCATTCTCATCCGCAACACACACATCGGGTCGCGGTCCTTCGCGACTTGATATTGCCATTTCACTTTACACCTCCGGATTTTTGCTTCGCGCCTGACGCAAGTCTAGTCTCTAGTCCATCCATCAATCTCTGTGAAACTGCCATTGGCTGCTGCAAACCCCCCACCTCCGCCACAGCAACTATGGCATATAGCAACCAATGAGCGGCCTCTAGAAATCCGTAGGCATCTCCTAGATGAAACCCAGACTGGCGGGCCAACTCCTCGAGGGGAATATCTGTGGTGGCAGCAGCGGCAACTAGATGCTCAAAGGAGTCTTCCAGTGAAGTTCCCGATTCGATTGAAACCAGATGCTTCAAGAGCCATAGTAGTGACGTGCTCTCCTGGATCTTCGGAAGGACAGCCAATAGCTCACGAATAGTTGGAATGCTGAGATAAAGCCGGTTCACAATTCTACCCAATCGTGTGGGCTTCAGCTTTCCCTCTAATCCACCCTCGATAATGCCCAGCCTTATGAGAATCTCACTTGGGCTTAGCTCGCTCAACGCAATAGGTATCACGTAGTCTGCAAGGCTACCCAACTCTCTCGCGGCATAGAGTCCTAAGGCAACCAAGTGAGGACATAGAACGCCATGCCTGTCAATAGGTCTAGAGCATGAGCACTGCGGTCCTTCCACGACACCGTCAACAGAGAGTCGGGCTGAATATCTACAGGTATAATGTCCTTCCTCCCAGGCTGAAACAATGCCACCGATAACACTATCACTAGTTTCCCTAAGGCTGATGCTCCCCAGAAGCCCCTGGCGCGCAGGGCGCACTGTGTCTGACAACCCATGCTTCTCAATGGCGGATTCCGCAGTTATCTCGCCTAACTGAAGAACTCTCATTGGTGACTTCGCATCTCTTATTCCGGTGAAGACAAGATATGAGTCCCCTAGGAATCCGTCTGCAATGTCGTCCAAGGATGCTTCATCCAGGGCGTCTAATGCAACTAGCAGTTGCTCAGATAGTGTCACTGATTCACCGAGTCTGCTTATCACACGATCGTATTTGGGGAAGAGTATCTTTGTTGATGATTCATTATCCAACGATGAATGGAAATATCTCTTTTCGACATCTTCAGCTTCTCCAGAGCTTCCCACAAGAATAATCCCAAAACCGGTCTTATCATGGCCAGGCCGACCAGCTCGGCCTAGCATTTGATGAACGGAATTTGCAGGAAGCATTACTCGGTGATTCCCCGGAGATCGTACATTTGTAAGAACCACTGTCCTCGTAGGGAGATCCATTCCAGCAGCAAGTGTAGTAGTTGCACATATCACTCGAACTTTCCCGTGGAGAAACAACTCTTCTACGAGCCGCCGAGCCCTTATTCCAAGGCCTGCATGATGAAAGGCTGTGCCATCATGAAGGATGGTTCTGAGTTCTGGTGGTATACTGACATTCCAATTCTCAACTGACTCAAGCTCCCTGTCGAGATCTTCCTTCTCAGTTGTGGTAAAATGCCGTCCAACATCTCCTGAAAGACTCATAGCCTGTGATTCAGCCTCACGTCTCGTCCGATGAAATACAATTGCTTGGCCATCGCCTTGCACTGTTGTCATAACCAGCTGACGAAGGGCTCGCTCCTTGTGCTTCGAAGCAATAACACGATAGACCAAGGGCACAGGGCGATCTTCCGATTCAACAAGAGCACAGCCAAGCCACTCAGCTAGCTCATCTGGAGAGCCAATTGTTGCTGAAAGCCCAATCAACTGCAAGCCTTCAATCAATCGCCTGAACCTGACTATGACAGATTCAAGACGGGCGCCCCTTCCAAAATCTGAAATTGTCTGAATCTCGTCTATAACAAGAGAGCCAACAGAATAGAGCCAAGCAGTCTTTCGTCTCAGCAAAGAATCTGCCCTCTCATATGTTGTCACGATGACATCATACTCCGAAAAACTCTCACCATCATTCGAGAAATCCCCTGTGCTCACGCCAATCCGCAAGCCTAGAGGCTCATATCTATCTATCAGAATTCCGTACACTTGCACTGCGAGTGCCTTCAGTGGAACCAGATAGATTCCCTTCTTTCCTGTCAGTGCCGCTCTCAAGAGAGCCATCTCACCTACCAAGGTTTTGCCAGAGCCAGTTGGACTACAGACCAGAATACTTGCGCCATCAAGAAGACCACGCTCAATCGACGCTTTCTGAATACCTCTCGGTTTCATGCCTAGCTGATGGAGAAGCCTGTGCACCTGTTCCTGAACATCGGTCACAACAGTCATCTTTCTGCTTCATCCCTCTGCGCAACTTGATGAAGAGCCATGCTGCCCTTCATGGTGATTCGGTAGTTTGTATATGCAACCGCACCATGAACCTCATGACCCCTGAGTAGCATACCCGATTTTTCCAGCCTGACAAGCACTCCACTGATGTCGGGATCTCCATTGACATCTCCTGAAAGGAGGAATTTTCTCATTGCTTCCTCTGTAAGTGGTTCATACCTCTCAAGTAGATGAAGCATCTTGATGGCGGTATCTCTCTGTCCTCCTGCGACTCTATCAATCAGCGAATCGCTGAAGGCTACTCCTGCATTGGGAAACTCTCGAGGTATGATTTCCGAAATCCGCTTCTCCAACTCCTCGGGACGAAGCTTAGAAAGTGGCGCCGATTCATCCAGCTCAACTGGCATGCATGTTTCGCCCTGATTTCTGACAAGCAACACCACTCCATCAGGCATGACCCTCAAATATGATGTTTCTCTGGATGATTGACGAGCTTTGCTATGCATTCCAGATGAAACAACACTGATGCCAAGCAATTCAACAGCAGTCTTTATGTCCGGACTCTCACGAAGTCGGTGAGTTATACAAGAGCTCAATTTCCCAATTGCACCAGGAGCCATATCTACTGGATGATCCAGGGTGACAATTGTCGGACCTCTCTGCAAAAGATCTCGTAGCATCATCTCACTCCATGAGTCTCTCTTCATATATCGCCGGTTTCGAATCCTCATGTTCTCTGCATTCTCGAGTATAATGGCAAGATTTGGGTCCTCTTGAAGTCCTGAAAGCTTTATGCATACAAGATCAAAAGCGAATTTCTCCATTGGCAGATATCCTTGGGATACTACCAACACACCAAGTTTCGTCTGGGCCAAGTCACGCATGGCGATTGTCTGAGATCCATAGAAAGAACGTGCCGCAGTTCCCTGGTGTAAAGATCTTATTGCCTCATAACCCGACATGCTTTTGTCAGATGGCTTTGATTGATTCGGTTCTTCACCCTCTGAATAAGAATCAATGACATCAGGAGTTTGTGCCAGTTGAACGTCAGCCACTGTTGTATTGCCTAACGCAATAGCACGATTGATAGCTAGTTCTAGGTCAGTTGCACCGCGAAGGTCAGTTCCCGCAATTACCTCTAGAGCAGTCATCAATTTGGAGACATAGATATGTCTTGGAAGGCCTTCTGCATCCATAGGATTTAGTACCAAATCTTTTCCAAGCTCAAGTGATACTGCGCCATCAGAAAGGGATGCGAAATTCTTGGCATCAAGTTCACTACTTACAATAATGACCCGCTTCCCATGTGACAGTAGCTGTTTCACGATCAGAGTGATAGTATGTCTTCGCTCATGCACTGTTCCTCCGCAGACTAATAGTCCAGATCTGATGTCCTCAGGTGATAGACCGGCAGCAGGTCCTAGCTGAAGGGTTTCTGGATTTATCACGCGGCCGATGGGATAGTCTCCCGCTCTGGGTTTTATGGGTGCCAGGAACTCACCTGGAACATTCGACCCAATCTCAGCTGCAAGCTCACTAGGAATCTGAATCAACCACTCTGCGAGTTCTGTTCCGGCGGCATAGAACGAAGGGAGCCGAGGCGCCATGTTCATTGTCTGCAAATTCGTAGCTAAGGTCTTGGGATTCATTATAGACCAGTTTCCATCCGGGACTGCTGCCTTGATCGATGATTCGAATCTTTGAACCTGATCGATATCCTGCGAGTGCCCCATAATCGAAACCCGAACGGACCAAAGGCCCCCGCGCCTAGTCATATAGGCATCCAATCCACCGCTTGAAAGATAGGTCAAGTAGCCATCCAATCGAGAGGAAAGACGCTCTTCCTCCAGGATGGACGAAGACTCTTCTGGCCTTGCTATCACTGAAAGGCAGAATCCCTTTGAGCTATCGATGGCTCTAACGAGTGCACTCACATTTCCGACTAGTAGAGGACCAGCCAATGGCAGCTCCAATCCTATCACACTACGATGGCCGGATGAGGTCTTGGACTGAACGACATTGTATTCTCCAATCACTGTGAAGGATATATCGCTCTCGGGGACTCGAATCCATTCTGATGCCTCTAAGGAGTGAAACTCTTGCGATGCCCTCAGTTTAGGGACTAATATGGTGACAAGAAGACTACCGAGGGAAACCAGAACAAGACTCCATGGCAGTGTCGCGAGAAGTACTGCTACGGTGATTGCTATAAAGGCATCACGACCGTAAGATGGTTTCACTCTACGGTTATCCCATTGAAGGTCCATCCCACCACTCACAGTCGTGGTGCGCTGAGAGATCTCCTTCAGAGGATCAACTTCGGGCTCGGTTCCAAGAATCAGACGCTTACCCAACTATAGTCCCTCCTGTTGTTGACATGGATTTTATCTGGCGTCGCAGCATCTCAAGCACACGTTGCAGCCGTTCTGCGTATACAGTATCTGATCCTGACACAATGAGCAAATTTCCTCCGATAAGAAGGATCTCTGGCATGTTTCCAAGATCTGATGACCCATGAGCAACGAGTGTGGGACTTTTCGTCAGCACGAGCCAATTATAGCCATGGCCTATCTCAAGCGAATGCATCACTGCTTCGGGTGTCACGCCAAATGGAAGCTCGATAGCTACCCTATCACCGGACTTGAGCATATGGCTCAACACCTCCTGAAATCACCATCAGTAAATCTTCCAACCCTGCTGAATCAATAGGCATGTGAGGATAGGCGGCTCTCATTGAGCTCTCAAGGACTGTCGCGTCAGTGACAATTTCATCTGCGAACGAAGATGCCTTCTTTATCCCATCTAGGAACCGGATGCCTCTTCGCGCAACAAGCATCCCCGCACGTGTGACACCATCTCCTGCGGGTCTGCAGAGAAAGAACCGAACCTCTCCATTCTTCTTCCCATTATATCGCGCATGAAGAGCTCGAAGGACCTTGGATGCCGAATGGCTAAGGTCCAGTCCGATAGGAACGCTTGTCATCAATCGTCCTGCTATGACCTCTAACGTAAATGACCAAAGAATAGCAAGGACACCTCGCTCCTCATCCCAAACAATAAGAGGTGGATGATTATTCCTCCAACTCAGAGCCAAGAGTCCTGCAGATATTATAGTGATTAAAGACAGAAGAACTTCCATATTTCCCCAAGACAACCAGATTCCTAGAATAGCACCAAGTATCAATGTTCCAAGGCCAATCCATGTAATCTCCGATCGCTCGTACCAGGCCAAGTCAACTTCCCTCCCTTAGAGCTATGAACTGCGAAATGGCAGCCTTGAGCTCAGCAACATCCCCAAAGGGCCAGATATCAGCCACCATATCATCGCCGAACACCCGGACATGCTTGAGAAAGCGGTTGTCTAAAAGAACAACAACACCCCAGTCTTCAGGTGCTCTCCTTAGTCTACCAAGAACTTGGGCAACCTGACGAATAGATGGGACTAACGCTCCGTAATAGTAACCAGCTCCTTCCCCAAATCTGCCATCATAGAACTCCTGCAGTGCCCGCTGGTAGCTTGTTGGAGGAGAGAATGGTATACCTACTCCTATGATGAGGTCGATCATACTAGAACCGCCCTTCACGAGGTCGACTCCCTCAGAGAATTTCCCTCCGAATACGCAGAAGATAGCATGGGGTCCACTCTCCAACGCTTCTGCTACGGTTTCAATGCGGTCTCTTCTCTCTTCGATCAGCGTTCCGCGATAACCAGAGTCAATGCCATAGCTTAAGACTTCATGAAGAATCTTGTAACTTGGAAACGCAATTAGGGCACTCTTATTCGCGGGGACCGTCGTGAGTACAGCGTTTATTTTATCAGCCAGGGCACGCCATAGATCAGGGCTTCTTGACTGATACTTGGTGGTGAGCTCTCTGTCAATGAGTACTAGTCTCGTAGACCGCGGATATGGACTTGCCAAGTCCTCTGTTATAGCACCCCCAACACCCAATAGCCTCGAATAATGCTCAAGCGGTCTCAGAGTCCCAGACATCAGGAGCGCGGACCTTGCACCCCTAAGTACGGGTGCAGAGAGACCAGATGCGTTTAGTGGACGAATCATGAGCGTAGCTCTCGAAGCGGTTAATGCCTCATCCCAGGATCGTTTCACATTGAGGGTCACATGCCATCCCTCGCTTCTGGTAGATAGATGGGCAACAAAGAGGAACTCAACAAGTCTGTCCAGTGGTGTTTCCATTGAAACAGCCACTTCGGGATCACCAATGCTAGGACTAGTAGTTTCATGCATGAGTCGCAAATCAGACTCTTTGATGAATCTGGGAGCAACATCCCACTTGGCTAATGTACGCTCTGATCTTCTGTTCATCCCGTCAAGGTTAATCATCATCGTTTCGTAGAGAAAGTCCACAGCCTCTCCAATCCAGCTAATCCCGGTTTCCTTGACGAGCTCTGACTTATGGTCCTTTAACCATCGGAGGTCTTCACCATTCAGCCTGGCTGTTTCCGAGTCAAGTGCATGATCTGACAGGTTATGGGCTTCATCAACAAGTAGGTCAACATCATGAAGTGAGAGGCCCAATGATGCTAGAAGAGCGCCACGCACCCTTGATCTAAACATGTAGCTATACGGTCCAATTATGACCTTACTCTGTCTTGCACACCAACGCATCACTTCATACGGGCACACACCTTCTGCGCTGCATAGATCTTCAACTCGCTCACGTGTCACAACGCCCGTGTTTAGCAATTCCTCAACATGTTCTCGAACCCACTCTCTGATGACACTTCGACTATCGCCTGAGCTTTTTCTATAGACATTATGGTAATACGTACATTGCCCAGTCTTGATCATCGATGCGCAGGCTCGCATAAAGCCTGTAGATGTGTCAGAGTAAATCTCACTTCGAATTGGACACATATGGATTCTCGAAACCATAGTTGTGGCGGTAAGTTCAGGCATCAGCGCCCTGAGGACATCAAGTTCAATCTCGAACACTCTTGACTGACTATGAGTCCGGGTAAGTACAACCAACCTTGAATTCGCGTCACTACTCCTTGCAGCAAGATATCCTGAAAGGACGGCCACAGTCTTTCCGACCCCACAATCAGCAGACAGCAATCCTACTGTCTTTGACGAAAAGACCTCAGCAGCAAATCTTACAGCCTTGTCCTGATGCAGTCTAGGCGTATAAGGAAACCATGCGAGAGGATCAGTAACAGCAGTACTCATTAGTCAGCCTCCAGATGCACACAGGACTCACTCGCGTGGATTCTGGAACCCAGAGATAGTTGCTCTCCGACTCGGTGCCCCCCCAACCTACCACACTTCCATTGGAATGGTGACCAGCCCGCCGTTCTTGATTATATCGCCCTCCGAAACGAGAGAGTCAAGGAATGTCATTGCACGAGAGATATCGATGCCTGCATCGCTGCATTCTCTCATGACATCTTCAATCGACACCGGTCGCCCTCTGTTGAGGTCAACTAGTGCTTCGACGATATAGTAGACACGCCTCTTAATGCCCAAGCCTCTCCCTCCGCCTCGGGGTTTGGCATTCTGGCGCGATTCAATCACAAGCTCACGGACACTAGCCTGGGCTTCCTGAATTGTCGCCGCATAGATTGTTCCAGGTGCATGAAAGATCAGACTCCTGCACAGACTGCATCTTGACTCCTCTTGCTCATTCTCAACAGGTGTGTATCCGATGTTTGTGCAGCTGGGGCACTGGTAGACTCTGAACATCCCTCGTTCCGAGGTCACCCAGCTTCACCTGCCTTAGCTTGCGGCGCCTCAGCCTCCTCGAGTTCAATCTCAGTCTCCTCTTCAGTGACGCCTTGCTTCTCAAAGTAGTCAAGAATCTCTGGTTCCTTCTCCTTCTTGCTCTTGGAGTCCTGGTACATCCCACCCCAGCCTACGACCATTTCTACGTCGAACTCGGGAAGCCCTGCATTATCTATCAGTTGGAGCTTCCGTTTGTCATCCTTTGTCCTGCGGGTGTAGAATCTGTAATCACTAGCATGGGACAGTATATGGCCCCCGATTGGAGCATTATCATACCCACCGTAGGTGCTTATCTTGGACATCACTTGGTTTGTGTAGACAAAGATGGCATCTGTTGCCTTGGCGGTTCTTCTCATTTGGTTTAGGAGCGCATTCATCTCCTGCTGACGTATTCTTAGGGACTCCAGACCTGTGTACTCAGCTCGAAAGAGTCCGGTGAACGAGTCTATAACAACAAGGACGTAGTCTTGCTCACTGCAGAGTTGGGGTATGGACTCGAATATCTCCTGAATCTGATCGGAAAGGAAGACCTCTGCACGTCCTATATTGCCTAATGTAATGTCAGGATCAAGACCCCATCGAATGGCGTTGGCTCTGATGGTATAGGGCTTGAATGATGACTCGCTGTCCAACCACAACACTCTACCTTCGAGACCCCCTCGGTTTCGTGGAAGTTGTGCTCGGACAGCCAAATGTGCACTGAATTGTGTCTTTCCTCCTCTTGCAGGGCCATAACACTCAACGAGAGACCCGACTTCGACTCCTCCAAACAGTGCTTCATCCATTTTCTCTATTCCCGTCTTTAAGCGCGACTTGGACTCCATCTCTTTCTCCACCTCAAGGCCAGACTTGAAGCCGTGCATTCCAAGGAGAATCCTAGCATTACGTACGATCTTCTCGACTGTGCCTTCCCCGAGCTTTGTCTTCTTCTGCAGTTCAACAGGGTTCTGAACAGCCAGCAACTCAGCCGTTGTGACAAATGCCTCTCTCAGCTTCTTTGCTGCAGCTGGCCCGACGCCAGTCACACCCTCCAACTCAGTCATATCAGCGCCTCCTCATCAATGGTGTCAGACAAGGGCCCATGGATTGGAACGAGTCGGAGAAACGAAGGAACTTCATGGGGAGGAATCACTATCTCACCGCTAGAAACGTACACATGACCGGGTGATAGCAATCGAGCGACATCTTTCTGCCGCTCTAATGGCACCTTGAAGTAGAGACCTTCAGGGCAAAATTCACCCGTGATAGATACGTATCCTCCCAGTGCATCATACGCTGACCCTATTGCACCATCGCCAAAGTTGGGGCTTGTGCCCGGTTCGGCTGGCTCAATATTGCCATGATAAACTAATAGATCCAATAAATCCTCAATAAACGGCTCCCATAGCCACCTTGGGCTCCTATGATTATTAACCTCCAGTCCTGCAGCTGCCCCGGCTAGCCATGCCGCGCTGGGCAAATCCACAGGAGAAATTGCATGCCTCTTCAATAATTCATCTGCAAGCATCAAATTGGAACCTCCTCTCCAACCCTAATTCCACTGACCACCTCGGGAAGGGCTCGTAGCTCATTCAGCCACTCTCTCAGACCAACAACCTTCGGGTCGACCAGCTGGCCACTGTCAAGAACTGAACTCATTAGAGCATTTGATGCGAGAACGATTCTTTCAAGGCATATTGCACGATCAGGGTAGGACATTGGAGTATGCCAGGGCATTGTGATGTAGCCCGACTCTCCAGCCAAGAATTCGCGAAAGTCTGTATTCCAGTCGCCTATAACCGGGTCTCTCTTCAGCGTCCCCAGCAGAACATCGACCCAAGACTCCCACTTCTTCATGAAGTTGTAGACACAGGTAGATAGAGTCCTGAGAGTCCCACCCCTTCGATTCGATTGTCCCTCAAACACCAAGATCAGGTGCGTAACATCATCTCTGGCAATTGCACTGATGGCGAGTCCTTTGTTGTATGATGAAGACATGAGAGAGATAGCTGGCACGAGACCAAGAATGTCACAAGGTAAGTACCTACCTGGAATGTCCTCCTTGAAGCGATCAAAGGTCGATAATATGTCACTGCGAAGTCCGGCTACCAGGATGAGCCAAGCATCACGTTCAGCTCCAGTGTATCTAATCTGTGCCTTGATGATATTTCTGTCGCGATTGTTGAACATGACCTGCAGAGGCAAAGTCACATCAACTAATCCTCTCCTTTTCTTCTCACATGCAATTGACAGCTGCTCTTGAAGTTGTGTGATCATCACATCAACACCCTAACACAACCAACGGCAAATTGGTTCAAATCGATTCCTTCCCTTGCAGGCCAACCTTCATATGCGCGAAGCTTGAAATTCAAAGGATAGAAAAGACCGCCTTAAAAGAAATAGACTGTTATAGAGCCCTTTTGTTTTAAATTATCATCTTATTGGTGTTTTATGAGAGTCATTTTGTGGTTTTTATGCATCTTAATCCGCTCGCTTGTATACTTCGACCGACTGCAACCATGAGAGAGGGGACCCTAAGGAGGCTAGAGTAAACCGCACTGTTCAATCTGCCATCATTACAGGTTCTCACAATACAGAATGTGAAAAACTACTCATATCGCCCCGTTAATGAAATAGAGTGTAATTTCAAAACAAAAATTTCTCGGCACCGCTCATAACAGTGTTCTGAAATCCATCACTTGTCTTGGTTCTAATCAAACGGTAGCCAACAACACATCACATTGTTTGCCCTCAGTAGAAAGTAGCAGTAAGGGAGTTAGCACTCCTGACTGTTGGAGGCAGAAAAAACAGATGTCGATCATGAGTTATCTATTCAGAAAGATAGCAGCAAGAAAACAGAGGGAGATCGACCACATCCTCAACAATCCTGT
>JBHLQS010000015.1:0-29923 GCA_048883405.1 Candidatus Thorarchaeota archaeon
ACCCATCGTCTAGGCTCAGGAGTGTCCGAGTTGACCGAACATAAGAAACTCTACGATTCAGTTTTCGATCTGTTGGAAAAACATGACAAGTGGATGCAGAACACTATCAACCTCATCGCAAGTGAGAACGTGTCATCACCAGCTGTCAGGTCTGCAATTGTGTGTGACTTTCGAGACCGATACGCTGAGGGATGGCCCGGTGAGAGGGTATATGCAGGGTGTAAGTACATCGATGAGGTCGAGTTGATTTGCATAGACTTGGCAAAGAAACTGTTCAATGCAGATTTTGCAGATGTGAGGCCCATTTCTGGGGTCGTTGCAAATCTAGCAATGTATACTGCGGTCATGGAACCAGAGGACAGGATGATGGCACTTTCAATTGCCCATGGAGGACATATCTCTCATGCTAGAAAAAACCTCGGTGGCACCGCGGGCGCCATTAGAGGGCACAAGGTGCGCAATTGGGTGTTTGATGATCACGAATTCAATATTGATGTTGATGCAAGTATTGACCTCATCAAGAAACTTCAAGACAAAGGGGACGTAATCAAGTTCCTTCTTTTCGGAGGAAGTGTCTTTCCTTTCCCTCACCCCGTCAAGGAATTCAGAGAAATTGCTGACGAATATGATATGGTAATTGGATACGACTCTGCCCACGTTACAGGCTTGATTGGAGCTGGTATGTTTCAGGACCCATTAAGGGAGGGCGCAGACATTATGACCCTATCCACTCACAAGACTCTGCCAGGTCCTCAGCATGGGTGTGTGGTTGCAAAGGAAGAGTTTGCAGATGCAATTAAGCGAGCCTCATTTCCAGGACTGCTGAGCAATCATCATCTTCACAATGTAGCAGGTCTTGCCGTAGCACTTGCTGAGATGATTGAGTTCGGTAAGGACTACATGACTCAAATTCGCAAGAATGCAAAAGCCCTTGCACAGTCATTGCATGAACGCGGGTGGCAAGTCATAGCTGAACACAAAGGCTTCACAGAATCACATGTCATTCTAGTGGATGTGACTGAAACCCCAATGAAGGATGGGAGTGTAGTTGAGGAAGAACTCGAAGATGCAAATATCATTATCAATAGGAATCTCTTGCCCTGGGACAAGAAGAGGGGCAGAGATTATAGATCTCCTGGCGGTATCCGCTTGGGAACAAGCGAATTGACTCGTCTTGGTATGAAGGAGTCTGAGATGGACGCTGTTGCAGAGTTCATGACTCGTCTAGTGATGAAAGGAGAGAAGAAAGAGAAGATTGCTGCTGATGTTTCCGAGTTTCGAAAAGGCTACCAGAAAGTGCACTACGCGTTCGACACTGAAACTGATGCATATGCACATCTGAGGTTCATGTAGGAGCCCATAGAGTGGGCCCTACGGGGGATGATGCAATGGATATCAAGGAAGCTCAAGACCTGATTCGTCGGATCTATCTTGAGAGGGACAAGAATAGAGGAGTGGAACGCACTCTTCTGAGAACATTCCAAGAGCTCGCTGAACTGAGTGATGCAATTTCCAAAGATAGGGGAATGGAATACATCGAGAATGAGGTTGCAGATGTCTTTGCATGGGTGATCTCAATTGCAAATCTTCTGGAGATCGACCTAGGGGATGCGCTACTTGGCAAGTACAATAACGCCTGTTCAAGATGTGGTAAGACTCCCTGTGAGTGTCAGGACAACAGATAATCGAAGGCGATTCATCAGAGGAATTTCCGCCATATATGAAGATCTTCCCTAGAGAACCCAAGAGAATCGTATAACCTTGTTGCGCTTTCATTATCCGCAGCTTCCGGAATACAGACAAATGAAGGGGCATGCTTCTCTAGACGCTTCAGTCCCTCGAGGATAATCGACTTTGCTAGGCCAAGTTTCCGATGATTTGGATGAGTGCCAACTGGTTCGAATTCAGCAATTCTACTAACAGGGTCTATCCTGATAGTCGTAAACGCAGCGAAATTTCCATCAGGGGCAACTACAACTAAATCCATACCATCATGATAGAAAGAGGCTTCACTGTAAAGCCTGGCTGCTTTCTCAGTCATGTGTTCTCCGCAGTGAGAGAACACTGAACCAATAACCTCATGATACTTCACAAACTCTTCAGCAACATCCACATGTTTAATCGAATAACCATCTGGAAGGTGATAATCTGGGACATCTAGATCAACGGGTCTGATTCGATTATGTCCGTAGGTACCTAGGTTCTCATATCCAAGCTCCTTCAGAAGTTCCTCTCGTTTAGTGTGACTTGCAGGTGTCACAAATGCGATTCGGACCTCTTTATCGTCGGTCTTCCCCATCGCCCTTTTCTGATTCTCCATTGCAAGTACGATTTCGTTTTCGACGTGCGTATACTTTGGATGTAGGTTGAGATATGACACAGGAGAGGTATCAAGAACGGTCACGGCGATAATTCTCCGCTCCTTTGAGAGATTTGATTCGTCTGTCTCCTCCCAAATCTTGACAAGTCTATCATCTTCATCTGTGTATTCTGGACCACAGGGGCCAAATTTCCTGTTCTCAAACCTAGAAGGAATCATATTGTGAAGGGATCTCGTCAGGTTGAACATCTCAATGAGGAAGCTTCTAACAAGCTCAAAGTCCTCATTCCAATGAAAATCACGTTGTTGTATTGGCATTTAATCCCCCAAAAATTCGATTTGGGGCTCATATAGAGCTTACTAGGCAGGATTGCCAACAAACTCTCTGAGATTTCAAGACGAGAGAATTTCCAGAGGGCTTTAATCTTAGAAAAGCCCTGGAACAACTGGTGATTACTCATGAGTAGGCAAAATCAGTATTGTCGTGAATGCGGAACATCAATTCCCGTCGGAGCGGAGAACTGCCCCAAATGTGGTCATCCTGTTTCCCAGACACCTCCATCTGTGAAAAGGAAATCCATTGGTACATCGAGCTCAAGTCAGGGACGGGCGCCAGCCCTTGGTGACATGAGTTCAAGGGGTGAAGAGAAATCTGGAAAGTATCAGATTGCTGGTGAATTCATATTGAATACCAAGACCGGCGATGTCTGGAAATATGATGAGAAGTCGAACAAATTCAAGGTAGTAGAGAGAGAAGACTCCGTCCTCACTTCTGTGGAGAAAGCAAAGTCATACATTGATCAATCAGAAGAACTTGATAACAGGATAAAGAAATGGGAGGGAAAATTGTCAGAAACGGGCGATGACGCTCAGCTGGCTAATATAGATTTGCAGAATATGATGCAGAAGCAACAACAGACTATGCAAATGCTGTCGAACATCTCAAAGGTATTGCATGATACAGCTATGGCTGTCATCAGAAAGATTGGGTAGAATCTGATTTGTTCTCATGTCGGAAGGATTAAAAACTCAGAGCGGGCTCAAATGACCAATCAGGAGATGCATAGGCATGCCTAAGACCCAAAAGAAACGCAGGAAGAAACGTGGAGAAGGTCCGATGCCATCAGGCGGAGCCGGGCTTATACGTTTCTTCGAGGACGAGACACCTGGAATCAAGGTGGGTCCCACAATGGTTGTGATATTTGCAGCTCTACTACTGATTGCCACAATAATGTCCCATATCGCAACCCAGTTTGGCTGGATATAGAGCAGCCACTCACAGTTTCGAAGGCACATGCCCTAAGGGTTATAAACAACACAGAGTCGGGTCCCAGAGCCCGAAACTGGTGATTCGCATGAAGATCAAAGGCGAGCTCAGAAAATACTGTCCCAAATGCAAGAGCCATACTATACATGCCATATCCACATACAAAGCAGGGAAGAGGCGAAGTATGGCTCAGGGCGAACGCAGGATGAAGAGGAAGACAAAGGGATACGGGTCATTCCCAAAGAACATCCAGAAGCGTTTTGCAAAGACAACAAAGAAGACTGTGCTCAAATACAAGTGTAAGGAGTGCGAACACACCTTCCAGACAAAAGGCATGAGACTGAAGAAGCTAGAAGTACTTCGGGTATAGGTGAAGATAATGACTAAGGGAGAGATAGTTCAGCAGCCAAGATCACGGTTCATTAAGGTCAAGTGTCTGGATTGCGAGAACGAGCAGATTATCTTCGCACATGCTGCGACCGAAGTGAAATGTCTGAAGTGTGAAAAGGTTCTAGCAAAGCCTAGTGGCGGCAAAGCCAAGCTTGAAGCCATAGCACGGGAAATCGAAGAATTTCCATGAGGCCAAAGGATTCTACAGAACCTATCAATTCCTTCTCTCACTCCCAAATCTATATTAGCAGACCCATGTGGATTCCCCAGAAGGAGAAGAGATAATGGTCCTGAAACGTGCAGAATGGCCGCAACCAGATGAATATGCCATTGCGGTCGCTTCCAAAGTAGCCCCATACGGAGCATATGTCAAGCTTCCAGAGTTTGGCGACAAAGAGGGCTTCATCCATATATCAGAGATTAGTAGCACGTGGGTTAGGAACATTCGAAATCACATTCACGAGAACCAACGTGTCGTCATAAAGGTCTTACAGGTTGATGTCCAGAAACGGCACATTGACTGCTCTCTGAGAAGGGTTTCAACGGAAGCTAGGAGAGCAAAGAACAATGAATGGAAACGAGCACAGAAAGCAGAGAAGCTCCTTGAACTCATAGCAAAAGAAAATGACATGACTCTTGAGAAGGTATATGAGAAGATAGGCTGGCCGATGGAGGATGCCTTCGGGGAGATCTACAAGGGTCTCGAGCTGGCTTCTGACATCGGTGTAGAAGCACTTGAGCATGTTGAGTCAACAAAGAAACTCAAGAAACAGATTGCAGACCTCGCCAAAGCGAGAATTGAGATTCCATCCATTGAGATTGAAGGGGAAATGAAGATTCTTGTTCCGGGTCCAGAGGGGGTAGAGGTCATTAAGAAAGCGCTATCAGAAGGTCTCACTTTGGGGCAGTCGATGGACAAGTCCACTGTTGAGATCTACACACTTGGTTCTCCAAGATACAAGCTAAGGATACAGAGTCCTGATTATCAAGAGGGGGAGCAGGTCCTTTCAGACATCCTAAAGAAAGTCACCAAGATCATAGAGGGAAAGGGCGGCTCGTTTGAGTTTGACAGGAAGTAGTCGTATGACCCGCCTTTTCAAGTGCACAGACTGTGATCAATATACTCTCGAGGAGGAGAAATGCCCAGTATGTGGAGGGGCAGTGGTGTCCCCCAGACCTCCAAAATATAGTCCTCAAGACCGATACGGGAAATATCGAAGAGATGCCAAACGAAGAGCGAAGGCTCAGTCTGAATAATTGAAAGAAACCAATGGCGATTGGCCGTGACCAATCGCACTTTAATCTAGTACAGCTCTACTTCGACCCAGAAGGTAGCCCAGTCGGAGTCGAATGTTGGCTCGCCGCTCTTGACATTGTCCCAGAACAGCAATCGTATCTGATAGTTCATTCCGGGACTCATGGAAACGTCCTGTGCATCATCACTGTTCAGTGGAATCATGAACTCGATCACATTCTCTCCATTTGCAAACTCTGTGGAGTTAGTACCAGAGGAGTCTTCAGCCCATGAACCGTCGTAGCCGATATGTCCGTCATAGAACCCATGTCCATCATAGTCTACCAGACGAATATCAGCATCGCCGGGGGAGCCAAGTGGAGCAATCTGCAATCCGAAAGCATCCTCACCTTTCGTGTAGTTGTCCATCTGTATTCCATAGTAGATGTGGGTCGAGTTGATTCCGGTGTATACAGTGGCACCGTAGTTGCCGCCAAACACTACATCATAGCTGTTCAGATTGGTTTTCTCCCAAGCAGATAGAGTACCATCCATCTCCACCGATTGAAGAGCGCTATCTGGTGCTATCCAATCAGCAGTGGTACGGTTCAAGTACTGCTCATACATCGTATAGTCAATCTCGTAGATCTTGACGGTTCCGAGATTAGAGCTTGTGAACGGATTTATGAAAGCCCCATGCAACTCAACTGGCATATGTGAAGTCCATCGCTCGTCCTGCATATAGAATCGGTCCATTGAGACCCTGTCAGTCGAGAGGCCCATGGCTTGACCTTCCTCTTCAGTGACTGGCTCACCAAATACCATCAGCTTGTAGAGCGTAGAATCGAAGAAGGGATCAAGCATATACTCTGTTTCAATGACATCTGTAGTTTCAGGATTGTCACCCATGTACCATGCATCGTCTATGAGGCCCTTACCAAACCTGTCCTCAGCGATTCGAACCATCCAGGGCCACTTGCCATCATCGCCACCTGCCCATGAGGTTCGATGGCCGTAGTAGACTAGCACATGCGTTGTATTCCACTGCTTGAATGTCTTCAATGACTCTGTCAGATTTAACGCCATCAAAGCATAGCCCATTAGCGCAATTTGCGTCCGATTCCATGTTGCATTATCGACTATCGTTTGTACCTCTCCGGCGCCATTTATCCAATATCCGTAGTCCCACCAGCTAGCCACAATGGCATCATCTGGTAGAACATCACGAACGTAAGTCATAGAGGTCTGCCAGTCCGTGTAGCGCGCGCCAGCTGAGAGTGAGTCCTGTGCAAACTCTGGTGGGCCCACATAGGTGGAGGCATAGTATGCTCCAAGATACAGATTGAGTGAAAGAAGCAGTGCCACGAATGCAAAGGCCACAATGGCATGCTCTGATGTCAAGGATGAGCTCATTCTGAATCTCCGTCTCTCAAAGACCGACTTCTGTGTGACCACCTTCGCAAATGGTGATAGCATTCCATTTACTGCAACCGCAGAGAGAATAGCCACGCCAGGTGCCAGAATTAGACTAAGCCGAATCATGCTACCTGCGAAGTATACCGAAGTCAGGCCAAAGAGGAACATCAGCCAGTCCTCATCGCGCCCGCGCCTGAAGAGAAAATACATTCCGAGGGGGAAGAAGAAGATCAGAAGGTTCAATGTATGATAGAAGCTTCCCCATGGACTAGGCAGATGTTCTGCAACCGAGGCAAAGATTCTCTGGTCCAGACGTGTAAAAGGATTAATGACTGTAAGGAATTTGCTCCCCAAAGTCACTATTGGATTGGATGTAAAGGGTCGGATGCCAAGCTCTACTGTTCCTGCGTATCCAAGATATGCGGCAATTCCCGCTATGGGAGTAATTAGTCCTATCAGGATTGGCTTCATGTGAGGTGCTAGGAATGTTGCAGTGGCCTCTCTATATCTCTCAACACGTAGCCATATCTCGTAGCCTGCAAGCAGTACTCCAACACCGATTGGAGCCAAAGTGGAAAATGTTGTGAGGTTTTCAAACCCATTACGTGGTATAAGCCCTCCAATGAAGATACCAAGTGCCACTGTGATTAGATACGAGTTAAGAAGACGCCTGCTATAGCGTCCGGTGATAAGCATCAAGCCTGCATAGAGAGCGAACAGGCCAAGGAGAAAATCGCCACCTCCCCATGATATTAAGAGATAGCCCAAAGCCAGACCTGCACCTAGAGCTGAGGGTAGAGAGCCTCGTTTTGTGCTCCTAATAAAGAAGAATGTGGAAACCACAATGGCGAATACCCCTACGCACTCATTGTCAAAGAAACCGGCTACTGTTCTCTGAATGAATGCTGGAATGAACGCTAGGAAGAGTGCACTGAGAAGGCCGACTGTGTTGTTCATGAGTTCGCGTCCCAGGAAAAATGCTGCAACTGCTGTGAGCGCTCCCAGAAAAGCTGGCATGACAAGGGACACCGTGAGGACATCAACACTGATTCCAATTCCATTGAGTACGAAGTAGAAGAATGAACTTGTGAAGGGAACTCCAACATAGGCTGTAGTGGTGATGTCACGACCAAATGGGACCCATGTTGTTTGATCAAACCATGTGAAGAAGGCCCCATAGCCGTTGTGGACTACGTAATCAGTGACCTTCAATTGAAACCATGGATCGAATGCCCGGAGAACTGGTTGTGAGTCAAGAAGTGGGTATAGACGTAGTATTAACGCCGCGAAGAAGATGATGATTAAAGCTGTGACCAAAATCACGGAGCCACGTGAGATCTTTGCCTTCGGTCGATGGAATACTTGTCTAAGGAACCTACCAGCCGACCGTTTGAACCTATCATATCTGGACATATGGAGTGTTCTCTCCGTTCTGACTCGAAGTCATCCGTGCAGATTCTGGTTGTGCTAAAAAGGTTGCTGTTAGTATTACTACTGTACAGCTGGTTTTGAAACAATAATTAACGTCCGCAGATGGCGGCGCTTCTATGGAAATGAGGATCTTGGAGCAGAAGCCAAGAGTGTCATTCAGCGGAAGCTATGAGCTCGCTGTAGGCCTTGGCATCCATAAGAGCGTCTATCTCGGCATCAAGATTGGATGGCTTGATCTTGAACATCCAACCTTTACCATAAGGCTCTTCGTTTACTAGCTCAGGGGCATCCTCGAGGTTGGAGTTGACCTCAACAATCTCTCCAGAGAGGGGTGAGAATACATCAGAAGAAGCCTTCATGGACTCAACGAGTCCGCATTCGGAATCCGCCTCAACACTAGAGCCCACTTCTGGCAGCTCCACAAATGTGATCTCATGAAGTGAATGCTGAGCGTAGTCTGTTATGCCTACAATTGCAAGATCGCCCTCGACCTTGATCCATTCGTGATCCTTACTATATTTCAATTCATCAGGGACACTGGTTCCTTCAGACATGATGGTCCACCGTTGTTTCCCGGAGTATGCATGCTACCTTTAAATCAAACGGCTAGTCAAGAGGACCGAGTTGAGCCATATTTCTCTGGGTCATAGAAGGGCCACTTCGTCACTCTAGCCTTTCTGAGCCGTCCTTTGATGTTGATCTCGACGATGGCATCCTCCTCCACGACACTTGGCTTTACATAGGCCAAGCCGATTCCATTCCGAAGAAGAGGCGACATCACTCCACTAGAAACCTTCCCAATCGACTCACCCTCAAAGAGCACTTCGTAGTCCTTTCGTGGCACACCACGATCAATCATGACTAATCCTATTCGAGTCTTTGCGACACCCTCTTCCTTCTGTCGTTTGAGCTCATCATAGCCAATATAATGAGGGTCTACCTTGAACTTGACTGCATAAGGAATCCTTGCCTCCAAGGGGGACGTTTTCTCGTCAATGTCATTTCCATATAGTACCAAGCCAGCCTCCAGTCGTGTCGAGTCACGAGCCCCAAGACCGCAGGGTTTGGCTCCAAACTCCTGACCTTGTTCAAGCAGGAGTTCCCAGAATGCAACCGCCTTTTTCTTTCCCTCAACACTGCATGGAGTATCAAGCACCAGAAGCTCTGCGCCATCCTCCCCAGTATACCCCGTGCGACACAAGTAGACTCTGTATCCAGAGAGGTCTACAAGATTGCTTGTGAACCTGCCATATTCACTCAGATCTCTTCTAGCAATCTTGCTTAGCAATGCCATGGCCTTCGGGCCCTGGACTGCAATCATAGTAATCTCGTCTGTACGGTCGTCTACCTCGACATCGAAATCCTTGAGGTGCTTATTGAGATGGGCACTGATCTTGGGTCCATTGGCTGCGTTGGTGACCCAGATATACTCCTGTTCATCAACACGATATAGCATGAGGTCATCATGAATGCCCCCTTGCTCATTCAGACATGTGGTATACTGACCGCCATTTACATTTAGCTTACTGACATTATTCGAAGTCATTGTCTGAAGAAATTCTAGAGCCTGTGGGCCTTTTATGAAAAAACGGAACATATGTGACGTGTCGAAAATCCCCACACCGTCCCTCACAGCCATATGCTCTTCGCGAATGTCTGTGTAGCGGACTGGCATCTCCCAACCTGAGAAGGGGACTATATCGCCGTGGCTTTTGTGCCAATCGTAGAGTTGAGTTTGCTTGAGCGGTGCATTCATCAAATATCACCAGGGCTGGGCTGAGTTGGTTATGAACACGTTAAGACTTTGATGGTACATTTGAGATTCCGTTATCCTTTATTGTGTTCACCTATACCCTCGATTGAGGTCCTCAATAGTGACTCCCTATATAGTCAAAATTAATCGTCTTGAGGTTGGAGTGAATTCTACAGCTCGTGTGATGGGGGTCATAAACCTCTCTTCAGAGTCCTTCTACTCCGGCTCTGTTGTGACTTCAAAGGAGGGTATCCTCAAGACAATCAAACGGATGGAAAAGGATGGCGTGGACATAATTGATGTTGGTGGAGCCTCCACTGCTCCTGAGAGTGTATATGGCACTCAGAAAGTATCTGCGAAAGAAGAACTGGAAAGAGTGAAAGAGAGTCTTGAGGAAATACTAGATTGTGCCAGCGTTCCTGTATCAATTGACACTACTTCATCCAAAGTGGCAGAGTTCGCTCTGGATTCTGGTGCATCACTTGTCAATGATATATCAGGTCTTCGAGCAGATCCAAAGATGGCAACACTCGTTGCAAAAAGAGATGTTCCAGTGGTATTGATGTCACTGTGTGAGAAACCTTGTAATACCATTCAGCAGTCACTATATGCGCTTAGTGAGAGTCTGGAGTTAGCTCATGCTGCAGGCATCGCAGATGAACGGATCATCGTTGACCCAGGAATTGGGTTTGGAAAACCTCCTGAAACCGACTTCGAACTGATTCGGCATCTGAAACGATTTACTATGTGGGGATACCCCGTTCTCGTTGGAGTTTCAAGAAAGGCGTTCATCGGAAATCTGCTTGGGCAGACAGATCCAAACGACCGGTTGACAGGAACCATTGGAACTACATCAGTCGCAGTGGCTAGAGGCGCAAGTATTATCAGAGCGCATGACGTCATGGAGGCCAGACAGGCTGCCTCTGTGGGGGAGAAACTTAGGAATTGGACTAGAGAGACTGAACGCGACATCGAGCTTCTGGGAACTATAGATGAAAGAGCGGCTGAGATAGTGATTGAACAGATTGGTACTGGAGCTGATATCAGACGGGCCCTCTCTAGGAAAGCTGTCACTCTTAGCCTCCTGCTCAAGAACGTAAAGACTCCAGCAGCCCTGATTATCAAGCAAGAAATACTCGCGCTAGGCGGGGATGCAGCTTATCATACAGATGTGATTGACTCTGGGGTAGAAAGGACAGGTGTCTTGGTCATGGGGTCGCCGCTTCAGCTTGAAAGACTCACTGGCAAATTACTTCGGATGGATTATTTTGGGTTGCCCAGAGTTGGCATGACCATCAAAAGCCTGATGGAGAAACGAGAGAAGAAGCTAGGGTGATTCGAATGGAATGGAAGGACTGGGAGCCCCATTACAATCGGATTGTCGACAGACTGGCACTTGACCCTCAGGCAGACCGTAATGCCACATCACTCTTAGACTCGCTTCTCAAAGACCACCCGCAGGGCCCAATCCTTAGGAAACTTGAGGGTATCCTCGAAAACAAGAATGTTGTAATATGTGGTGCAGGACCTTCATTGGAGCGGCATCTCAAGACAACAATCCCGTCAAAGGGACTTACCAATGTGGTCTACGTGGCTTCTGATGGTGCAGCATCCGCTCTGCTCGAGTTCGATTACAAATGCGATATACTTGTGACGGATCTAGACGGGGACCCTGATGCCCTGGGAGAAGTCATCCGGAAGGGGGCGATACCAATAGTGCATGCACATGGAGACAACATGGACAAAGTGGCCGAGTTTGTTCCAGGACTAGACACCGTACTTGGAAGCACACAGGTTGAGCCTACCGAGCGTGTCCTTCTCTGGGGAGGCTTTACAGATGGAGACAGAGCATGTTATCTTGTTTCGCATTATAATCCAGCTTGTATGGTTCTGGCAGGAATGGACTTTGGTGACATGGTCGGGAGATGGTCCAAGCCAGGACATAGATCCAATTTTGTAGCAGATGAAAGAAAGAGAGAGAAACTGGTGATAGCACGTGAGCTTATCTCAGATCTGAAGTCTCGTGTCGATCTCGACATCATCTTACTGAAATAGAGTAGAATGCAAACTTATTGTCATGAGATCTTCAGCGTGAACATGTAGCTAAAGACCAGGAAAGCCACTCCAGCAAGAATCATTCCCAACACGAGGAGCCTTGTGGCATAGCCAGGCTGAAAGACGTACTTTGAGGAATAATACACGAGACCGAGGCCAATGACCCCAATCATAACCACGACCGAGGCCACGATTCCTTCCATCCCGAGCTGAACGTCAATCCCTGGTGCAATGAGAATAGGGGCGCCGCTGCCGGAGGGATTACCAGCAATGGCCGGTGGCGTTCGAATGAGAGTGTAAAGGTTGCCGCCTAGTATGAACAGGATAGCTATGAAAGCAAGTCCAAACAGAACAATGTCCGGAGGCCTTTGGGGCATCCCAAACCTTGGCCTTGTGAGTCGTACTCTTGGCTTAATGATGAATTTTGGCCACCAGGGCAAATCAGCACACCTTGAGCGGTTTCGTTTGGCGGTCTGCTTTTAAGACTATCGTGGGATGGAAATCTGTACCATACCAATGTGAGGCGAGATAGCTGTCAAGGGTCTTGATAATCTCTGAAAAGCCAACCGCAGCGAAACGGATAGCTCAAGCGCTGGATGAGAAGGGGGCGCCCGGCGAGGTAAAGAAGCGAGGCGCCTCCTATTTCGAGTGCCACAGAAATGAGAACAACTTGGTTGTTGTTTATGCTCTTGGTCATCTGTTCGAGCTCCGGCAGACTGAGAAAGGCTGGAAATATCCCAGACTGTCAGCAGAGTGGGTACCAAGGTATGAGGTCGATAAGAAGGCGACTGGAATCAAACCGATAATTCGTCTGATCAAGAACCTGTCTAAGGACATAGACCAGTATGTCATTGCTACAGACTTCGACATTGAGGGAAGCCTCATCGGATACCTTACCCTAGTCTATGCATGCAGAGCAGATGTTGGTAAGGCAAAGAGAATGATATTCTCGACTTTGACTAAGGCAGAGCTTGAGAGAGCCTATGATAACATGTCAGATACTCTGGACTTCCCCATGATAGAGGCTGGTGCAGCCAGACATGAGGTGGATTGGTTATATGGAATCAATCTGACCAGAGCGCTCACCTTGGCAATAAAAGAGGCCTCAGGCTGGTTCAAGATAGTTTCTACGGGAAGGGTTCAAGGTCCGACTCTTGCACTTGTCGCCGAACGTGACCAATCCATCAATAGCTTCGTGCCCACACCGTATTGGACTATCTTGACACTGGGGGTGCACAATGGGCACGAATTGGAACTTGAGTACTCGAGGAAACGGATTGCAGTGAAGAAAGAAGCGCTTACAATTGTAGATGACTTGAAGGGAAAATCGGGCATTGTTGATAGGATCAATAGCAAGAGGAACACTCAGACGCCGCCCGTCCCCTTCAACTTGTCCGGGCTGCAGTCTGAGAGCTATAGACACTTTGGTTTCAAACCAAGCAGAACGCTAGCAATTGCTCAGAAATTGTACCTTGAAGCTCTCATTTCGTATCCAAGAACTGGTAGTCAGAAGATACCTTCCAGCATCAATGTGAAAGAGATACTTGACAATCTAAGCAAATACAAGAGATATGCAGGGCTTGCGAAACAGGTCATCGTTGCTGGGAATCTCACTCCAGCCCAAGGGATGAAAGACGACCCGGCACACCCAGCCATTCATCCGACAGGAGCCAGACCAACAAAGAGATTGACGCCAAGCGAAACTAAAGTTTACGACCTCATTGTCCGCAGGTTCTTCGCTCTATTTGGCGAGAATGCAGTAAAAGAGAGCATGAGAGCAGACATCTCATGCAAAGACCATCTTCTCTATGCAAGAGGGCTCAAAATCCTCAAGAGAGGATGGATGGACTATTATGAGCCATATGTCAAACTCAACGAGAGGATTTTGCCAGCTATAGCTGAGGGGGACGCAGTGCACCTTGAGTCTGTCAGAGAGGATGGACGATTCACATCACCACCTCCACGCTTTAACCCATCAAGTCTACTCAAGATGCTTGAGAAAGAGAACTTAGGGACAAAAGCCACAAGATCTTCGATTGTTGATTCGGTGAGGTCAAGGGGATATACACTTGGCGACAAGTTCGAACTGTCCACACTTGGATACGCTTTACACGAAACCCTTAGCCAGTATGTCCCAAAGATACTGTCTGCAGAGTTCACAAGGCAATTGGAGGAGGAGATGCAAGGCATTCTAGAGGAACGTCTTGACCGAGAAAGAGTGTTATCACATGCACAAGAGGACCTGCAGGAGCTGCTTGAGGTGTTCCAGTCACAGGAAGAGAGCATTGGGAGGACACTCGTAAACGGGCTGCAACGCTATTGGAAAGAGAGCGAGGAGATAGGACCCTGCCCCAAATGCGGTGTGGGCAAGCTTGTCATTATTCGATCCCCACGAACTGGGAAAAGGTTCGTAGGATGTACTCAATACAGGGATGGAGGATGCGATCAGACATTCCCACTGCCGCAGAAGGGATCTATTTTGCCGCTGAACAAGGAATGTCCATACTGCGGGCATCATATGATCAAGATTTCAGGACGACGTGTCTGGGAGACCTGTGTGAACTGGACAGAGTGCCCTGGACGACAGGATGATCTCAGGGAACTCGAGAAACGTCGAGAAAAGGCAGCAGAAAAGCGGGAGGGGGCATCTGATGAGTGAGTGCCCAATCTGCGGTCGGCCCAATGATGTTGGAGGATGCTTTTGTCAGTATCATCAACTTGCATCTGACAATCTCCAGAAAGAGTTTGACAACTGGACCAATGCAATGGATATAGACTGGGACTCCTTTCTTGATCATGTGTATGCCACTGAAGGTGCTGGAAGATGGGTTCGAGAAGTCATAGAACACATCAAGTCAGAAGATGGTTCTTTAAAATAGTCAGCAGTTCCATCACAATAACTTGATTCAACGTGCTCATTGCGACAACAACCATGCATGACTGATTAGTCCATGCGGACACTCTCTCGGCAAAGGTGCGGACGAGCGCTGCATCCAAGCCAGCTGAGAATAATCCAGTTGATGTTGGTTCTGACCTCCCATGACCTGGAGGTATAGCCACTGCTGAAAGACCAAGTCGAAGCTTGTCAGAATCAGAGATTAGAACAAGTGTGCCGTTTTCAAAATCCATTATTCTAAACAGAATCTTGCCTTGGCTGGTATCAGACACAAACTGCCTGATGTCATCAAACTCCATCAGTAACACCCAACTATTCAAGATGTGTTCTGTAATAAAGCAATAACGGCTGGTGGCAGAGCAACAGCGTTATCAATGGTACTACTTCCAGAATGATGAGAACTCTATGACTGAGAAGCATACATACCACGACTTCTTTCCTTATCCGAGTGTTCGAGCCGGTCAAGATGAGATGATGGCAGGTATTGAGAGTGCTGTAAGAGAAGGGACACACATATGTACGGAGGCCCCAAATGGATTTGGAAAGACCTGTGCAACGCTCAGTGGAATTCTCCCATGGATAAGAGAAAGCAAGGGGAAAATTCTCTATTGTGCCCGAACTCATAGACAATTGGACCGTGTTGTTGAGGAGCTGGATGCCATCCTTGAGAAGAACGATGTTAGCGGGGTTTCTTTTCGTGGTCGACGTCACATGTGTATAAATGAGTTCGTCCTTGAGAATGCAGACTATGTGGCGCCAATAAGTGAGGTCTGTGGTCAGTTAAAGGTAACACGACGATGCATCTATTATGAGAATCTCAGGATTGCGGGATCACCAGCGAACCTACTTGAAGACATGCCAAAACGAGTATTGACCGCGCCGGAAATGGTGGAGATAGGAAGAAACAGGTCTATCTGTCCGTATGAACTTGCCAAAAGGCTGGCAAAAGTCGTTGACGTGATAGCACTATCATATCTCTATGTCTTTGATCCATGGATTATGGAAACATTCATGCCCGAGCTTGAAACTCCCTTGTCGAAGATGGTCCTTGTCCAAGATGAGGCGCATAACGTACCTTCTACGGCTCTTAGTTCAGCGAGTGACTCTCTCACAATTGGGACGATTAGGCAAGCCATGCGAGAAGCCACGACGTATAATGACTCCATATCAAAGGATTTCTCTCGAGGGCTTGCAAAATGGATTCTGGACCAGACTGTGGGCATGGCAGAAACTGATGAGAAGGGAATTGACCCACAGACAGTATTTGATCAGGTCCTTCAGATCTCAGGATTGGACCCTGAAACAGATGTTCTGGTACATATGAGAGACTTGGGTATGAATATACGAAGAGGACTCCTTAAGGCTGGAAAGTTCCCGCGTTCTTCTATTCACAGGGTAGCAGACTTCATGATGAGATGGGCAAACTGCATAGAGCGCGATGATTACACGTTCATATTGGCCTCAAACCGGGGAAGAGGGGAGAATAAGAGGGTATCTCTTGAACTACTCGCCTTGGACCCGACTTCTGTGACCAGTCCAATCTTGAATCGCGTTCACAACTCTGTGGCTGTATCAGGAACCATTTCTCCAATGACCGCCTATTCAGAAATGCTAGGATTCGGCAAGAATGCCATAACAAGCACATATCACAGTCCATTTGCAGCACGCAATAGGTTATGTTTGATAGTTGAGGATGTGGAAACCACCTATCAAGCTCGAAATGATGACATGTTCAAGAGAATGGTCAATCACTGTGTGGCGGTGGCGCATGCAACGCCAGGCAATACGGCCATCTTTACAACTAGCTATTCGATTGGCAAATCACTGTTGAATGTTGGTCTTGAGAAGCGGTTGAAAGTGAAGTTATTTCAAGAAAAACCGGGAATGAAAGGAACAGAGAACGACAAGATGATTGAGAGCTTCAAGCAGAAGGGAGAGGAGGGAGGAGCGGTCCTCTTGGGTGTTCAAGGTGGACGGAACTCTGAGGGCGGTGACTTCCCCGGCCCAACGATGGAAAGTGTTATTGTGGTGGGGGTGCCTTATGCAAAGCCAACACCGAGTACAGAGTCTTTGATACAGTATTATGATGCTCGTTTCAACAAGAAAGGGAGAGAATATGCCTATGTTCTTCCCGCAATGACAAGAGCGATTCAGGCTGCAGGAAGGCCTGTCAGAAGACTTGATGATAAGGGGGCAATTGTCTTTCTGGACCAGAGATTCGCAACACCCTATCTGAAGAGATTTCTGCCATCTTGGTTGGCAGAAGTGGTACAGGTGATACCCGACAACCCGAGCATTATAGCTGAACAAATAGGAGCCTTCTTTGCTGCTGACTATTGATTACTATTGTCCAGAATCTCGTCCAGAGTAACTTCATTCAGTAAAATGGATTTAGCCTGCGCGGAATTAAGAATAAGTCTGCCTTCTGTGGCTTTGGCGACAAGACGCTTCAATGACCGAACATATCCAGCCTTTGTATCAAGAACGAAATCCTCATCGGAAACGGGACGGCCTTTTCGAGAGGCTATTAATGTGGCAGATGATTTGTCTGATTCCCCTCTTTTAGTTGTATGCCGCTCATCGACCATCTCGACTTGGAATCTATTGGTGGCTCCGTCCTTGATTCCGCGTAGGTAGAGTGCCGAGTACAATCGGGATCCGGTACCCACACGCACCAACACAGGATTCTGGAAATGTTTGCGGATGACGGATAGCCAATGAAATGTATAATTGGCAGCTCTCTGTGGAGTAGATGCTGTGATTGCATAGATAGCCATACCATCGGCAACCAGTGCCAAACCGAATTTCATTCCTGGGTCAATGCCAATAGATATGACTGAAGGATTTCTGATGTCTAGAAGTGCTAACATGATTTCAATAGCGGTAACATCGTCATTGGAGACCTCATCCAGCAGCACTAGATGACTTGTATGGAATTGTGTGGCCTCAGTGTCAGTTGTTATGACGACTTGTGATGTATCGCATTTTTCGTCATCAGGAGCGCAGATTATGAAATCAATACCAAGCCGCTTCATGAGGTTCACAGCAAGATAGCGGACCTTTGGATTCCTTGTGGCAATTGCTACATCGTACCTTGGCATTGCATCACTCCTTCTGAGTTAGGCTTATCACTTGTCTTGTGACAACATGAAACGGGTGAAGGGTGATTTGATTCTTCCGTCAGGTGTGTCAGCCCTGGACAGGATTCTAAACGGCGGGCTTTCAACCGGTCTGTTCATTCATTTCTATGGAGAGGCAGCTGCAGGAAAGACAACCGTCGCCCTTCAGTTTTCAAATGCCGTAAATAGAATAGGGGCAAGAACCATCTACATCAATTCAGAGTCCACTTCTCCAATTGAGAGGCTGGAACAGATTTCGGGAAAGAAGTTTGAACACATCAAAGGCAAAATGATGATTCTATCCCCTAAAGACTTCGAAGAACAGAGTGCCCTGATTGACGATATCGAGTTATATGCACATGATGAAACTAGGCTTGTAGTCATTGACACGTTGACCCGGTTATATCGAGCAGTGTTGGACGACCGCGAAACTAACTATCTAAACCATCGGGAGCTCAACCGACAGGCAGGAGTTTTGAAAGGTCTAGCAAGAGAAAGAAATGTTGCAGTGCTTGTTCTAAACCAGGTGAGGGGAAGCATGGATAGCACTGAAGGTTTTGAGCCTGTTGCCGGCAACATCCTTGATTATTGGTCAGATTATATTTTGAAGATGCGTGTTGGAAAAGGAACTGGGGAGAGGATACTGAAAAGATTAAGACCAGAAAGCGAACCCTCGATGTGTAGGCTCTTCCTCACAGAAAGAGGATTGGCGCTGGAACCGGACCAAAAAGAAACAATGAAATGAGTAATCAATTGGGTTTTGTTGGAGTCACGCCAAATGTATGAAGCACTAGCTCTGCTAGAACTATCAGTGTGGTTAGGATTGCCGGCTTGGATTGCCAATGCAACTCCTGTGATATTTGGAGGCGGTAGGCCAATTGATGGTGGCAGAGTCATGCGCGATGGTCACAGGATCCTTGGTGATAGTAAGACAATACGAGGATTCGTTGTTGGTGTGTTTCTTGGCACTTTGACAGGTCTGGGACAGTTCATTCTAGCTCCATATTTGCTGCCGATTTTGGCAGAGTTTGTCACAGTGACTCCGAGTATGGAGTATGCCTTATTCATGACGGCGCCTGCGGGCCTCCTTCTTTCTGTTGGGGCACTGGCTGGTGACCTCATTGGATCCTTTTTGAAGAGAAGGGCAAATGTGCAGAGTGGAGGGCCCTCCCCAGTCCTTGATCAGCTTGGATTCATAATCATGGCTCTCCTTTTTGCCTATCCACTTCTCCAGCCTGAAGGAGTCTATGCAGTGCTACTCATTATCACCACATTGATCGTTCATTGGGTGAGCAATGTCATGAGCTACCTCTTAGGAGTCAAGAAGAACCCGTGGTGACCATTTGAAACATCTAATTTGACGCGCCACTACATTTTAAAGCCAAAGGGAGTAGGTGCTACCGGCCCTATCTATTTCGACGTTGCCGCAGGGCCAATTGGTTTAGAAAAGCCAATGCTTTGACGCGCCGCTTCTACAATACCCGAGTAAAGCAAACCAACAATGAAGGTATCAGCATGAAAGTCGCAGAGTGCATGCAGTCTGATGTGGTATTTGCCTATGTCCCTGGAACTAGAGAGGACGTCCTGCAAATCATGGCAGAAAAGCAGGTCAATGGAATACCTGTTGTTAAGAAAGGCACGAAGACTCTCGTAGGAATGGTCACTAGGAGTGACCTCTTGAGAAAGGCGGATGAACCACAACTGGCCATGTTGATGGTGAGAGACCCTGAAACAGTTTCGCCGAGGACACAGGTGAAGACTGCAACCAAGCTGATGCTGGATAAAGGGTTCAGGCGACTTCCTGTTGTGGATAATGAGGAACTGGTAGGCCTTGTGACAATTCCTGACATCTTAGGAGCGGTCCTAGAGGAGAACGAGAAATTCCAGGACGCCAAGGTTGGCGACTATATGAAATCACACATCAGTGCAGCTTGGGAAGAAACCCCCTGTCCACTCGCGTATATGCTGATGGAGATGGCAGGCAAGAATGCGCTGGTTCTTGTAAACGAGGGTGGTGGAGTCACAGGAATGATTACAGTCAGTGACTTCATCCGATTATCTGAAGTGACTACAGAGGATAATGTATCAAAGACGTACAGTGGTACTGACTCCTCCGTTGAATGGAGCTGGGACTCAAAGGACTTTTTGGTGGTCACTAAGAAGCTGCTCCGACTTCCAAATGTCCCGATAAAAGACGTGATGACTAAGAACATTATAAGTGTCAATGAAGTAAGCACAATTCCAGAATGTGTCAGGATATTCAGAAAGCATGACATAGATCAAGCACCAGTACTCTCTGCAACAAATAGTCTGATTGGAATGATTGAGGATAGGGACCTGCTCAAACTAGCACTCGAGGAATAATTAGCTCATTCAAAGAAGTCTGTGAGGTCAGTCTGTTCTGAAACAAAGAGTGAATCGAGAGCTGCGTTGATGAGTTTCAGGCGCTGTTGAAGATACTGACTAAGGTCATGATCACGCATCATCTTTTCAGCAACTGCTAGATACTTTGAGATATTCCTCTGACTAACCGTGAGCAATAATCCCTCACCGCATCTTGTACATTTGCCGGACATAGGTATTCGACGGTAGACTCTGTTGCATTTACGACACCGTATCTTTTGTGTAGAATATGCACGGAGGTTGCCCCGTATATCACGAATGAAGTGATGGGAAAGAACCCTCTCAGCTACATCCTTCGAATCAACTGCATCAAGAAGAATTGCTAAGTGAAGCTGCGCTTCCAGCTTTTCGGCCATAGTTCCCAAAGTCTTGTATCTTGTGTTCCGAGGGCCATCATCTATTGATGATGTATCATGAGTAAAGCCGAACCCCTCATATTGCTCCGCATTGCCCAGACGAGACTCCACGATATCAACAAGATGCTGCACGGCCTTAGGATGCTGAGCCTTGGAAACCATTTCATAGAACTCGGCGGGATAGCGATAACAGACCTCTATGTTATGGCTCTCATCATCGACCTCTTCGGGATTTAGTATGACTGAGAGGACAAGAGGAGCATCCATGAAACCTCCTCGTCCTGCGGGAAGATACTCCTTAGAGAAGTTGATGAGAGCATCAAGGACTAAGATGATTGCGTCTTCATCCCCGTCACAGTTTCTACGCTTTGCTGCATGCCAGAAGGGATGCGCATAGCAGACACTAGCATTTGTGAATCCAACAATTCTTCCGATAATTCCTGCGGATGTGTGTGGTGCCAGACCAACAACAAGCTGGCCAATCGTGTCCTCTGGAGCCTTGAAGTTATAGTATCTCTTCTTCTTGTAGATCTTTTCCAAGCTGTCATCCACGAATCGCCCTACTCGAACCATGTAATCAGCACAGTTCTCGGGTACAATCAGATCCTGTACCTTGAGCTCGAGTATCTGCATATCGGAAACGAGAGGCGCCCCTTGATGGTCACTGATATAGCCGAGCTCCCGTAGTTTGCTTACTGGAACCCCAACTTCTCGTGGTCTGAAATGTGTAAGAGGAGCATCTGTGACATCAAACCGTGCGGTCCCGTCACGATAGCAATACACGTCGTGTTTGGCACGAAGGATTCCCTTTCCAAGATATTCGGGAATCTTCAAATCACTTGTAAGACCTAAAACGGCACGCAGGTCGTATGCTTGGGGCTCCTCTATCTCTCCCTTCACACGTTCTATCAGACCTCTTATGTCAACCTTACTTTCCTTTGTACTTCGAACCCTAGCACCAAGATGCAATGAGCAGATTCCTTTGGTTGGGTCTACTGGCTTACCGCACTCAGAACACCACATTTGTACCTCGGTATGAGTACCACATTCATTACATCTTGATTCGAAGGTCTCATTATTGCACTTAGGACAGACTCTATGCACAAGCTCAAGATTCACTCCAACAGACGGAATCTTCCCTCCTTTCTTCTTGTCCTTCTTTTTCTTGTCATTATCAAGGTCGAAGTCAGAAATATGGGCCACCTGCGCTGTGCTCTTGGCCACCTTCACCATTCTGCGTTCAGTGGAGAGAGAACGGCCAACAGGGAATAGGACTTGGACTGGAGGACGCATTTTCCGCTCTTGAGCCTTCTCTGGCCGGCCCATCCTAGCACCAATGGAAAAGCCCATCTTATCTCTCAAGGGCACTTTTGCACACGAGGCTAATGCCTCCAATGCATTGCTGCCAACTGCCGTGTCTTTCTTCTCACCAAGCTGCGATAGGATAGTCAGAGGGCTGTCTGCAAGCTCGATTCGAGTGCCATGACCAATAAGAGTGTGAGAAACTCCCAGCTTCTCCAATATGTTCTTGTATTTCTGATCGAAGGGCAGTGTCATCCGTTCTCCTTCGGCACCTCGTTCAATCATGTGTTCTCTAAGCAGCCAGCTCCTGATATCAAGCATATCTTCCACTGTGAGGGCAGACCAACGGTACAAATACCTAGGATGAAGTGGAATCCCCAATTTGGTTGAGAGAAAGATAGCTTCTTCTGGACTTGGAATCCGGGTTAATGGCGTTTCAATGAGCTGGTCAATATCTTCGACGGTGACATCAGACCCAGCGATAAGCTTCTGGATCTTCTTAGTGTCAAGACTCGAATAGACTCTTTCAAGGTCATGGGACCACCACTCCTCACAGTATCCTGAGGGGACCAGTGGATGGTTGTTCTCTAGAAACTCCCCCAATGCCACAAGAATGTCTCCTAGATAGAGGATTCGTTCTATCTGGCCCTGAAGTTTCCGTGCCTCACTCACCGAGAACACCTGTCTCACTGACTTGTCCTTCAGCAGGACAATAGGCCCCTCTATCGTGTCAACTGGTGCGACTATAGAGCCCTTGCCAGGTCGTTCAGTTCTAATGTGGGTCCCTGTGGCCAGAAACTCATCTACCACAAACATAGTGGCAGGATGAACTCCAACTCCAGCAAGACCGGTGTTGCGTGACCGACCATATCTCAGTCGAAACCCGCCTGTACTAGATGGATGAGAGAAGACTGGCCGCCCTCCAATAACATCAGCTAGATAGTCAGACTTGGGCTCAAGTTTCTTCTCTACGGAGTCTTCAGTTTCAGCTGATGCTGCCTTAGATGTCTTGGCTGCTAAATCATTCAACCACTCCCAGCCTTTAATGGAGTTCTCATTCACTATCTTAGCCAGTTTAGTAGCCCTGCCTACGACTCCGTCATTAAGAACCAGAACAGCTCCCCCACGAACACGATTCTCTTTCCCAATTCTTTCGATATCACGACTTCCGGTTACTTCGAATTCCTCTGTGGGCTCGCCAGTTAGCATTATGGGAAGTCTGGATGCAGCAAGCCTGACCAATTCAGGTTCGACAGGGTATTGAAGATGCACGTATCTTGCATACAGCTCAACTTCCTCTACTGCACGCTCAATCTCGAGGTCGGTTGCGACAAAAGGAGGCAGTTCCAAGACTTGTCGCACATAGTCTGCTACCAACACCGTCATAGCAGCCTCAGTCCCACCTGCTGCACGGATTGGTCCTGCTAGGTAGAGAGCAAGGTACTTGTTATAGCCATGGCCTTGTATCTTAACTTTGGAGATGCCTTCTATAGGCGCTGCTGTTATGCTCTCAGTCAAGATAGCAAGTGCGACACGAACAGCTTTGTCGGCGGCCTTTTCCTCATCTTCAATTGCTCCTAGTTTGCCCGTTGCAATCTCTCCTGCAACTGCAAAGGCCACTTCTTCGCGAGTTTCATATTCCTGAATAAGCTCCCTAATCCGTTTGGCAACACCGACTGGTCCACCAAGAGTGGCTTCCACACGTGCTGCAACATCATGAGCTGGAGGGATTTCTACTCTAGTTGTAGGATCGAATCCCATTGCTCTAGCCTTTTCCGCTATCTTGTAGATCCTCTGAACCTCTTTGTTAATGACGTCAAAATACTCACCGTAGCTAACACTATGGGTTGGAAGGCTTGGCACAGACTCGGTCACAGCTTGTCAGGCCATTGTTATGGGATTAGGTCTTTTATCTTTCGGACGGACAGAGCTAGCTCGGCAGTCTTGAGTAGTGAGCTTTAAAGGAGAGACGATGTACATGATGTTGACCAAACGCCAGCAGTGGTCGTCAGGACGGTAATAGAAGTGCTCACACTTGAGGAAACGATTGAGCTCATTCTGAAACACACAGATTATCAACGTGATGAAGTTCTCAAAATGATTGATGGGAAGAGACAGGAGCTTGGCCCAGAAGTTGTCAATGATGAGTCAGCAGCAATGATTATTGCACGCGAACTTGGCATCGACCTACAGCAGGTTTCTGCAAAAGCGCGAATCAGGATTGAAGATATAACAGAGTCCACAGGAAGAGTCCCATTGACCGCAAAAGTGGTCAGCATTAATCCAGTTCGAGCCTTCACACGAAAGGATGGGGGCGATGGAAAGGTTGCCAGTCTTATTGTTGCAGATGAAACAGGTGAGATAAGAGTAGCTCTCTGGGATGAGATAAGCAGAGTTGTTGAAGAAGATATAGTCAAAATTGGTGATGTCATTCAGCTGCGTGGAGGCTATGTCAAAAAGGGTCTGGGTGATGCCCTTGAGATCAACATGGGCCGAATGGCTGGTATAAAAGTGCTAGACGAATATGAGATTGAAGACCTTGGAATTGATTTTGGCGAAACCGTATCCACGAAAATCAACGAACTAGTTGAGGAGAAGATGTACAACATCAGTATCACTGCGAAAGTTCAGAAGGTATTTCCAATGAGCACATTTTCCAGAGAGGATGGCGAGTCTGAAGGGAAGGTTCTGAGCATAATAGCCGCAGATGAAACAGGCGAGATAAGATGTGTGTTCTGGAACAACGACGCCGAAGAGATGGAGAGTGCCGAAGTTGGAGAGGTTTTCCGGCTTCATGGCGGATACACTAGGAGTGGGCGCTATGGCAATATCGAGATTCATGCCGGTAGATCAGCACAAATTGAGAGGGACTTGAAAGTAAAAGTGGACGCTGTAGAAGCAACTACGGGAACCGCACCCCCACCTGTTGGCAAGACAGAGATTGCAGATATCACCGCTGATATGCGTGATTTGGATACTGAGGGCAAGGTTGTTCAAATATACCCTGTCAACACATTTGACAGAGGGGGGAAGGAGGGAAGAGTGCAGAACATAATCATTGCTGATGAAACCGCACAAATTCGACTCACTTTTTGGAATGAGGATGTCGAAAAGATCGAGGACCTCAAAGTGGATGATGTAATCAGTGTCAAGCATGCCTATGCCAAGGAAGGGTATAGGGGTGGCGTCGAGATTCATATGGGTCGAGCGGCCGAGGTTGTCATCAACCCAAAGGGTTCGAAGCTCAAGAAGCTAAAAGTTTCTGCAGAGCCTGTTGCCGCACCTGCAGGGGTTGGAAAGAAAGTCCTCGCAGAAATCACTGTTGATATGCGTGACGTGGATGTTGAAGGCAAGGTAGTCAGAGTATTTCCAGTCAATACATTTGACAGCAGGGATGGGAGAAAAGGCCGTGTTCAGAATGTCATCATAGCAGATGAAACAGCCCAGATTCGGCTGACCTTCTGGAATGATGATGTGGATAAGATAAAGTCCCTTGATGAGGGTGATGTGGTCAGTGTCACTCATGCGTATGCCAAGGAAGGATTCAGGGGTGGTGTAGAAGTACATGTTGGTCGACGAGCAGAGATAGAGGTCAATCCAAAGGGGTCGCACCTTGAACAGATGGAGTTGACCGAACTATCATCACGACCTGCATCACACCCTGCTGGAAGAGTACTGATTGGCGATATCGATGAGAGCACAGAGGGAAAGAGTGTGGAGGTCTGTGGAATCGTGGTGGCGATAGCCCAAAGTAGCCCAATCTATCCTGCCTGTCCAAACTGCAGAAAGAAGGTGGATGAAGAAGGGGGACGCTTCACTTGTGCCGTATGTGGAGATGTAAAGGAACCTGAATATAGGATGAGGTACAAAATCACTGTTGATGATGGGTCCGGCACAATTAGAACAACACTGTTCGGAGAATCTGGAGAGGCACTACTTCAAATGTCAACTGCAGAAGCTCAGGAACTCATCAAGAGCTCTGGAAATCGTCTGGAGCCCCTGGAACAGAGCTCTGATAGGGCTCTAGGAAGATATGTTGTGGTCCAAGGATCTGTATCAAGGTTCAAGGACTCACTGGACATAACCGCACGTAACATCACTTTCCCCAATCCTGTGGAGGAGAGTAGGCGCATGAGGGAGGCAATAGATGGTCTCATGAATTGAGTATCAGACCCTCGGTTTCATTTTATGATGTCGCATCAATCAGCGCATGCATTCCTTCTAGAAATGTCTGTAAATCATTCATGTTGTTGTAGAGATAGAAACTTGCTCGTGCTGTGCCCTTCATCGGACTGATTCCCATTTGATAATGGAATGGATGGACGCAGTGTGCACCAGAACGAATCATGACATTGAACTCGTCATTCAGATATGCCGCTATATCATGGGCAGCCTCTACAGTGTCCAGACTAAATGTGACAAGACCTGTCTTTATGTTGATATCATCGGTCCCAAGGATACTCACATGGTTCATGCCCTTTAGCTCCTTGAGGGCTTTGCCTAGCAATGTGCGCTCATGCCTCTCGATTTCATGCATTCCTATGCGTTGGAGATAATCTGCTGCAGCACCAGCGCCTATTGCACCGGCATAGTTCTGGAGACCTGCTTCGAACTTCTCAGGAGGAGGTAGATACTCTGGAAGTATCTGACCGTCTTCGTAGCGTACGTCTGAAACGGTGTCGCCACCCACAAGGAACATGTCCATCTCGTCTAGAAGATCAGACTTGCCATAGAGAACCCCCATCCCTGTTGGACCGCACATTTTGTGAACAGATATGGCAGAGAAGTCTACATCTAGTTTCTGTACATCGAGAGGGTGGTGTGGAGCATACTGAGCATCATCTGACATGACTAGAGCTCCATGGTCATGTGCAATCTCAATTATGTCCCTCATTGGTGCCACCGTTCCAGTCACATTTGAGGAGTGCACGACTGAAACAATTCGTGTCTTACCGTCGATGATACGTTTCCAGTCTTCCATATCGAAAGTGCCATCACTCTTTGCTTCGACAACTTCAATCTTTATTCCATCACGACGAGCACGCTCAACAAAGGGCAATGATCCACTGTGATGCTCGAGGGTCGTCGTTACAATCTTCCCATCAGGAGGTATTTTTACTGAGGCAGCAACGATATTGAGAGACTCTGTCGCATTTCTTGTCCAGATGCACTCCTCAGGCTCTGATGCATTGAGAAAGCTCGCAAACTTCTCCCTCGATGATGTGTATGCATTCGAGGCTTCTTCACCTAATTTGTGGATGCTTCGCCCTCCACAGGCCGGATACTGCTCATAGTATTCGTTCATGGCATTTACTACTTGTCTGGGCTTTAGTGCCATGCATGCACTGTCCAAGTACACAATCGGGCGTCCGTTGATTTTGCGGTTTAGGACTGGAAAATCATCTCTAACGTTTAACATAGCATCATCGTCCTATGCCAATTGCCAGCGATAGCCTCCTTTGGCGAGCTTCTTTGTTATGAGTCCCCTGTCAACGAGTTGTCGAGCAGCGACTATGAATGTGTCTCCACCGGCGCAGTCTTGACAGATATCGGAGAGCTCCTCATCTCGCGCAGATTCAAGAATCTCAGATGTCGTGAGGGGCTCTGTTGCGTTCTGTAGAATCTTCAGGACACATTCTGCATTTCGTGAGAGGTCTGACATCCTATCTAGCTGCGGGATGGGCATCAATAAGAACGCTTTGCTTTGACCTTGATTTTGAGGCATCATAAGGCTTAAATGAATTCCAGTCAGGTGCAGCCCGTTCTACTTCTATTGGCTCTTTCCCTCTTTTGTGGGACATAGATAGAGGTGATTCATCATGGGAAGAAGACGAAGACAAAAAGTTCGACGGCGTCCGCAGAAACGCATACCAGATGTATATCCATGTCCTGACTGCGGTAATACTTCGATTAAGATCGAGCTATATCGCAACAATGGTTTTGCCAGTGTCAAGTGTGGCTCGTGTGGGCTTGAGATGTCCATTGATGAAGTCAATCCCTTGACAGAGCCAGTTGACATCTATGGTGCATTCATCGACAAGTTCTATGAGAGTAGAAAAGCCGAGGTTGCCTAGTACAAAGACCTGTAATCAGCAATGATTATAAGTGGAGCAAATCCGAGAACGCGGGATTCCTATGCAGATACTCATCGAGTCAATCGTGTTCCTTATCCTAGTCGCGATGGGTGTTGTCGCCTTAATGCTGATTCTAGCCTATTCCGTCTGGGGAGAAGAGGAAGAGGAGTAGCGGGGGCTACTCATGATGAGTTCTGATGACTTGTTTCTTCGCGCCTTTGAGAACTCGGCAGGACATATGGCAAATCTAGACGCTGTAAGGTCCATAGTAGAGAGGCTTACTGGTCAGGGTTACACTCTTGATGATATTATTCAACTCCTTGAGCGCGAATTGGAAGGAGCAGAAGTAACACTTCAGACTGATTTGCGCATATTAATCAATGAAACGCAGCATCTGGTGAGAAGGAAGACTTCTACATGAGTGCGTTCTCACTTCTCAGTAGGAACATCGTTGATTTCCTAGCAGCCCAAGGCATCACATCAGCCACGCCAATTCAGGAAAAGGCCATTCCAGTCGTCATGGGTGAAAGGCAGAATGCACTTCTTCTCTCTCCTACTGGAAGCGGGAAGACCGAAGCTGCGCTTCTACCACTACTGGATAAACTCCAGAAGCTGAAAAGCCAACGTGAGCTCTTTGGGTTCTATATACTCTACATCACTCCTCTAAGGGCTCTTAATCGTGATGTGTTCAAGAGAATAGAAGAACTCTGTAAACATCTTGGACTGACTGTGGATGTACGTCATGGCGATACAACACAATATCAGCGTAGGAAACAGGCCTTGAAACCTCCCAATTTGTTAATAACAACTCCAGAAACTCTTCAAGCGATTCTTCCAGGAAAACGTCTGAGATATCATCTGAAATCCATCTTCGCAGTTGTCGTCGATGAGATTCATGAGCTCGCTGATAGTAAGAGAGGGACTCAGCTTAGCCTGGGACTTGAGAGATTGGAGCACCTTGTTGACGATCCCATTCAACGTATAGGACTCTCAGCTACAATTGGAAATGCTGCGGAAGTTGCAAAGCTGCTTGGCGGATCGACTAGAACTGTAAAGACGGTCTGGGCAGGGTATGACTCGCGAATGATGAAGCTGAGAGTGGAAGTACCAACGCCCGGTCCACAACACAAGAGGATGGCAAGAAAATTAGTTTATCCCCCATATTCCACAGCTCGACTTGATAGAATTGTGAGTCTTGTCGACGAGCATGAATCAACTATAGTCTTCACAAATACACGTTCATTTGCCGAAACTCTTGGCTCCAAGATGATGTTGAGTAAGCCACCATTCGAGTTTGATGTGCATCATGGTTCGCTCTCCAAGGATGTTCGAATCTCCGCTGAAGAGAGGCTGAAAAGTGGTGGTTCGAAGGCGATAATTGCTACCTCTAGTCTTGAGCTTGGTATCGACATAGGTCATGCAGATCTTGTTATTCAGTACAGCAGTCCACGTGAAGTATCAAGAGCCTTACAACGTACTGGACGTGCAGGTCATGGTATTGGTAGAACAGCTGAGGGAGTCATTCTGGCAACGATGAATCTGGATGATATAACGGAGTCAGGGGTTATTCTAAGACGGGCTCTCGCGAACAAGGTTGAGAGAGCGGAGATACCACTGAAGCCATGGGATGTGTTGTGCCATCAGATATGTGGCATCTTACTTGACAGACAGGAAGTTGAGCATTCAGACCTCTTCAACATCCTCTCACTTGCATTCCCCTATCATAGTCTGGGCATTGATGATCTCACCTGCATCTTGGACTTCATGAACGAGAAGAAACTCGCTGCCTTGGAAAATGGAAAAGTCACCAGAAACAAGAGAACACGGGCTTTCTACTATGAGCATCTGAGCACCATTCCTGATGTACGAAAGGTCAATGCATTAGACATGGCTACTCGTTCAAGCAT
>JBHLQS010000016.1:0-3110 GCA_048883405.1 Candidatus Thorarchaeota archaeon
TGCATTCCTTTATAGAATTTGAAGCCATCTACCCCGCATTTGCCTTCAGCTGCATCATATTCTGGACAGGTCATTAGTAGATTCACCAACACGGTCTTAGTCATATTTCGGTCCCCTTAATGAGACCCGAGTGACTTCGCAGACTATCCCTCTGAGGGCGCATATTAAGCTATTTTGCCTCTCCCCAATCCTAGTGATTCTATACGCATTCAAAGTTAACACTCGTTCTTCAGTGTCATTTGAACCCTATAGTAATCCTCGTTCAGAGAGAACCGTTCGCATCAACATTGGCTCATCGGTGAAGATTCCATCTATACCCAGATCAATCAGCCACTCCATCTCCTCTCTGTCATTGATTGTCCAGACCTGCACAGCTATTCCCCGCTTGTGTGCCTCCTCTATGAATCTACTGTTCACAACTCTAAGTGGCCCATACTTGATAGGGACATGAAAGGCACGATACTGAATTCTTCTCGCAAATCGATTCACAGCCCTGAGTCGCACACCAAGCACGAAGTTTCTCACCTCGCCAGGATGTGCAGACGTCAAAGCGTTTGGCACCAATTCGCGAAATCTCTTCATCTGCGGAGGTATGAATGATGCAACAATCACTGAGTCCAGTCGGTTGCTATCCATAATTGCCTTAGCTAATAGGACCGGTGCTCTTGGGTCCGAGTCTTTGATGTCAACTGTAAACTTGGCATCCGGATAGCCCTCAAAAGCCTCTTCAATTGTGACTACACGATGTCCTTTCCCACGGAATGGATAGGAGGTTCCGTCAATGGTGTAGTTATATCCGATGTCGATCTTTCTCAATTCATCCAGACTGTAGTCTTGTACTCTTCCAGCGCTGCCTGTCGTCCTCAGCAAATCAGCATCATGGAAAAGAATGAGATGCTCATCTTTTGTCATTCTCACATCTGTTTCCAGGAAATCGACCCCCACCTTCAGTGCTGATTCCATAGACAATCGAGAGTTCTCTGGTGCAGCGCTGGGATCGCCTCTATGTGCCATAATGAGGGGACGCCCTATGTCGAATATTCTCGCATTTCCCATACCTGGACCAGCCATCTGTGCTCAGCCAAAAGAGTATTGATTAAATTCCCCATGGAACTCAGTGGGCATCTCACGCAAAACCGCCACAAGACGATCAGTTGCCTTCGCAGTCTTAAGGAGCCTAGGCATATTGCCCTTGATCTTGAGCTTCCGAGTGATGAACGCCCTATTAGCGCTTATTTTCCCAAGCAGGATATCCACCCAGACCCGATAGGGTGCACTCAGAATAAAGGAAGTTTCACGTTCACCTGTCCAAATATCTGTCATCTTCCCTTCTTTTATCTCGAACCCTACAACCATGGTGTCTTCTACACCCTTGTCTGGGTCTGCCTGCAGAACAAGAGTATAGGAGTCATTTACACTAGATGCTAGATTCATGTACTCCTCATCTTTATTGAGATTCTCCTTGAACAGCTTCAGATACATGTCGTTTCCAAGCGCCATTCTGTCCGCCATTTTATTTCCTCCTTTCATATCTTTACAAGCACTTTCACTTCATTGCTTTCAGGATGGGTCAGTGCCTCAAACCCTTCCTCAACAACACGCTCCAATGGCACAACCTTTGTGACAAAGGGCGTTGGATCAATTTTCCTAGTTTCAATCAGTTCAATTGACTCAGGGAACTCTGCATAACCCAAGTAACTGAACTGAACATTCAGTTCGTTGAGAACTCCAGTCATGAAGTCCGCCTCCACAGGCTCCTCACTTATTCCAAGGACTAGTATCGTACCACCCCTCTTGACAAGTTGAAACGCCTCAGCAGTGGGTCCTGGGGCACCCGTGCACTCTATGACCACATCCACACCCAATCCCTCAGTGAAGCTCTCGATTCTCAACGCAACTGACTCTTCCTCAGCATTGATAGCAGCTTCTACACCACATCCTTTTGCCATCTCAAGTCTAGCTGGCTTCACTTCTGATGCATAGATCGAAGATGCTCCTTTCAGTCGAGCAAGCTGGATACTTAGCAGTCCAATTGGACCCGTCCCTAGGACAAGAACGGTTTCACCAGGTTCAAGGTTGATTCTACTGAAGCCTCTGACTGCAATTGAGAGTGGTTCTACAAATGCACCAGTCTTGTAGTCTACTGAGTCTGGGAGTCGGTGCAACACAACCTCAGGCAGTCCTACTAATTCAGCCAGTCCTCCATTTATGGATATACCGACCATTTGCATATCTTCGCACAATGAATGCCTGCTCTTGGAACAGAATGAGCACTGGCCACAAGGAATCAATGGGTTCGGTACGACTCGATCTCCTTTTTTCCATTTGGTTACATTGCTTCCAATGTCAATCACTTCACCGGTGAACTCATGGCCCATAATCAGGCCTCCCTCATACATGCCGTATTCCCAGGCACTCAAATCTGTTCCACAGATTCCTACATACTTGGGTTTCACAAGAACATCATTAGGCCCAATTTCTGGCTCTGGAACCTCCTTCACTTGAATATCATTTGCACCCTTGTATACTGCAGCCTTCAACTACTCATCACCTGGAAGCTGGCAACCCTCGAGCCATAGAGATGCTACGGAATCAAAGTCAGGTGGCTTGAGATTGATGTCAGGATCAATCACGACATCGATGACTGAAGGCAGTCCTGATTCCTTTGCTTTCTCAAGAGCCTTTGCAATGTCTTGGGGCTTTTCCACTCTTATTCCAAAACAGCCCATTGACTCTGCAATCTTATCATATCTGACATCAACGAAGTCGACTCCTACATATCTTTCATCGTAAAGACCTCTTTGACCTGCTTTAATCATGCCGTATGCTCTATCGTTCGCCACTATGACTGTGAACGCGACTTTCGCTCGCCGAGCGGTTTCGAGCTCCTGTACATTGAACATGAACGCCCCATCCCCGGAGATAACGTACACATCCTTATCGGGATGGGCAAGTTTCGATCCAATTGCATATCCTGTACCTACTCCAAGATGCCCGGAGTCTGAAGGCCAGAGAAAGGTTCTAGGTTCATAGATTCTGTTCAGGTAGTTGGCCCACACAACAATGTTGCCGCCATCAGCAATTGATATTGCATCTCGCGGGTAGAAGTC
>JBHLQS010000016.1:3210-28461 GCA_048883405.1 Candidatus Thorarchaeota archaeon
ATTCTGTTCAGGTAGTTGGCCCACACAACAATGTTGCCGCCATCAGCAATTGATATTGCATCTCGCGGGTAGAAGTCGCGAACTGCCTGCACTAGCTTGAGTGGATGGATTGGTACATTGTTTGATTTGCCTTGTTCCATGAAGTCCTCAAGCCAATTCTCTTGAGCCTCGCTGCAATCCGCCATCTCCGGTCTCGGTTTTGCTTTTGGCTTCTTCCTTAGTATCTTAAGCAGCTCTGCGAGAGTGCTTTTCGCATCTCCTACAATGGCCAGATCAACGACTCGGTTTAGAGCAATCATCTCAGGAGCGATATCAATCTGAATCAATTTCTGGTCAGCACATTCACCCCATGCAGGCGCTCTTCCCCAGAAATCCAGATCACCCAGTTTCCCTCCCACAAGGAGCACAAGATCTGACTGACATTGAGCCCCTATAGCGCCGAAACTGGCTGGATAAAGTGACAGTGGATGATCCTCAGGAATTGAGCCTCTGGCTCCTACTGAAGTTGTGACAGGAGCTTGTAGATGTTCTGCAACTGCAATCAGCTCTTCTGAGGCTTCAGACGCCAAGACTCCACCACCAGCATGAATCAAAGGAAACTGCGCCTTGACTAACATATCTGCGGCCTTTGCTATCAGGTCGAGGTTTCCCATCGACCTATGAGTTGCCCTGTATTGCTCTTTAGGCACAATCCCATCTTCTAAAGTGCTATCATCGCACTTGAGATAGAGGATATCAGCGGGAATATCGATAAAGACAGGACCTGGCTTTCCTGAAACTGCCTCTCTGAACGCCCAGTGCACAAGATGTGGAATCCTTTGCCAATGTGAGACTGTAGCACCCCATTTAGTAATTGGTTTGAATAGACTGAGCTGGTCAAGACCCTGCGAACTACCATGGTCCGGATGGATTCTCCATGATTGGTTTTGAGCGCAAATCACAATCATTGGGATGCTGTCTGCAAATGCAGGGTAGACGCCCGGCACAAGATCGGCTGCTCCAGGTCCAACCGTACCTAGACATACACCTGAATCTCCAGTTGTTCTAGCCCATGCATCTGCAGCATGAGCCGCGGCCTGTTCATGTCTAAACGTTATGAATTCAATCCCATCTGAGGTATGTAACGAGTCAAGTAAGGGATATAGTTGGTCGCCGGGTACGCCAAAGACGTACTTGACACCTTCCTCAATGAGACACTTGGCGAGGACCTCGCCGCCTGTCAACATAGTCATTTTTTCTCTCCTCTCCGGATGGAGACCTCTTCTATCTAGTTAGAACGGCTGGATTTATCCATTCCGAGTCGGCGAATCTAATATATTGGAAGTTTAATATGATATCGAACTGCAATTGAGCAAGCAAGGAAAGGAAAGCTAGTATGTCAAAGGATCCCTATGAGCAACTTGCCGAAACTCTAGATAAGATCCCTAATAGCTTCACTCCAACCGAAGATGGTAGTCATCTTAGATTGTTAAAATGGATCTTTACTCCCGAGGAAGCCATCCTAGCTAGTCACATGAAGCTACGCGGTGAGACAGCCGAAGAGATTGCGGATCGGCTTGGCATCTATGTAGAGGGTCTGGAGAATCGATTTGAAGAGATGGCTGATAAGGGTCAGATACAGGCATGGAATTCAAGCGCAGGCCGAAGATACGCCCTTTTGCCTTTCTTTGTAGGTATTCATAATGAACAGATAGACCGTATGGACGGCGAATATGCCCAGCTTATGGAAGACTACTTGGACAGTAGCAGGTTCGAGGGACTGTGGGGCACTGCGCCTGCATTGTTCAGGGTAATTCCGATTCATCGGACAATTAGTACTGATTTGGAAATCCACCCCTACGAGATGGCTGAGCAGATTATTGAGAATTCCAAGTCATGGGGCGTTCGCGAGTGCATCTGTAAGAAGCAACAGAAGCTACTAGGAAATCCCTGCAAACATGGCATGTCGAAATGTATTCAACTTCACCCCCGAAAGGAAAATGCGTTTGATGAGACTGATTTGACCGAGGCGATAACAAAGGAGCAAGCTCTCAAAATACTACGTGAAGCTGAGGAGGCAGGACTTGTTCACTGCTCAATGAATACGCAGACAGATCACTTCTACATCTGCAACTGTTGCACATGCTGCTGCTTGCCCTTGAGAGGACTGACTAAGTGGGAACAGCCCTATGCATTCGTTAGGTCTAACTTCCAGGCGGCTGTCAAGAGCGAGCTATGTCCGGGGTGTGGTTCATGTTTAAGCCGATGTCCCCTTGACGCATTGAGCATCCCCGAAGATGTCGTTCAAGTCAATGCAGAGCGATGCATAGGATGTGGTGTCTGTACTATCAGCTGCCCAGAGAACGCTCTGCAATTAGTGCCTCGTGATTCTGAGGAGAAGGACACACCTCCGGAGTCTCTTACGGACTGGGGGATTCTCAAGGCTTTCTCGCGAGGAATCGACCCATCTGACTTGACGTAGGATGAGAAGATGAAAGATCTACACTACAAAGGGGAAGGAAGCCATCAATCACTCATGAATTGCAATTGATTAGTCCTGAATATGCTTCTTGAATCTGAAGTGCCACTTGATAGACTAATGAATTGTAGCTGAAGTTTATAAGACGGAGTTAGCTTAATCTAAGTTTGAGGAGGGCCACTTGACCAGCTCAACGCCAACGAGAAAGATCGATGAATTGTGGGACTTCTCTGAAGAAGAAATTCGCAGGGGTGTACGTGAAAGGAGATCTCCCCTCCAAGAAGATCACCTCTCAAAGACTATGAGAGGAGACCCTCCTGATACATTGCTTTATGCAGTTCTTTGTTCAATTTATGAGGGTAATGATACACCTGCAACTCTCTATGAACAGCTCGACTCAATGTTCGTAGTTCGACTCGGACGAATGACAATATCACCGGTTGACATTGATGTTGCTCTACAGCATGGCTCAAATGAGGGATTGATAGAATATGCGAACAAACGACTATCTCTAACCTCGAAAGGTGCTAATTTGCTTCGCACTGCGAGAAAGCACCTGCTACATGAAGGATATTGGATGAAGCGCTTCCTCACCGAGAGGAATGTCGTAATTACATCTGGATTGATTCTCATTCTTCTCGTAATCGTGAAGCTTTGGGTTGGCTTTAGCATCATGAGTCACGCCATGGTGACAGATGGATTCGAAAATTTGACTGACCTTATTGTTGTCGGTATCATTGCGCTTAGTCTAAAGAATGGAAAGGATCGTTTGGGTGCAATTGCCATAATGATTTTCATGCTTGTTTCAGGGGCACTGCTTGGCTTCAATGCTTTCATCAGTCTTCTATCGCCAGAAGTCATCACGACCAGTTATTGGGGGTATATTGTGGCCATCCTGTCCATCGTACTGAATCTTGGACTGATCTATTACAAGACACTCGTCGGACGGATGACCGGAAATCTCGCACTCATCAGTGATGCCAAAGAAGACGGTTCCCACATTCGCATTGGATGCGGTGTGCTCATTGGCCTTCTCTTTGCAGAGGTCGGAATATATGTTGTAGACTCCATTGTTGCCATTCTTATAGCACTAGTAGTCATCTGGGAGGGAATTGAAGCACTGAGGGAGCTACTCGAAGCAGGAGACAACCTGAGCGTGGACACAATTCATCTTGCGGCAAGCGATCAGTATGATGACCTCATCACTCATTGGATACTTGCACATCTTGCGCGCGGACCTTCATCAGAAGAAGAGTTGACTAAGAGATTTCTTAGGGGTGTGACACTCGGATATCGATACTATGATGTCCATGCAGTTATTGGCTTCAAGGATCTGGAACAAAAAGGAATATCCAAGCATATCCGGATTGCAGAAAGAAGTGGATTGTTAGCACGGTCGGACGAGAATCTCTCGATTACCAACAATGGTTTGATTCTCTTCTACAAACAAAGAGTCAATGAGATAAAATTGGTCAAGAAGCAGTTCTCTAAGACACACAATCCATGGATAGCCGCAGGCTATGCACTCTTCGGATTGACGGCTTTCATGCTATTAGTGCTCTACGGGGAATCAATCTATCTCTGGTTTGTGAGTCTGCTCCATGCTCTAGTTGGGATTGTGTAGCCATGAGAAAGGAAATTCGTCTTGCTATTGGATGGAATTCCGAAGCCCATCTCTGCAAAAATAGATAGAGAGGAGCGCGATAGCGCTCCAAAATGGATCCTACTCAATTCCGCAGCGCTTCTTCAGGACTTCCCAATCATGATTAACTTGGGCTTGAATCTCCTTCTTGAAGTCGTCCCACTTCGCGTCCTTCAAGTGCCTGAACTGGCCTTGCTTTTCCCAGTACTCTTCAAGCGGCTTTAGTTCCTTCAGGTTCTTGCTAGGACTCGACATCACCCACTCTTCACCATCAATCACCTCATAGAGTGGATGAATACCGGTTTCAACAGCCAGCTTTGCAAGCTCGATGCTCTTTCCACTTGGAGACCTCCAGCCTCGAGGACATGGAGAGAAAGCATGGATGAATGCTGGGCCATCTGCCTCGATTGCCTTCCTGAACTTGGTAACAAAGTCACGGTAGTGATACGGATCAACAGTTGCCACATAGGGTATCTTATGGGCAGCTACGATTTCAGCGATTGGCTTCTTGCGTTGGCGCTTGCCGGGTTCCACCTTTCCGGCCCAAGATGTGGTAGTTTCTTGTCCAGGCAGTGTGGCCCCAGAACGTTGGATACCTGTGTTCTGATAGGCACCATTGTCGTAGACCATATAGACTATGTCATGTCCACGCTCAAGCATGCCACTGATAGCTCCGAACCCGATGTCAAATGTGCCGCCGTCGCCGCCTATAGCGATGACATCTACATGCTCCTTGTCAACGCGGCCCTTCTCTCGCATGACATCCAACGCCTCTTTTACGCCTGATGCCACTGCTGAGGCGTTCTCAAAGGCCACATGAATCCATGGGATTTCCCATGCAGTGTACGGATAGATTGTCGTGGCGACTTCAAGACATCCAGTAGCTTCGCAGACGATGGTCGGGCCTCTGAGAGCCATGCCCATCAGTTTCACAATCGTCGGGGCTGCGCATCCGGCACACATCCTGTGACCTGATGATAGGATGGGCTTCTTCTGTAGCATATCCTTGAGTCGTACTGCTGCTGGTTCTGTCATTATTTGCGCACCCCCAGAGTTTCATACAACGGAGCTTTTCCTTTCTCGATGTACTTCTTTGTCATCTCGATGCCCTCCACGAAGGTCTGTGGCGGAACATCACGCCCTCCAAGACCAACCACGAAGTCGGTAACAAGAGGTCTTTTCTCAAGGTCATAGAGTGCACTTCTGACCTCCATAGCTAATGGATTTGTGACCCCACCAAACGACATGGCCTTCTCGAAGACCATGACTGCCTTTGCATCGCTCACTACCTTTGCAATGTCCTTTGCAGGGAATGGGCGGAACATCTTGAGTCGAACTACACCGACCTTGTCGCCCTGTTCCCGTAGGACGTCTGCAACTGCCTTGGCTGTCCCTCCCATAGTGCTCATTGCGACAATGATGATATCCGCATCTTTGGTCTTGTGGGTTTCGAACATTCCGTAGGAGCGACCTGTCAGTTTCTTGAAATCCTTCTCCACCTTCTTGTAGTTCTTAATGACTCTCCCCATAGCTCTGTCCTGCTGTTCCTTAAACTCGAAGTAGTAGTCAGTGAGAGCTAGTGGTCCCATGGTGATGGGGTTCTTTGGGTCCAGAGGCTGCACGGGCGCCCTCACACCGAGAAACTCTTTGATCTCATCATCGGGAAGCATCTCTACTCTCTCGACGTTGTGGCTGAGAATGAACCCGTCAATTCCGACCATCACAGGAAGGAGAACATCATGATTCTCAGCGAGTTTGAATGCCATGATGGTTGTGTCATAAGCTTCCTGAGAGCTCTGACAGTAGAGCTGGATGAACCCGCTGTCTCTCATTCCCATACCGTCCGAGTGGTCGTTGTGGATGTTTATGGGTGCGGAGAGCGCACGGTTCGCCACAGTGAACACAATAGGCATTCTCATGGATGCAGCACAGTACAGGATTTCCCACATCAAGGCCAGACCTGCAGATGCAGAGGCTGTTGCCACTCTTGCACCGACTGCTGATGCTCCCACACAGGCTGACATTGCGCTGTGTTCGGACTCTACAGGAATTACTCTCGTGTGGACTTCACCATTCGCTGCAAACCTCTGGAAGTCCTCCACGATGATCGTTTGCGGAGTGATTGGATATGCAGCGAGTACATCAATATCGCACTGCTTCAGAGCAAGTGCGATGGCGGCGTCACCAGTCAGACCCTCAATTGTGATTTTGTCCTGTGATACTGTCACTCTACTCACCTTCCATGTGGATGCTGTCAGTCGGGCATTCATTGGCACAGATGCCGCAACCCTTGCAGTAGTCATAGTTGTACTCGTAGGAACGAGTGCCATCTTCATTCTCAATCAGTCTGACTGCCATATCAGGGCAGAAGATCCAACAGCGACCGCATGTTCCATTCTTCATCCAGAGACAGTTCGTATCATCATGTATGGGGCGCTCAGCTCTCCATCCACCTGTCAGATATTTCTTTGAGTTCCCTGGCTCAATGATATTTCCAGCCATTGGTATCTCGTTGAACTTCTCGCTCATCCTATCTTTGCCTCCTCTACTGCTCTCTCCATTGCAGCCTTGTTCAGGTCACCTATCTTCCCTGGGTATCTCTCCAGGACCTCGCCGATGACGGTTTCAATCTTGACGACTCCTGAGGCCTTCACAGCCGCAGCCATCGTCGGCATGTTGTAGAAGGGTCTGCCTAGAATCTCCATTGCAATGGATGTCGCATCAACCGCGACCACCTTGCCGCCCTTGAAGCCATATTTCTCACGCACCTCATCAGGGCTCAAAGTTGTGTTAAGAACAAGAGTTCCATCCTTCTTCAGTCCCTCTGATGGGTTCACGACATCTAGCAATGTCGGATCAATGCACACAACTATGTCGGGAGCATAGACCTGCGCATAGACCTGGATGGGCTTCTTGCTGATTCTCAGAAACGCCCGCACTGGGGCTCCGGTCCGCTCTGGCCCAAATTCTGGGAAGGCTTGTATATAGTTGCCCTCAGCGAGAGCAGCCTTGCCGAGCATCTGGTTCGAGGTGACTACACCCTGTCCACCTCTGCCGTGCCAGCGGAACTCGGTGATTCCTTTTGCGAAGTCAAGCGCCATTGTTCATCTTCACCTACATGGGGAAGGTACGAGGGAGGCTCGCTTCGCCCTGCTTAAGTATTTGATGGCCTGACGTACGAAATTGATTTGCCATTTTCATTGACATGTACTAGTCTTCACTGAGCGCCTCAATCTCCTTCATTGTACTCTGGGATCTTTTGGTACTGCCTTCTCGTAATGTAATAGCAGATAATCGCTACAATAGCCATTGGAATGACAAAACCAAGAAATATAGCAGGATGTATTGTGGGAGGCGGATAAGTCATCAGACGTGATTATTCAGGATTCGTTCCATAGTCTATTCATTCAAGAAGGCCATTTCTCATTGTCAGATCCAAGCAAGATCTCTGTGATGGGCTGTATTCATCTCCTCTTTCGCAAGAGGATGACCATAGACATGACAGCAAAGACAGCTATGATTGATGCATACCCTACTAGGTCAGTTCCCACGTCACCTAGGAGGTAGAGGATGACATAGACTATTGCAGAGTCATTGATTCTATTGCCGCTGCCATCAACGAAATTGATAGTGAAATTATGCACACCCTCATCAAGTCTTCCCACATCTACTCTGACACTCTGAAGATGCCATATACCTGACTGAATAATACTATCGTCCCTTACAATTTCATATCTATATGGATGCGCGTCGTGAGCCGTCCAGTTGATGAAGTGAATGCTTCTATCGCCAACGTCATAGGCCAAGTCCTCAGCTCTGTTCTTGAAAATGGGGGCCTGAGTGTCATTGAAGTAGGTGGGATAGCGATCGAACGCTTCTCCAGTACCCTCAATTGCATAGATACCGCTGCCCTCATACTCCGACCAGAAGTTGCCCAGGCTGATGTTATCATCCCAGACATTATTTTCGCCTTGGTCCACTGCATTGAATGCATGGTCAGGCTGCCCATCTGGACCATTCCAGCCTACATGATTATAGAAGATGCGATTATCCGACGTCCAGTAATCCATCACTATGCCCCGGTCTTCGGCACGATAGACTTTGTTATCAGCGACAGTGTTATTCATTGAGTTATAGAATCTAACTCCTGTGTTCGTTCCGTAAATGCTGTTCGATCCAATGAAGCATGATTCTGAATTAGAGATTGATATGCCCGTGTTTGTGGAATAGATTGTGCAGTTGGCCACGTCAATACCACTTGAAGATGAAATTGATACGCCATATCCTCCTCCTGTGATGGTGCAGTTGTCAACCTTACCACTACTAGAACTGATGAATTGAATATTAAATGCAAACTCATCACTAGTGGAGAGATAGGAGTTGCGAATCACAAAATGCGCAGTCACATTGTAAATCAAGATGCATGTATCTGAACTGAGAGAGATATTTAGATTCTCAATGATATACGGATCCGAAGATGTGCCGCTTCCTTCCCAGCCTTGCTGAGGAAAATCCCTGTTATTTCGGATGGTTATCTGGGAATGCTCAATACTGGACGGTGTGATAGAGGTCGTTTCTATGCCTGTCTTCGTACCGCAGTCATAGGATTCCTTTGCAGTGACACTTGCCAGTATGGGCACAGCTAGGAGCAAAAGTATGCATAGAACTATACTTGGCCTAGAACTCAATAGGTCATCAGGCCTCCCATGGCAATGAGGGCGTTGTCCCCAGCTTACTTATGCTTTAAGAACCAAGCATGAACAGGGGATTATGCCCTTCTTTTCAGTAGACACAGAACGGCCAGAAAGAGAACTAGGCTCAATGCCGAAGCGTAGGCGACCAACTCAGTGCCGATATCTCCAAGAATGACATAGAGTACTGATACTTCCACAATATCATCCGTAGTGTTACCCGATCCATCTACGACAGATATGCTTAGAGTGTAATCACCAGGCTCGAAATCCTGCAGATTGATGCTATATCTATGTTCAAACCAGGCGCTTGTGTTGGTGGGTTCTGTGTTCATACGGATTATGTATTCCAGCGGAAATGCGTCGATTGGATACCATGTGACATTTATGTTGCTGCCTTCTCCCATCACAATATCGTTTGGGGAATTGATGGTGGGACCTACTCGATCAATCAATAGTGTTGGAAGGAGGTCTTGGGCGCTGGAATCTCCACTAACATTATAGGGACCAGGTGATGCATAATCTGACCATGAGTTGGCCTGCCATGTATTGTTATTGCCGTTGTCTTCAGCATTCATAGAGGAGAAAGTGCGTATTTCATTCCAACCAATGTCGTTTGATAGGAATGTGTTGTAAGAAGATGTATCATTCACCATGAATCCTGCATGAGTGTTCCCATAGATTCTGTTGGCAGAGAAAAGGCATTGTGATGTATTGCTCAAGATAACTCCTATTGCTTGTCGATATACAGAATTGCCTTCAGCCGTGATATTAAGTGAAGTGCTGAAACTCAGCCCATTGGCACCATCGCATATAGTATTGCTAAGAATCTGAAGATTCCTTGTGTGCGATCCACGAATTCCATCGGATCCCCCAATTATGCTGTTTTCCTCAATAGTGCAATTCTGTACATTTGTGAGCCGAATTGCGGGGTATTGTGTGCGCTGATTATGAACTATGCAGTTTCTAATGACAAAGCTAACATTCACATCTTGAATCCTAATACATGTCGCTACTAAGGTTGAAATGTTGAGCCTTTCAATGATGTATGGATTCGACTTTGTCCCATTACCAGGGAATCCATAACTCACAAAGTTTACGGCATTCTCGATGATTATCGGTCCCCAATCCTCATATTGCGCAGGCATGAAGTCAGTTGCTGCATCAAGGACCACAGATTCTCCTCTGAGGCTAATTGATTGGGCTGAGGAAGCTAAAACAGGGGTGAGCAAGAGCAATACAAGTGCAAGCAGGAGCCGCTGTTTCTTCCTTCCAACACCTAGCACGAAAGCACCACTTTTCAGTACTTCTGCAATGCAAAAAACCGTTTCCGTGTGAGTTGTTTGCCTTCATCTATTCATACTGGGGGCATTATGATGATTTGGACACTTGTTAGCGGTCTATTCGTTTCAGGATCTGCAGCCTCAAAAGTATCGAAGGTCATCTCGTATACAAACCTACTCTCCCGTTTCTTCAGTTCATGCGCAACCCTGACAGAGAGGCCAACTCCCTTGAATCCGTATCCCCGGATTGCCACCATTCTCTTGTCACCCTTTACTAGGTCTCGAATCGTGCTAGATATCTTTGGAATGTCTACTCTTCCAGCATTGGGTGAGATCTCTAGAAGGATATACTCCGTTGTTGGAAAGACCTCAACATCCTCCTTGACGGTGATGGCAACCATCTCATCTCTCAGTCTGAGTTGTTCAGGAATCCGATCTCGAAGCGACATATGTGATTCATCTCCAGACTCTTTAATCAACATTCTGAAGGCAGAGGATATAACTCAATCCTCATATGTGAACTGTAGATTACATCACACATGGCTTCTCAAGAGCGGAGAAAGATCAAGATTGACAGAAAGAAGGCTCTGGCAGCAGGAGTAGTTGTTATTGTAGCGGCATCAGTTGTGCTGGTGGCGTCATGGCATCCAACCACGCCAGCTGATGTGAGAATCGGGTATCTTGAGAAGGACCTTCATCAATTGGCGTTTCGTGTAGCCCTTGTAAATGGATGGTATGAGGAAGCTGGCCTCAACGTCGAGTTGAAAGTGTATGGGAATGGGGCTCTAGAAATGGATGCATTTCTCGGGAACGAGATTGACATGGGCTATTTGGGAGCAGCTCCAGCTTTGACAAAGAGGATAAACCAAGAGATTCTGATAACCATTCTAGCATCGGTTAACCTTGAGGGTTCAGCCATAATGGTTCGAAAAGCTGACTACGACTCAGGTGCAATTACGCACGTAGCCAATCTCACTGGAAAATCGGTTTATATTCCGGGGCCATCCACTGTCCAAGCTTTTCTGCTTCGATTAGCACTTGCCCAGTCAGGAGTAGATCCCTCAGACGTGTCTGCTCTACCAATATCTCCCGCAAATATGGCGGACGCCCTTTCTGAAACTAAACCGGCTTTTGTTGCTTGGGAGCCATTTAATGCTAGGGCAGAGTACGATAATCTAGCAGTTCCACTTATCCTGTCCGGAGATATCTGGCCTCGTCATCCATGCTGTGTGCTGGCTTCATCTAATTCCTTTCTTGATGCCAATCCTGATATTGTACAGACAATCGTTGACATCCATGTTCGTGCAGAGGAATGGATAGTAGAAAATCCCGTAGAAGCTATCTCAATTGCGGCTACATGGTTGGAGATGGAGGATGCTGTGTCTGCAGTAGAAACCGCGTTCAACCGCATCATCTATGACTACAATGTCAATCGAACAGGAATCCAGACGTATCTGGATTATCTGATAAACCAGGATCAGCTGCTTCCGGATAGGGTTCCATCCGACATCAGCGGCTTTCTAGATGGCTTCATCAATACTACATTCGTCGCCAACACGTAATGGCCAAAAAACGGTAGAATCAAAAGAAAGTCAAGCAGCTGAGTCATTTAGAAGATGACATCAGCTGCAAGGACCACAGAAGATTCGAATCTGGCACAGAATCACCAGACTAGTTCCACAAAGCTTGTTGAATCCCCGTTTGTGAGATGGTTGCTAGCAGGAATAATCCTTATTCTCCTCTGGGTCATCATTGCATTCGTTTCGAGAAGCACCATCTTGGAGGTTGTTGATGCTTTTATCAGACTGTCAACTGAAGGTGACAGCAGCGGTTTTCTTCTCATAGACCATGTTGCGCAAAGCGTGTTCATTGTGACTATGGGCTTCTGTGTGGCTGCAATTACAGCAATACCCCTTGGGATTGCAATTGGCAGGTATAAGGTAGTGGATTCCATCCTCGGACCAGTCATCGAAGCGATGCGACCAATTCCACCAATTGCGTGGATTCCACTATCACTCCTTATCTTTGCTAGTCTTTTGTATTCACAGATCTTCATAATCTGGGTGGGCGCCTTCTTCCCAATTCTCATCAATACTACTACCGGAGTTAAACGTACGGAGCCTGTTCATGTTGATGTTGCTAAGACTTTCGGGGCATCAGAATCAAAGATACTTAGCTCGGTTGTTATTCCGTCGGCTGCGCCTGAGGTGTTTGCAGGAATGCGAATCGGTTTTGGAATCGGATGGATGTGTCTAGTAGCTGCAGAGATGATCGGTAGCAACAAGGGATTAGGCTATCTGATTTGGACTATGCAGCAGGTTGGATGGACCGGAGCTGTAATCTGCAGCATGTTAGTTATTGGCGTAATTGGATTTGCAGTCAGTTTCCTTCTGTTAATGATTGAAAAGAGGCTGCTCAGATGGCGACAGGGGGTTTCTGTTTAGACTGGCGGCTCATGGCCTTTTCCTGTTCCACTCTCAGGACTTCCAATATTCTAGCTCGATAGTCAAGGCTCTCAGGAGACGTTCTATTACGTGGTTTTGGAAGGTCGACAACATATTGTGCGATTATACTCGAGGGTATATTGCTCATCACCAAAATCCTATCAGACATGAAGACAGCTTCATCAACATTGTGTGACACAAATAGAACAGTTGATCCAGTTTCCTCTGTAATCCGTAGAAATTCCGCTTGAAGGTGATTCCTTGTCTGCGCATCTAGATTTGATAGTGCTTCATCAGCGACAAGAATATCAGGTTTGATAATCAGACTCCGTGCCATTTCCGTACGTCGAGCTTGTCCTCCCGATATCTCGCGGGGAAGGTTGTCTTCCAGTCCTTCCATTCCTACAATCCGAATTATCTCATCAGACAACGCCCGTCTGTCTGAGATTTCGGAGCCAGCAATCTCTAGACCATATTCTATGTTTTGGCGGACATTTCTCCAAGGAAAAAGTGACTCTTGTTGAAAAATGAAACCTACACGATTATGACCAGGGCCGACTGGAACCCCATCTATCGCGATCTCTCCCTCATCAGGTTCCAGGAGGCCTGCAATGATTTTCAGGAGTGTTGTCTTGCCGCATCCTGAAGGGCCGAGGACGCTCAGAAATTCCCCATCTTTTACGTCAAATGAAATTCTATCGAGAACTCTGGTTACTCCGCCCTCTCCATTTGGATAGGCCATCACAATGTTCCGAACCGAGAGTGTAGGCAAGGTGTCACCAAGCTACATCACGACGGCTTCGTGTTAAATAATGTGCTATTTTGTGCATTCCATATATGGTACTTGAGACTGACCCAACAAAGTACAAAAAGGCCGTTCGCACTCAAAGGAATATTAGAACAACCCACTAGACATGCAGTTGAAAGTCTGAATGGTGTTGTTTTCGCACCGGATGGTATCTCAAATTGACCACGCCCAGAATTCTCTTCGAAATCGAGGACGATAAAAGCACCACCGCAATAGACATGGGAGATGTCTCTGGATCTGGAACCTCGGAACTCTGTACAGGAGACCGGGATGGTGTCCTTAGGTTATATGATGGAAGTACGGCTGAGATTAGGTTCCTCGCTCAAAAGGATCTAGAAGGTAGTATTCTGTCACTAAAAATTGCAGATGCGAATAATGATGGTCGAATGGAGATTGTTGTAGGACGCAGTCTCGATCCAGGAGAGATTCCAGGTGAGTCCGGCACTCTTCAAGTCTATAGATTCGCACCAAGTGGACAGTTTCAACTTCTAGCAGAATATCCGGTTGACAGGTTTATCACAACTGTCATGGTGACTGATGTCACAGGGGATGAGAAGAACGAGATAATTGTTGCAGGGAGTGACTCTTCTCTGCGAGTGTTCCAGATGGATGCTGATGACAAGATTACTGAATATGCCAAGCATCAGCTTGAGAACATGCCAATCTCGATAGGAGTCTGTGATGTGATTGGTGATGAAATCGACGAGTTTGTCACAGGCAATATTGATGGTTCGCTCAGAGTATTCAAGGTGAGAGACCATACCATTGAAGAGATTGAAGTGCTCCAGCTCCCGAGCCCAATCATATCAGTCAAGGCCGGAGATATCTTGGGTGACAGGAAGATGGAGCTGGGCGTTGTCACTCGAGATGGAACTGTCAGAGTCTATCGAAACGAGGAGAGCAAGCTGGACCTCTTCACCAAGCTTGAGGGAGTGAATGCACTCTCCGTTGTGATGGAAGAGATCAATGCAGATCACATGGATGAGATGATAGTTGCTACTTCTGATTACAAGGTCAAATTCTACAATCTGCATATGGCCGAGCTTCAGGAACTGGCAAGCGTGAACATTGGCGAGAAGATCCTCTCAATCAGTGTTGGAGACGCAGGAGGAGATGACCGAAAAGAAGTCCTAGTTGGTATATCGAACGGTCCATTGAGGGTTCTCCAGGGCCTCTATCAGCTAATTCCCAAATTCGAGATTGATACGCAAGCAAAGACCGGCACTAATCTCATTGGCAAAGTGACTGTTGCGAATATCACAAGTCAGCCAATCACTGGAGTCACTGGCAAGGTATACTGGTTCCCCAAGGACAATCTCCAGGTCTCCAATAATCAGCTCAAATTCGATTTGAATCCTGGTGAAACCAAGACGATTCAATTGGACCTTGTACCTACCACTGAAGGAACTGTCATCATTCGTCCGATAGTGTTGATGTGGACAGATGCTTCAGGCCAAGTGAAACAGATCACAACACCTGAGACCGCAATCCTTGTGGAGAAAGGCGCTGCTGTAGCTGCGCCTGCCGCCATGCCATCTGTATCATTGCCCGAACCTTCGGCAGCCATCATTGAAGATTTGACAGACTATGCACCTGCCGATGGCACTGGCTTTGCTGAAGTCGAGAAAGCTAAAGCAGCAGAGATTCTCAAGATGACTGCATCTGAGGGTTCTGATGAGTCCTTGAGAGAGGCTGAAGAGTTGCTCGACAAGCTGTTTGGAGCAGAGGAGTCCGGTACAGTCATTTCTGAGGTTGAAGAAGTTTCGGCAGTGATGGAAGAGGCTGCTCCTCCCGCGCCTGCCCCTGCACAAGTAGTTGTTGAAGAAATCGCGGATGAAAGCGCTCTGGTAACTGAGATGCGTGCACGAACTCCCAAACCACCCCGCCCAGGTGCGCCTAGCGACAGCTACACGTATCTTTTCAAGGTAATGGTGACTGGTGAAGGTGCGGTTGGAAAGACAACCCTTGTGAATCGCTACGTAACTGGTGTTTTCGAGCGAGACTACAAGACGACGATTGGATCTCAGTTTGCCGTCAAGCTCACTCACATTTCGCCCCCAGAGCCGGAGTATGCTGTGGGAATCAAACTTCAATGTTGGGACGTTGCTGGGCAGGCTAGATTCAAGGCTGTGCGGAAGATGTACTACAGTGGTGCAGCAGGAATCATACTCGTCTATGACGTGACCAGAAGACGTTCATTCACTGAGCTCTCCAAGTGGGTCAAGGAGGCGGACGAGTCAATTGGCCTACGCGTGCCGATTGTTGTTGTTGGCAACAAGACCGACCTTCCAGACAGAGCAGTTCCATCGGCTGAAGCCAAACGCTGGGCTGAGGACCAAGGTTTTCTCTACATGGAGTCTTCTGCAAAGACTGGTGATGGCGTAGCAGATATGTTCACTGTCCTAGCTGAACAGATGTGGCGCGATGCAAAGAAGGCCACTGAGGCAAAGAAAAACAGATAGCTTCAGCGCTGTAGTTTGAGGAGATCGGCAACACTAGAGGCATTTCTTGTGGAAGTTACCATCTGGATCGGGACTACGATGACATCACCAAGACCTTCCTCGGGCATTACTGCATCACTGATGATGAAGATGAGATTCCAAGTTTCATTAAGAAGCGAGCATCTGAGTAGGGAATAGCGGTGAAACAGGATCTGGAGAAACAAACATCTCTACCCCGAGCCTGATCAGGGTCAATTGATGAGGTTGCAGCATAATATGAACATCTGGTCAGAATGGATTTCACACCCTTTCAAGTATGATTTTCCTATGGACATGAAAAAGAGATGAGTGAGAAGTTTGCAAAACAGGTGATAGCAGAAATCTCACATCGCTAATCCTCTATCATCAACGCGTGTGAAGCTTTCGGGAAATCTCCTTCCTGCTTGTTCTCCCATCTTCGCTCTTTTCTTGGGTCTCCTCTATCATAACATATTCCTCCTAGTAAAAGAAATAGACTTCCGAATCCGATGAAAGAACATAATGCACTCCACTGAGTGAGTTCAGAACTGAACTCTGAGGTGACAAGTTGATTCAGGGTAAAGTCTAGGAACTGAATTTGCTCTGGATTGTTGTCAATATAGCGAGTCCCATTAACAGTTACGTCATAGACTCCCTCCGGTAGATTTGTACTACGTGTCAGCCCTCCGTAGTAATCAAAGTCTTCCGCAATTGCGTCAATGACCACCAATTGGATGATGTTTCCATCTTGGGAAAAAGTAACATTGACCTCCAGCCTTTCATTTGATGCCAAAGAATCGATTATTCGTATTAGGATATCTGCATCATAGGCACCTGCTTCGTATACTCTGAATGCGCCTTCGTATGGCCCATGGTCGTTGATCTGATTCGGTCCATGATACGCTTTCATTGGATATGGCGCATAGATCATAGCTACGAATAATGTGATAGTAAACACAATGCTTGGTAGAAAGAGGGGTTTCCGCCAGCTCATACTTTTTCTGAGATGGCCAGATAGCACCCCTCTCCAGACAGCTATTGCCATTATAGCCGCAGTGGTGGCAAGCGCAATTAGCAGTAAGATTGACAGACTATCCAATGCAGCTCCTATTCTCGTCACCCTCTATCCTAGGTTAACATACCTCTGAGTGAATATCAACCTTTGTCAATTCAGCTGAGTGATTTAGATTCAAGGGCTCTCTCTTTCTCTAGAAATTCTAGAACATAGTCTTCATTCAGATTATCCGGATTTGGTAGATTCTCTAACCAGTTTCTGCTCTTGCATTATGTGTTTTCACATCTTGCAGCGTCCTTAGAATTTGCCTCGTCTGTCGGCAACGCCTGCATCATACGCTGCTAGATTCATCTCTGGATCACGAAGAGTAGTCCCTACTGCTTTCCGAATTTCATCCTTGCCCATTGGAATTCCCTGCAAAGAAGATACAGCACCAAGCATGTAGGAGTTAAGAAACCGCAGGCCTCCTGATTTCTCTAAGGACTCTGCAGGATCAAGTGCTATGACCTCTCCGCAAAGAGACCGGAGTGATTCGATGATCCTGTCTGTTGATGGATATTTCTCAGATTCCGAGATGGAGCTTGGCGTCTCGACTATCGCGGTACTGACGACCACAACAGTCTGTTGACTCGCATACTCGATGGCTGCTCTCAAGGTTTCAAGCGGTTCCATTCCCAATAGGAGGTCAGCCTTTCCTTTGGGTATCAGAGGTCCTCTGTCCTGTTTACTGATCCGAAGATGGGTAAGGACTGTGCCACCTCTCCTTGAAGCGCCAAAGGTCTCTCCTACCACCGGACGAAGCCCATTCTGAAGTGCAGCCTCAGACAGAATTCTACCACAGACGAGATTGCCCTGGCCTCCCACACCAGCAATTAGAATGTTGTAGTTATCATTCATTGGTCATCCCTGCTTAATCGCGCCATGTGGGCATACCAAGACACAGGCTCCGCATCTCACGCAGATGTGGTCATAGATGATTGGTCTAGCTGATTCGTCATTCCATCCAAGAGCAACACATCCAAACTGAGCAGCGCAAATCTTGCAGCTCTCGCCATGGCATGAGTCTGAGTCAATGTGTATTCGTTCATTATCAGCATAGGTTTCTCCCCTTCTCTGTTCCTCGAGTCTACAGATACTCTTGAACAGTAGAACATTGAGGCCGTCTTTGCGGATTGAGTCATGAATGAGGTCTACGGTGTTGGACAGATCCGTGGCATCGCCGACAGCATAGAAGTCTGGTTCGATAGCTTGGACTATCTTCTCAATACTCACCATCCTCCGTCCATCAGGTTGGTCCTCCTCACCTGCATGCTTCTGGAACCCGGTCATGGCTGTGGTGGAATTGTCTAGAATCATGAATGTGAGATTCGCATTCTTGTGCCTTGCATTAATCAGAGCAGGTATGCAGGCATGCAGAAAAGTTGAGTCTCCTGCAACTGCTGCTACCCTAGATTCGAGGCCAAGCTCATGAAGCTGACCTAGTCCGCTAGCAATCCCGATTCCTGATCCCATTGAAAAAAGCGTGCCTATAGCCTCATCATAGAAGACTCCGAGAGAGTAGCAACCAATATCCCCCATCACTGAGAGCTTTCCGCCCAACCTCTGTCTCACTTTGCGAACAGCCCAATACACATTCCTATGAGTACATCCAGCACAGAACGTCAAGGCTCGTCCAATCAGGAGCGAACGCGCGGATTCCCTAAGGCTCATCTCCCTTTTGTCAGGCTTCTTCAATCTGAGACCTAGCGCTTTCCGCACTGCTTCGATTGCCAGATCGGTATTCATTTCTCCATATGCCGGTGCCGCACCATTCCGTTTGCCATGGAATTTGCAGTTGACAGAAGGCAACTCAGTTGACAATGCACGCACTGCATCTTCCACAAATGAATCTGATTCTTCCAGGAAGAGTACATCCGGTGCCTTCTTGATTGCTTTGTATATCAACTTCCTTGGCAGAGGATGCGTTGTGACAAGTCCTAGAGTTCCACTGCTCTCTGTACCTGCCGATTCTATCGCTTCTTCTGCATACCTTTGGCATATTCCAGATGCAATCGCAAGAAGGTCTGCATTCTTCTTCACGCGCAGCTTGTTGAATGGGCTAGTGTCAAATTCATCTGAGATCCTCCGAATCTTGTTCTGAAGTTCGCGTTTTGCTAGATGAGGATTCGGGACATTGTAGAGTTTCTCTTTCATCTTTAGGGGCTTGGGATACTCATGACTATCAATTGGGCAGGGAGTGACCAGTCCGCGAGAGTGACCGAGTCGAGTTGTGCTTCGAATGATGACTGGTACCTTGTATTTTCTTGAGAGGTCAAAGGCATAAGATACCACATCCTTTGCTTCTTGATATCCCGAGGGCTCCAGCATGGGTAGGAGTGCTGCTTTTGCATAGAATCGGGAATCTTGCTCAGTACTAGTGGAGTGACCTCTGGGATCATCTCCAACAATGAGGACAAGTCCCCCGTCTCCGCATTCTGATAGATTCATAGTCAGAAGAGAATCGGAAGCGACATTAAGACCCAGAGACTTCATTGAGCAGAGCGCAGGTAGGCCTGCCCAACTCGCCGCCGCAGCCGTTTCAAGCGCGACTTTCTCATTGACACTCCATTCTGCATGGATTCCAATACTCTCTGCTTTTCTCATAATGTATTCTGTTATCTGTGTTGCAGGTGTTCCTGGGTAGGATGTACAGAAGCCCACTCCCGCTTCAAGCGCACCTCTCGCCAATGCCTCATTGCCGCTCATCAATCGAGCAGAGGTTTCGTCATCCATCTTGTGCCATCGGAGTAGGCGTTAGTGGTGATAGAAAACACTTCCGCCTTTCATAGTATGAGCAATTGTACATTAAAGAAAGAAAGAAAAGGGCTGCTTCAATTTTCCTTTTGAATGCACTATGAGCAAGACCCCTGATGCAAAGAGTAGACTCACCGGACTGCTATCAATCTCTCATGACAAAGACGTCGATGGTCTGAATGCAGCGGCGATAGTATGGCGCTATGCGAAGTCAAAGGGTCTTAAGTTCGACTTGATACTGACTGACTATGGATACTTCGACCAAGCCTTCTCGAAAGTCGCCAGGCGAAGACATACGCTCATAGTAATCACTGATCTTGGTATTGATGAGAACTCGATGAATTTCGCCATGGATGGTCTGTCCAGGGCAGTCGCACAGGGATGCAGAGTCGTTTGGCTTGACCATCACTCATGGAGCAAGCAAGCAATTGACGCTGTTCTCTCTCTAGAGAACAAGCCTGTCCTCAGAGTGAATCCCGACTATTGCGCAGCTGAGATCGCCCACAAGAGCCTTATGCCAAGGGATGAGATCTGTGCTGAACTCGCTCGCATCGCACATGACACTGATTTCAATCTGAGGGAGATGGAGGCAGCTGTTGCTCTTGCAGACTTGGTGTCAGTCAGTCGATTTGCCGCGATTAACAAGAAAGATGACATGAGTGCTGCAGTTCTACCGATAGTCACTGGTCTAGCCGAGAATGGTATAGCTGGAATATGGAACGAAAAAACGAAGAAATTCAAGGATGCGACAATGGAGAAACAGGTTCGCGAATATCGGAAAGAGCGCCTCAAAAAGATGAAAAAGTCACTTGCTGGCCATTGTGATCAGCTTATTCATGACCGGCTCGTTCGCGTTGTTGAGATACCTACAGGCGTCACTACTACTGATCTCGGGACGTATCTCGCCGATGAGAAGAACCTCGAGGTTGAAGGGCAGAGATTGAAGGTGGCTGACTTGCTGATAACTGTAAGTCAAGGCGGGCTCCTCGGATTCAGAAGAGGCAATGAGTCCGCCTTATGCAATGTAGCTGCGGGGCTATTCAATGGAGGTGGACATCCCTATGCCGCTGGGGGTGAATATGGGATGTATGATGACTTTCAAGCTGTCTGTGATGATATATTCTTGACGCTCTCCAAGGGCCAGGACTGGGTCATTTCATCATAAGTTCTATGAGTCCGAATCCTCCCCGCCATTTGATTTTACAAGCCTTGCTACTGTTTCCATAATATTCACTCCCTCTTCCCAGATCTTATCGAATGTGTTCAAAGCATCATCGACCAAACCAGGATTGTCTTCCCTACGAACAAGCGCCGCCATGTCAGATGCAGGAGAGTGTGTGAGATAGAGAAGTATCACGTCAGTGTTCAGAGCAACCATTCTATAGGTCCTAAGAGGAGTTCTAGGACTTCTAACCTCTATGTTTCCAGTTTTCATAACCTCCTGCAGGAGCTTTCCCAATCCACCAATGTATCTGGAGATTAAACTTGGGTCACGTGATGCATCTTCTGTAGGTACTAGAATGCTCCAGAGTCTGATGCCTTCCGCCGCCTTCATCAAGAGTTGCATTTCGGTGACTCCACTGGTCTCATTATCTCTGTCCATAACCTGTATGGGCGAGATCTGTCTTATTATGTCGCCAGGCCTTGCTTTCTGGAAAATTTCCCTTATGAGTGTGCTTCTCACATTTTCGACTCCTTCTATTACAGTTGACGTGTCGATAGGCACACTCCCCACAATCGTGTCATATGCCATCATTGTTAGGTCTCTCACTGTTGTGTCTTTCACTGTCTTCAAGTCCGCTTTTACCTCGGCTTGGTCGGACTTCAATTCATTCACACGTGATGACAGCTTCCTCTTCAGAGCCTCAGCGATGGTTCCTTCAGATGTCTTATATCGACGTGGGCTTTCAATTCGTTCAGTGCTAATGAACCCCTCATCTTCCAGACGGCCCAGACATTTGTATATCCAGACTTTTGAGAGCTTTATGCCCTTCTCCTTCAGCTGGTCAAAAAGCTCAGCAAAAGTGACTCCAACTGAGCTCTTCTCCATGCCAATCAGCAATCTAAGGACCTGCATATCACGCGAAGACATATCCACTCCAATTCTCTCAAAGATATCCTTGCCACCTGTTCCACTCATTAGCTTCTCGACTCCGTCAGAAACTCAGCTTTTGCATAATCCTCTGAGAAGTTCTCAATCGCAGCCTCAATGAGCAATGTATTTGCTTCTCTGGAAATCCAAGTGCCAGCAAGTGGTTCCTCAGCCACGATTAACACCATTCCCTCTCCGCTTTTTGATACAAACTGGTACGTGGCATCTTGTCTGATGCATCTCCTCAGGTCAATATTGTGACCCTGATCCACCAGTTTTTGAATAACTGCATCAAGATTGGCTGTGAAACCATCTTTGTCCTCCGAGCGACACAATACTCGAATTTCTGCGCCACTCTTTCCTAGGCAGTTGAAAATACTAGCAATCCTCCCCTCATGATCCTTTTCTGTCCTCATCCAGTCAGTTGTAAATCGAATAATGTCACCACGATTTGCCTGCTTACATATCTCTCGCTCAATTAGGCCAAAACAGGGCTCTAAGCCCTCCACAAATATGGGCTTTGGCCTAGCGTGCCGACCTGTCATTTTTGACACGAATTGGCTTACCAGAGTTCTTGAGTCAAGATATGTCAGCTCCTCGATTTCAGATTCGAGCTGATTCACCTTTTTCTCTAGATCCTTCACAGCGCTTTCCTTTGCTCTCTTCAGACCAACACGCATCACCTTATGGCTCGTCCCGTACCTGTGACGGTAGCCAGTCCGGTCAATAATGATGAAGCCATCCTTTTCCAATGAGGTTAAGCTTCGATACAGAAGGGGGTCTGAAACGCTCTTTTCTCCCTCCTCTATCATGAACGCATCCTTGATGTCTTCGAAAGTAACAAGGGTTTCATAGCCCCTCTGGGCTTTCATCAAGGCTCTCAAGACCACCATTCTTCTCTCATCTGGGTCGAAACCAACCAATTCCAGTGCCGTTTCTTCAGTCCGGCCTGTCAATGCCCCCCGTCTCCGCGTCTACTTCTTCTTGCTCCCTTTACTTAAGTCTGCCCCACCAAGCAGCATTTTTGCGAGGGGGCTGTCGCTCGTGCCCATATTCTCGAAATCCTCAATCGTGAGTTCGAACAATGACTTTGCATTTTCCCAATTCTCGTCAAAAGAAGATATTGCATTATCAATCAAATCAGGATTGAACTCTCTCGTCAGCCATGTTGCAGTGAGTGGGTTCTCAGTGATTACCAATGCGGTGCTCTGGTCATTCAGACTTACCTGACTATACGTTCTACCTGCTGGGAAAACACGTACGTCGAACTTGATTCCAGCTTCTCGCATCTTGATTATACCTTGAGCTATGCCGCCCATTCTTTGCGGGTCCATATCTCGTTCGACCAACTCACCTGCTAAGAGAATATTAAGGGTCACAAGATAGCGGACATCAGCTCCTCTCTGAGCTGCATCGATGAACTTCATAATACGGTCTTCACCTCCCTTTAGAAGAGGAGTCAGCCAAAGCACAGTAGCTCGTATCACGTCGCCTTTCCTTGCCACATCGGTTATGTTGTACCTCAGGACCCTGTCTAGTTCATCAACTCCGCGAACGATTCGAGTTGTTGGAGCTTCATCTTGGCCGGTCAAGGATTTCACCAGGCGCTGAGCCAATACTCCGCAATCCAGCTTCGAGATCTGGTCCTGGTTCGCCTTCAGTGATTCCAACTCCTCCTCGATTTGGTTTATTCTGCTAGTCTTGAGCTGTTCTAATCCAGTCATTATTGTGTTAACATCGACGACATATCTCTTACGAGACTGACCCTCAACCCGCACAAGTTGGTTCTCAACCAAGGGCTTCAACACTCTATGTACCCAAGCCTTCGACAGCTTTCCCTCAGGATTTTCCTGCAGGACAGAGTCATAGACTTCAGCGAATGTGCGAGGTGCAGGAGGGGTTCCTCGAATCTTCAAGATTGCACGAAGGACCCCTATCGATCTCGACTCCTCGTCAGCAGTGCCAACATTGAGGCCAAGCATCTCCAAGGCTTCCACCAGAGTTTCATCATCAATCATATTCCTGACCAACCCAATTTTGAGTATCTTCAAATCAAGGCTTAAACTCATAACATACTTACTTGATGAATGTTTACAACCACAATTGCCTTATAATGTGCGCGGACACTCTATTATTGCGGTAATATGCAGGAACTCCGCGTGGATGCGAACGGTTATCCACGGGCATGTTGCAAGTGAAAACGAAGCAGGGTACGGGGGGGCGGACCCTGCTTCAACAAGTTCTCTTCTCCAAACGCCCCCTCTCTCATTTATTGTCCATTCAGAGTATGCGACTTTCTACTAATTCTCTCAAAGTCCACTCAATGCGATGCTTTTCAAGTAGCCCTTGCCAATCCTCATTACCATTGGTAGGAAGTCTGATAGAAGCGTCATAATGTCAGAAACCCCTGCATGTCCCTGAATCAATGCATTGAGAGTCTTCGCATCAAGCTGGGACAGCACTATCTCTGCGGCATCCAGTGGATCGTTGTGCATGGCGAATTTGCTCACAGCCCACATGCCCCTACCAGTGTTCTGGATGTTCCGGGCTAGCTTTGATTTTCTGTACTCCTTCTCATACTGGTGAATACTCTTCCTAGAGAAGTCGTTCTCGTCGACCACTCTCTTGGCATGCTTCGCAAGAAGTGTGCCTGCATGGAAGCAGGTTGTGACCCCACCTCCGACGATGCTAGAAACCTGTCCTGCTGAGTTGCCGCAGAGAGCGACTCCTGCATCAGTGAATCTAGGGATAATGCCTGCGCATGGAACGGCTCCCCCATTTTGCGCAGCTATCCTGGAGTCACGCAACTCAGGAATGCGCTTTCTGTATTTCTTCAAGACATCCAAGAGTGAGGGGAGCTTTTCCCAGTTTTCCTTTGAGGATGGTACTCTACCAATTCCTAGATTGACCTCTGTTTCACTCCTTGGGTACAACCACAAATAGCCAAGTCCGACGTCTCGAGCTACGAAGAAGTATGCAGTCTCAGGATCAACACCTTTGCAGCCTTCGAGCTTCCATCGGATTCCATATGAGAGGAGCCACTTGGGATGAGTGAATCCTGCTGTTTCAGAGACCCTGCTAAACGAACCATCAGCACCTACAGTGAGCCCAGCCCGTTCTTCCAATGCCTCATTATACTTCACACCGACGACTTGATTTCCCTCTTTTACTACAGACTTCACACGAGCATTATATCTGAACTCCGCGCCATCAGCCTCAGCTCGTTCTCGCATGAGGTGTTGACATTTGTCTTCATCGAGAAGATAGGAGTTGCCGAGGAGTCCCTTCCCTACAACAATCTTGCCTCCTGTGTCTAGGCTTTCCCCGATGATTTGAGTATACTTGTTACCAATATACTCGGAGCCGGGCTTTACTCTAAGGAGCTTCAGTGCATTGTCGGTCACTAATTCTCCCATGAGAGAGGCAGTGACCTCTTTTCGTTTCTCAAGAGCCAGAGTTTTGAGACCCTTGGCTGCAGCTCTATCTGCAGTCATGAGTCCAGCTGGGCCGGTTCCTGCGATAATCAAATCATATGTCATCATTTTGGTGCTCCGAAGCGCTACCCG
>JBHLQS010000017.1:0-28024 GCA_048883405.1 Candidatus Thorarchaeota archaeon
ACCATCGACCTCATGGAAGCAGACAATGAGAAACTGAAGCACCGCACCTTCAATGTCACTGCATTCAGCTTCACCCCAGCTGAACTAGCTGAAGAAATCAAGAATCACATCCCTGAGTTTGAGATAGATTACGAGCCTGACTTCCGCCAAGCGATTGCTGATTCCTGGCCAATGTCATTGGATGACAGCGTTGCACGTGAAGAGTGGGGTTGGAAGCCGGACTATGATCTTCCTGCAATGGTCAAGGAGATGCTTGACAAGCTCTCAAAGAAAACTGGTGTGAAATACTAGCCTAGCGGAAACAGAAACCGTCAGGCTTATCTCACCGGCAGATTGCATCGCATCATACTGAATGCGAGTGCTTGAGAAAGAGAAGTGGTGGCTAATGGCGATTGACAGACGAGTACATTACTACGTGCTCTTCATTCTGACAATCCTGATCGCTTCCTCACTCTATCTCTCTTGGATCGCAGAAAGCGGTCATGGAACAATCGATCTGGAGAGGACAGGAATTGAGGTGGAGCCGGGACGCTCTGTCAATTTTACGGTGTATACACCGAGGGTACCCACCTTTACTGATTTGATGCCCGTGGTTCTGACAATTCATGGTGTTGGTGGGTCTAAAGAGAGTATGTATGCATTCAACATAGAATTGGCGAGACGCAACTTCACTGTCGTTTCGGTTGACTTGGCAGGGCACGGAGATTCAGATGCGCTGTTCGAATGGGATAATTATGATAGGTTGGCTGAAGACTGTTACGCAGCACTGCTATATGTCTGGCAAAACTACACAGGCACAGCTCCTGGGGTCTATGGAGTCATTGGACACTCACTTGGGTGGCATGTGGGTCTTGCAATGTACAATCAGCCAACACCACCGCGCGCACTGGTGGCCGTGGGTCCTGTCTGGATTGATGATGTCGTATCAATACCAACGAATACACTCCTCGCATCAGGTCAGTTTGACGAGCTAATACCTCCGGGAAAACTCATAGTAGAGTTCCAATCCATAACAGGCAACTCATCAGCAGAAGTCGGAGTGACTTATGGGAATCTAACACAGGGAACCGCCTATAGACTGATACTCGGAGGTTCAAATCACATAACTGAAATCAGTGATCAGCTGATAGTCATCGAATCAGTGACTTGGATGATACAAGCGTTGCAAGGTGAAGGCCAACTCGTTTACACGTTGAAGTTTTGGCGGCCCCATTTCCAAACCTATGATCTTGTTTACAGAGACAGAGCCGTCGCATACGTGGTGGGAGCATTCTCATTGCTGGCTTCACTCATTCCCTTGCTCATCATTGTTTCTGAGCATCTTCCAAGACGAATTAGCGCACGACCGATACAATATGAAGCAGCACGGGTTCCAACTCCGAAAGCGGCGTTGATCAGCATTTCTCTGGCTGCTATGATGGTGACTCTCTATGCCATCACTGGCTATTCGTTTCAGGCAATAGGTGATCCGGATTTTCTATGGCTTAATATCTATAATGCAACCGGGCTTGTGGTATTCTTCCTATTATGGCCCATAGCTCTTGTTCTGTTTCTGATGTTGACTCTAAAAGGGCAGCAGCTATGGAATATGTTGGAGCGACTTGGATTTGATTCTGCGAATCCATCGAGCCTGCTAAAGGCCTCGGCCAGTGCCATTTTGCCTGCCTTAATCTGCATCCTATGGCTGATAACATGGATGAGATTGGGAGATTGGACGGAAACGACGACTATCCTTCCACTCCTGCGCATCCCTATTGAACGCAGGTTGATGGATATCCTCACTGTGATGTTCTTTGCATTGCCATTATCAATTGGAGATGCTCTATGGTGTGACTTGCTCCTCCCCGCTAAGTCTTGGGCTAGTTCACTGCAGCAAGTCAAGGAAATGGGGCTAGCCTTTATCATGCGATTAGTTCCGCTGGCAGCCTTTGCTCTTGCAATGGTCTATGGCAGTGCCTTTCTCGGAATAGTGGCAGGGCCATCTGTGGTCCTAGGACTTCTTCTTCTCTACTTCGTTATCGCCTCTACTGCTGCTACATTCATATTGCTCTTGACATCTTCAAGATTCAAGAACCCATGGCCTGCAATCTTTGTTAATGCGCTACTTTATGCTTGGATGCTTGTCAATTCTATGCCACTCGTCTAGTCCTCATAGATCTGAAACTCCAGACCTGCTCTCTTGAATAGCTTGAATAGAATCTTCACTGCGGATTCATCTGGCACCTCAAGGACCATCTTCAATTCGTTCTTGTTCGGTGCAATGTCTGGGTCGAATCTGTCTTGGACGATTTCAATAACGCTGACATCTGACTCGGCAACCATGCTTAGCACTTGATTGAGACTCCCAACTCGGTCGAGAATCACTCCCTTTATCCTGACGTTGCGTCCAAGTCGGAATAGCTCCTTCTCTACGACTCTCGCCATGAAGCTCATATCGATATTGCCACCCGATAATACCGCAACTGCATTCTTCTTCCGAATATCGATGTGTCCATGTTGGAACGCCGCTAGCCCGACACATCCAGCAGGTTCCACCACGATCTTTGCGCGTTCAAGCAAAAGGAAAAGTGTCCTCGTGACTTCTAGCTCTTTTGCAGTGACTACATCGGAGAGAAGATCTTTTGCAATATTGAATGTCAGTCGTCCCGGCATCTTCACGGCAATCCCGTCACACACTGTGTCCAAGCCTTCGACCTTTGTGACTCTGCCTGCTTCCAGAGACGCCTTCATCGATGCTGCGGAGTCCGCTTCAACTCCATAGATCTCGACTTCGGGCTTTTGCTCCTTTATTGCAATAGCAATCCCAGTGGAGAGACCTCCACCTCCCACCGGAACGGCGACTACATCCACTTCGGGAAGTTCTTCAAGAATCTCAAGACCTATCGTTCCCTGGCCGGCTATCACATTCTCATCATTGAATGGATGAAGGAAGGTTGCACCACTCGTTTCAGCAATCTCTTTGGCGTGAGCTAGCGCATCATCAAACACATCTCCATGAAGAACCACCTTCGCGCCATACCCCTGAGTGGCTTGAATCTTCGCAACTGGTGAGAAGCGTGGCATCACAATAGTTGACTTCAGACCAAGTCGCTTTGCCGCGTAGGCAACTCCTTGAGCATGATTGCCAGCAGACGCTGCAATGACTCCAGACTTCTTCTCATCATCACTTAGCTGGGACATTGCATAAGCAGCGCCCCTCACCTTGAAGGAACCAGTTTTCTGGAGATTCTCAAGTTTGAGGTACACATTGCCGCCAGTCATTCTGCTGAAGGTGGTAGAGTGATCAAGTCGGGTGACATGCTTGATTCCTTTCAGGACCTCGCGTGCATCAAGTATCTTCTCATATATCTGTTCATACTTTCCCAAGACGATTCCTCGAGCCACTAGGGTGTCCGAGTGCCTGATAACATTTCCCTGAACTGACTCTCATGTGTTGCTTCAGAAGACTCTCTCTTCGATGTTAATGCCTCTGTTGCGCATCTCTTCGATAAAGACCTGCGGAGGTATTGCCACCTCAGGCGCTAGGACTCCTTTTTCGGTGATTGTTCCATCTGCACACATCACCGCCACCGCAGCAGCAGGGAATGATGTCGTGCGCATCATTGAGGTCAATTTGGTTTCATCATCAAAGTAGTCAATTAGCTGATATTGGATTGTCCTTGACTCTGTGCCTTTCCAGCCTTCAATTGTGCAACGAACCAGTGTTACATCCTTTCCAGTAGGCGGCAGATTCTCCTCCAGAAGCCGCTCCAACACTCTACGTGGAGCTATCCTCGTGCCGTCAAATTCCATCTCATTATTATCCATGAGTCCAAGCTTGTAGATGCACCACATCTTGTGTCCATGACCTGGATACCTTATGGTCTTATAATCCAGATTATCTATCTTACCTTCGTATGTTATTGGCAACGTGGACGTGCCACCACTAGTATTGAATGCCTCCAGCTTTCCAAAGGGCTCTGGAAATTCCAGCTCCTCGAATCCAACAAGTGGGTCTTCCATAGCTATCTTTCCATCCCTAAGAACGCGACATGGCTCGACATACTCATTGATCAATCCCTCCACAGAGAAGATCAGAGAGTAGTTCAATGGGGGCCGTGGATCCTGCTGAAGGCCTCCCACACGCAACTGCACTGAATCGGTCCTAGAGAGTTGATCTATGCCAGCCCTCGCTAGGACATTTGTCATTCCAGGAGCTAGTCCAATGTCCGGAATCACAGTGACGCCAGCATCCTTTGCTTTATCATGCATTGCAAACTGCTTCTCGTGGACGAAGATATTTCCGCCGAGGTCGACCATGTTTGCTCCTGCTTCGATAGCAACTTCTGTATGCAACTCATTTACAGTATACGAGATTGCGCTGATGACTGAATCAACTCGGGAAAACAGGGAAATGAGCTGATCCTTATCTCTAGCATCGACTCTCTCCGCAACAGCTTTCTCGCCAAATTCCCTAGCTAGACCATTAGCGGCTTTTTCATAAATGTCAGCGACTATGAACTGCTCTACTCTGTCTGTGTGTGCAAGATGATAAGCAGCGCCTCTTCCCATCAGACCTGCACCAAGAACAAGGACCTTCAAAGGGTACACCTCTAGTAATGATTCTTTACATAGTCGTTGGCAAGATAAAAACAATGTCGTAGTGTTATTTTCAGTGGGTGTTAGTTTCCTTGTGAAAAGTAGAAGTGTCGCCCCGTTGTAAAGGGCGACACATTAGCTCGGATGCCCACAATTATTAGCGGGCTATGGAAATCGTGAACTCCTGGGTCGGCTCGATGCAGCCGCTCCACAGACTGCAGAATTTAATCTTGATTTCCTTATCTAATGCATTGCCATCCGGAATTCCGACCTCGAATGGCCACCAGTTCGAATCATCTGGGAAGTTGTTTGCATCGAAGCAAAGATGATCCACACCACCTGGTAGGGTGAAGTTAATCTTGTAATAATAATCACTGCAACAAGCACCGTCAACCTTTAGGAAGTCAACGCAGACATGTCGCCAATCATAATCCTTCTGATAGAGTTTGAGCCAGGCTCCCTTAAGTTCATATCCACCATATACGTGGACATAGACACCCCACTTATCAAGATCTTCTTGAGTAATGCAGAGTGGAATTACATCAGGGAGGTACTGCTCCTCAATCTCTATGTAACCTTGTTCTGGTTCGAGCTCCAGGGAAGCACTTTCCGACCATAGTCCAATATCATAGGCATCCAGAGCTAATATGTCAATATTTGACTCAGAGACTTCAGACCAGGAGTTAGCTTTGTCTGTAAGCTCATTGAAGTGTTGCTCCATTTGATCTAAGAGGTTTGGGTTTTGCGCGGCTGCACTGTAGCTAGTACTACATAACGCAAATACGAACAAGACGCAGATGGCGACCATGTATCGATCGACTGTGCGTGATGCTCGGCTATTGGAGTAGCCTTTTCGCAACTCCTTCATTACCTCTCCCTTTCTCCCGGATCTCTTGCGAGTCTCCATTCCTAACCTGTGTGAGTGGTGGCATGTAGGTAGGTTCAAGCGTTTAGGTAAGATTGTTATGTATTATCTAGGTAATAAATGGTTTTGCTTCTAATTATCGAAATTCAATTCCATTTTATGAGTGACACTGCGATTTATTTTCTAATAAACCCCTTCTCCTTTTTAATTAAAAAGATGTAAAGGGAATTAGCTAACTTTCGACATAGGTAGCTGAATTTCCTGGCTGATAAAGGAAACTCATACTTCTCTTGAGAAGACAGGTTGTTTGGAAACGAGATTAGGCAGTAAGAGTCGTTGTTTTGGAGCAAAGCTTGTCTTTTCAGCAATGAGCTCAGCTAGATCCTTGATACTCATTGAAACCTGATCACCCTCCTCGCGGCGCCTAACAGACAGCTCACCTGATTCATGTTCTTTCTCACCAACGACACAGATGTATGGGATCCACAGCTTCTCAGCAGCTCTCACCCTTTTGCTAATAGTCTGTGACCTATCATCTATTTCATACCGCACTCCATGCTTGTCCAATTCCTTCCCCAATTCAAGGCAGTAGTCAATCATGTTCTCATCTACGGGCAGCAAGCGAACCTGAGATGGAGTCATCCAGAGCGGAATCTTTGGCTTCTTCCCGCGACTCTTATCCTTGTGAGCTTGTTCGAGTACGCCATACAATATGCGCTCCATTGAACCAGACGGCGAAGTATGGAGGATTAGAGGACGGTGCTCCTTGCCATCCTCCCCAATGTACTTTATGTCAAAGCGTTCTGCATTCTCCACATCGATCTGAATAGTACCCAGGCATCCTGCTTTCTCCTGTGCATCAACGACGTTCCATTCACCCTTGAAGATAAAGTAGGCATACTGCTCATCGAAGACCTCAATCATCATTGGCTTTCCGATAGTTCTAGCCACCCCATTCATGAAATCTCTATTCTCTTCAAAGAAGGACTTCAGAACTCTGAATGAAACCTCGTAATCAACCTCAAGCTCTTTCTGAAGCTTCTCTACAAACACAAGCTGCCTCTTCACAGCATCCATAGCGCCTTCAACATCAGCCACAAACTCATGAATATCAGCCATGGTGAATACCCTCGGACGGCGCATTCCTGCAAGCTCGCCGCTCTGTTCACGTCTGAAAGACTGAGCCATCTCAAAGAGCTTCAGCGGAAGCTGCTTGTATGACACCACTGCCTGCTGTATCAGGAGGAATTGGCCAAAGCATGCGGAAAACCTAGCGAAGTAATCACGGTCTCCTGATCTGATAACATATTGGCGTGATGGAAATCGCTGGAGGTACGACTTGAGCGAAGGATGTTCGTAGTCATATATCACTGGGGTCTGTACAATATGTGCACCATAGTCCAGCATCTCTGCTACAACTCGTTCCTCAACTGCCTTCTTCAATGTGAGTCCGCGTGGAGGCCATCTGAAGTTGCCCGGATCTGAACCGGGCTCATAGTCCACAAGTTCAAGCTTCTGCATCATCTCGATATGCGGAGGCGGCTCTGATGCGGTCCTATCCTTCGCAGTTTCATAATTAACGTAAATCTTAAGCTCTTTGTGATTCTTGTAATTGAATTTGTCATAGTCAGTGAGCTTCCCATCCGGTTCCATGATATAGAATTTTGAAGTAGCCTTCTCTTCTGCAGAAATTGCTGTGAGGTCTTCTCCCAAAGTGGCATCTCTGGATCTAACCTCTCCCGTTTCGACTGAGATGTCAAGCACCTTGGATCGTTCTGCGAGAGGATGTCCTTTGCAGTGGAGGTCAAACGACTTATACCAGCCAAATGGAACACGCACTACCTTGAACCCTCTTGATTCAAGATCTTTTGCGACGTTCTTGAGAAGCTTCAGAGCTGTGCCTGGAGGAGATGGGTCCTCACTAAGGTGAACCCATGGATACACAACGATGTTCTTCTCCTTGACCTCATCCGCAGCCTTAGCTATCATGTCGGCTGTCAGTTTTGACGCTGATATAATGTCCTTTTCGTCACTCTTTTCAGCTGCGATGAAGTTCACTAGGCATGAGTCTTCGGTTGAGTACGACTTCGATTTCACAGCCTCAGCGTTCTTGAGTGCCTTGCGTTTGGCCTCATAGGAGAATCCGTCACTATGTATCTGGAGCATTCTCAATTTGCCAGCCTCTTCTCAAGAATGATTCTCGATTCGCACTTAAGCTTGGCGAAGTATCAGGATTCAACTATCAATTATCTCCGATTAGCACACAGGTGGGCATGAAGGACTTGAATTATCGTAGGTATTCATCATTCCTCTCGCGAAGATGCTTCTCAATCAACGTCGACGGATTACTGCAACAACTGCGACTATTATTATGGCACCTATAGCTGAAACAATCAGAACGTTGTCCATGAGGAATTGAATTATTGAAGGTTCGCGGACAGTCACCCAGACAGTATCTCTAGCCATGTTGAAACCCAGGTCAAATACAAAGATAGTGACATTGTAATGTCCTGCACTAAGATCATCACAATTCAGGATGAATATATCTGAAGAGGAGTTCCAATATCCACCTGCAACTTCAGTTTCATCGACTAGGATAACATACGAAAGGGGATTGGCATCTGTTGCATTCCAGCTGATTATGTTCCCAGTTGTACCATTTACGAATTCGATATCAGATGGATGACTAATCACAGGCGAGATGATGTCTAAAACCAGTACCATCACTGACCAGCTGCCGGAGTTTCCACTAGTATCGTATGCCATTAAAGTGAAATCATACACGCCTACCGTCAGTCCATCAAGTGAGATTGTGACGTTTGTTGGAGTCACATTCCAGGTGCCACTTTCTATGATTCCGCCATCCTTATAGATCTCATAGGAGTCCGGGTGATCATCTGCAAGATTCCAAGAGATAATCTCCCCGGTGGATGATTCCGGAAACGCAACCAAGGGCGGTCCAATGACAGCTGGACTAGTCACATCATGAGATGGAGCAAAGAAGAAGCCATCTGAATAGGTGAGTTCGATATAATCACCAGAAACATACCCCGTGATTCTGAAAGGTGATGCAGTAATGAATGGGTCACTACCAAGTATCGGATTCCACGTGCTCCAGCCAGAAACTCCAATTGCTTCGAAAACATGTTGTGGAATGATGTTTAATGTTGCAATGTTTTCCAAGTGCCAATATGACTCAGTACTAAATTCTATGACAACCTGATAGGGCGCAGTGCTATAGGCGGCGGCAAGATCGACTAAGTTAGCACCAACAGGGTTTCCATATGCTAGAGTGTCAAGGTAGTAGTTGAATGAGAAGGCCACATCTAATGAATCGACTGGGTGGCCATCACTCCATGTGGCATTCTGCAATATATCAAAGGTGAATCTTGTGTATCCAGCTGGAACTGAAGAATTATCCGCATTGGTTTCAACAATTACTGACTCCATCAGCCAAGGAGTTAATGCGCCATTTGCAGCCCTTTTCATCAGACTTAGCTCAGTATTGCTCAATACTCGAGCAGTATCCCAATTTGTACTGACCATGAAATTGAATGAATCAACATCCTGAGTGATGCTTGATCTGTAAATCCCACCAAACGGACCGCCTGCTGCTTCTTTCTTTCTCACCTTTAGGTTGGTCCAGAATCCATGCACATTCTCTATAGCATCTGCAATATGGTTCTCAAAGACATCGGTTCGATATGCAGCATAGTCTATTCTCTCATAAAGGATAATCACAGGACACTCGTAGATCAGAATCTTCTGCAATTCCTCAGCTGCGCCTTGTACATCCGCATATGATGTGCTGCTTAAAAGCTGTGGGAGCCATGAGTCGAATGTGGTGTTGCGGAAATTGGATGGGTTGTAGAAATCAACCGTCGCATAGGTAGAGCCAAACGATGTTTCAAGCCATTGCACACCAAAATCAGAGAATAACCTATCTATGATGACCATGTCGAAGTCTTGATGGAAGTTGACCCTCGTCACATATTGGAAGTAATCTGTTGGTTGAGATTGAGCATCTATGTGCAGAGACCCTAGCGCGGCGGCTATTCTATTACCGACCGACACATCTCTGAGAGAGGATACAGGGACTTCTATCAGAATGTCAAAGTCCGACCCATCAGGGGCTTCTCTGAAACCATCAGCATCATGGTCCAAAAAGCCGGCATCATCAAGAAGTTGATTTCCTATGTTGGATTGATTTGAGTAGTAATTGTAAGGCAATGAGCCTTCGATTGAGAATGGATTGGCTGCTGGAACTGGAGAATCAATAGCATAAGCTTCCCCTGCCCATGCATAATCTCTAATTGAATTCTTATCCAAGGCAAACGCCAAGGCTCTCCTGAATGGAGTGATATTGAGAGGATACTTGGCAGTATTGATCACAAGCTGGCCATATCCATTTCCTACAACCCCAACTGTACTGATATGAGGGTCTTCGTCAAGCATGTCAAGATATATTGGGTCGATCTGTGATCCTATCACATCTATCTCGTCGTTCTGGAGAGCCAATATTTCTTCGTCCTGGGATGATAAGATTTTGTACACCAGCTGGTCTACAAAGGGTCCAGAATTCTCTCCTTCGGCAAGCGCTAATACACTTGGCACGAATGCGATACTCATGAGAAGTGACACAAAGAGAAGAATTGCAGATATGCGCAATTTGCTCAGCAAGCTAATCAACTCCCGTTCCTGCAGATTCATGACTATTCAACCTATTAAAGTCTGGCGCCTTCAGTTGTCGTCAATTCTTGCGGAGCCCATCCCATAGCAACAGGCTTATTAAGAAATAAACAATTGTTAATATATTTCTGGTGGATTTTTGTCATGAAGGATTATGATTTGATAGTGATTGGTTCAGGTTCCGGACTGAATCTTGCGTCGCCTGCATACAGCAGTGGATTGAAGGTGGCAATCGTCGAGAACGGACCGATGGGTGGGACTTGTCTGAATAGGGGCTGTATCCCGACTAAAATACTGACATATGTCGCCGACATGATTGTGCAGACGCAATTAGCAGAGAAGCTCAATGTGAAGGCAACTATTGAGTCAGTGGATTTTCCAGCCCTCATGGAGCGGATGCGTACTCATGTGGGAACCGATGCAGAGAATATTGGAAGCTCCATCAATGCCGCGAAGGATTATGATTGGTATCATACGAATGGCGAGTTCATTGCTGAATACACTATGAAGGTTGATGACGAGAAGATTAGGGGAGAGCATATCTTCATTGCAGCTGGCACTAGGCCGGCTATCCCACAGATAGAAGGCCTCGGCAAAGTCGACTTCATGACGAACAAGGAAGCACTTCAACTGACAGAACAACCAAAGTCAATGATTATTCTTGGTGGCGGATACATAGCGGCAGAGTTTGGACACTTCTTCTCCGCAGTTGGTACAGATGTGACTATTATCGGAAGAAATCCCTATCTCGTCAAGAATGAGGACCATGACGTTTCAGAGCTTTTGAAGCGTGAGCTATCAAAGCGTATGAGAATACTGACCAACCACGAAGCGATCAGGGTGATGGATTCGGATGGAATAAAGACTGTTGTTGCTAGAGACCGAGAATTCGGAACAGAGAAGACCTTCAGTGCTGACACCCTTCTGGTAGCTGTGGGTCGACAATCCAATGCAGACTTGTTCAAGCCAGAGAAAACTGGCGTTAAGACGGATGACAAAGGATTCGTTCTCGTTGATGAATATTTCAGGACCACAAAGAAGCGAATTTGGGCCTTTGGTGATGCTATTGGGAAGTACATGTTTCGCCATGTGGCTAATGAGGAATCTGGCATTGTCTGGTATAACTGGTCCAGGTCTCTTGAAGGGGCTGGACCTGAGGAGTTCATCTCTATGGACTACAGTGCAGTGCCGTGGGCAGTCTTTTCGTATCCACCCATCGCAACTGTTGGGATGAATCTAAGACAAGCAAAAGCCTCTGGTCAGCCGCTTCTTGTTGGACAGGCAGGGTATGACAGTGTGGCGAAGGGCTTTGCCATGGGAGAACCTGAGGGATTTGCGAGGGTCATAGCTGATGCCAAAACTCGTCGCATCTTGGGTGGAACAGTTGTGGGGCCCTATGCTCCAATGCTCTTACAAGAAGTCATCACTCTGATGAATACGGACAGTGGGTCATTCATTCCATCTAGGAGGGCAATGTATATTCATCCCGCGCTTTCAGAGGTGGTAAGAAATGCCATAGGCAATCTTGCCCCTATCACCGGAGGTCATGCTCACCATCACTAGCCGTGGGCTCCGTCGAGTATTCTTAGGGCTTTGAGGGCAGAAATGTCCTTGTCCTTTATCTCTAGCATTAGGTCATATTTGATATCCTTTGTATGCTGAAGGAAGTCTGTGAAATCATTAGCGTCCAGTGTAGCTGCATGTTTTCCAGGACGACCAGTGGGGCTCTGTGAACTGTAATGAACAATAAGCGGCCCGTCGTGTTTCTTCCAAGTAGCGGCACTGCGCTTCAAGCTATCGCCCATGGATTCACCAGTGTTGAGGACATTGTGGTGCAAATTATCAAACACCACAGAAATTCCTGTCAGGCTGTTAAGATACATACAGTCTTGATGCGTGTAACTTCGGTCGTCATTCTCCACAACCAACCTGCGTGATATTGTATTCTCCAGAAGGTCATGCCGCTCAGCAAATCGTTGCAGTGATGTTTCCTTATCTCCATAGACTCCTCCAACGTGAATCTGAACTTTCGCATCCAGCCCCAGATTCATCAGGTCAAGTATATCACAATGATATTGAAGATCTGCCAATGCATTCCTATAAACCGAATTGCTTCTGGAATTCAAGACGGTGTATTGACCAGGATGCATGGACAATCTCATACCAGCTGAAACAGCTAGTTCTCCAATCTCTGAGAGTTCATCCGAGAACCTAGATTTCCAATCAACCTTCATAGTGGGATGACTTGCAAACGGGATGAGATCAGAGGTTATTCTATAGAACAGGATATTATTCTCTATATTGAATCTAATGATTCTCCTGAGGCATTGCAGATTTTCCTGAATTGTCGCAATGAGGCGAGGTTCTGTATATGACTTAAGCCTAAAGGTCCTTGCGCTAGAACATCCAACAGACATGTTGATACAGGCATAGCCAATTCTCACTTGCTTCACCATAACATGAATAGCTGTCTTTTCGGAGCATTCAGCCCGACCAATAAAAGGGGGATGGATGCGGAACCCAATTGTCTATTCCTAGAACTCTCTCATTCCGAGGGTTCTATCTAACCTGCCTGTAAGTGCCATCCAAGATACGAAGAAGCTGATGGTGACTAATGCGTATCCGGGATCAAGTCCAAGAATACCAATCAGTAAGATTGGTATTCTAATCACTAAGAATAGCAGAATCCCTAGGGCAATTCCTAGAGGTCGAAGTCTTCCAGGCTGATTCTGTTTCCTCATTCTGCGCCAGACATTGCCGAAAAGAAACACTGGTAGCAAAAACATCAGAAGGAGCGGAATCACGAACCAGATCAAATTCAGGAAAGTTTCCTCTATGGGTGCAGGATACCCTTGGGCTATCAGAATAGCAACTGGCAAATAGAACAAGAACGGTAGCAGACCAGCACTTCTATATCCAGCAGCAAATATCGATGTGGTTGATAGTAGAGTCAATGCTAGTCCAATAGCCAGAATCTCAAAGTAAATTGCATCCCTGGTGGGTAGATTTCCTGTATTTCCTAGCATGCCAGACAGCTGTGCAAAAGCAAACAATGCAAAGGCAATCAGCATTAGAAAAGTTGGAAGCTGTTTAGTTTCTCTCCATCTACCAAAGAGATACGCTGCAGTTCCTGCCGCTAGCATTATCGCAAACGACCCAGCAAGAACAATACTCGTAATCACGATGTCCCCTAGAAGTCCTTGAGCGTACACGCCTGAAATTACCAGTGCCGGCCCAGCGAAGCTAGCTCCGTATCCTACCAGCTCTCCAGTCATTTCCTGTTCAGGTCTCAGAAAAGCGAATGCCAGCATGGCAGGTCCCATTAGAGCCGCGAATACGATTATGTACGTGCCATAGACAGGGAGTGCAATACCACCGAAGCCTTCACCGTAAAGATCCGGGAGATTAAGAAGCTGCATAAGGAGTGCATATGACATTGCGGCGGTCGTACCTCTTCTGGTGTCATAAGCAATCCATACGAAGACAATAGCGACAACCAGAAGGACTAATGAACGAACCAATGATCCCAAGCTGAAAAGCGTGTTGGCAATGTCGCTCACTCGATATTGAAGCTGACGGTCGATTGAAAGGAATAGGAGTACGACGCTGATTAGCGCCACGATGAGCACAACAAGACCCAAGTATTTCTGACGAGTAATCATTGATGCGGCAACGCCAAGAATAATGACCTCAACTATTAGCACAATGAATAGACTGTAGTAAGGAAAGACGAGGCCTTCCCACAACATCTGGACATCGAAATATTCAGCAAGGAAATCAACGAAGATAGATCTCCCAGATGCTGCTTCCAAGAATGTAATGTATGTTCCAATTGCGTACACAAGCATTGCTAATGCAAACAGATACAATGGTCTGAATGCGTGTCTTGTTTCCGGATCTGCCTGCGATGATCTCTTCCAGCTGTAGTTTACAACTGCGCCTGCCGCAACTACTGTTCCCAAAGCAATGAAGAATTGAGCTACCTCGAAAGTTTCCACTTAGAACACCTTCTTCCCCCAGTCACTTGCGGCCTTCTTTGCCTCATCCAGCTCGCCGCTTGTCCAGGCCCTCATTCCGCTTCGGACCTTCTCTGCCTCTTCCTGGCTCTCTGTCATTACCATCTCATTGACAAGTTCAAGAAAGCCATCATCTATCCGAATATTCGAGCTCTCGTTAACAAGCTTGACAACCTCACGATTGTACTCCTCCGCTTTTTGGTCGTCAAGTGCATGAAGAGTTACGACGTAGTCAGTACCTGCATGACCCACTAGAAGCTTCAGCTCTCCAAAGCGCAGTTCTTCAATCTCAGTACCTGATATCTTCTTGATGAACATTTGAACTGCAGAGAGAAAACCTCCAAAGAGTGAAGAGTCACCTCTAAGGTTCTCCCAGCCAATCGACGCAATGGTTTCACCAGCGTCATTGATCACAAAGATACCGTACATTACCGAGCCTCGCCATCCGTTGAGTCGTATGCAAGTCCCTTTCTTGCAATTGATACGCAAGATAGCCTGTCTATTAAACAAAGCCTAGATTGCCATGTAATAAGCGTTTCTCGTAAGTTGTATTAGCAGATATTATACAATCCCGTATTGGGAAGAGCTGAATTGAATGCAAAGAACTACAGGGAATCAAACCATGACTTTGTCTTATCGACAGCGTCTTCCTGTTTCTTAGCTGCTCCTGCAACGGCTTCGACATCACGGACCTGGAAATTCTTGTCTACGAATACAACGATAGAATGACCATTGGGGCATTGAGTTGTGACAATTACTGGATGACGTTTCGCCTCGGTGATGGTTGCCGCTTCCACCTCAACTTTCACCAGAGTGCCCTTCGAGCATGCCGGGCAAGCAAATGGGTTGAGTGTAACAATAGCCAACTCTAGACGACCACCTATGTTTTAGCAGCGAAACAAGCCATCACGTCACCTTCAGTGATGCTGACATTTAACGCTATTTCTGACACATCAGTCAGGCTTCTTCATAGGCTTTAGCAATGAGTCGAGCCACTGCCTCGAAGAGCTCGGACACTCCCTCTCCCGTCTTCGCGGAAACCTCGAAGACTATCCCGTTGTATTGCGATGCATACTCCATCGCCTGCTCTTTTGTCACTCCTTCTCCTTCAACTCGTTCATCAATCTTATTTCCAACAATGATTACTGGGCAATCCTCGATATTGTTTCGAAGTCGTGCAATCCAATCATCAAGTCTATAGAGAGTGAACGGGCGCGTCACCTCATATACTGCAATGCCCATCTTTGAACCCCTGAAGTATCCATCAACAACATCTTGGAACCGAGGTTGCCCTCCAAGATCCCAGAGTAGCAATGTCACCTCAGAGCCAGATATCACTACCTTCTTCGAGGCGAAGTTGACACCGATTGTCATCTTCATCTGTTCATCAAATCTGTCCTCAGTGTACCGAACAGCGATGCTAGTCTTGCCCACTCCCCCGTCGCCAATTAATACAGTTTTATAGACTGCAGACATTCGATGCTGTGTCATGCGTGGGCCCCTTCTGGAGTGGGCTGTTAGGAAAGGGGACATATGAAGCTTTTCGGTTTCAGTTGCATCAGGTACTATGATGCGCGATTCTGTCCTTTTTTGGGTTTGGGGAATTAGATGAATTGTTTCAAACCAGGACGGATGGGAAGTTGTCTACGCTCGAGGCGCTCCCGGGTATCACATAGACTCCAGAGCCTTCATAGTCGCTCCAGGCATTCCCCTGTGCAACTCCATCATCCCATTTGTTCAGGTGCCCGTCATCTTGCGCATTCATTGCGTTCCAACCAATGAGGTTATTGTACAGCGTGAAGTTCTCAGTAGTGGCTGTTAGTCTGATGCCGGTGTCTGTGTTATTCAGAAAGCTGCAATGGGTGATAGTCCAATTCATGCAGCTATTCTCCACATTGAAACCTGTCAAGTTATCGACTATAGTGTTATTGTCCAGCATCGTGCGCCCTGAGAACTGAGAATTGACACCAACCTCGCTCTTTCTGAGGTAATTGTCTGAAACATGAGTGTCATATGCCATACACAGCATAAGAGCCCACCAGCAATCTTCCACCCAATTTTCATCCACCAGAATGCGTTCAGTTTCTGTTAGATTAATTCCACAACCAACCCCGCTAATGTTGCATTTGGATAATCTACAGTCATTGGATTGCCAGAAATCAGCACCCTGATAGCCAGTTTCCATTGTACAATTCTCAACAGCTCCGTTGACACAGCCGTATACTCTGATGCATACGCCCCACGACTCATCATTGGCTACTAAGCGGCAATTTCTAACAATGAAGTGATACTCAGTGACACTCTCAATTCTGATACAGTGATGGCCTTCGCTCACTATCATGAGGCCCTCGATTATGAAGGGATTATCATCTGTACCATCGCCATTCCATCCATTCTGCTGGGCCTGCTGCGCCAATTCGTAGTCGCCCGATATGATGATAGGCTCGTGGTCAACATAGGTGCCCGGTGTAGGAGGATAGCTACTTGAGTTGGTTGGGATGGTACCATCACCAAGATTCCCACTGTAGAGTAGAAATGCTGATGCAGCAATTGCCATTACTATGACGACTATCGTTACAGATTTTCCTGACCCGCCCGATGACTGGACCAAAATTCACACGCGCCTACACCCCATTATTTCATTGCGATTGAATATGAGGATTGAGGTGTTCGGCCGAGCACCTTCGTACTAAATTTCTAGCTATAAGGGTAATCTAATTAGGCTACGAGATTGTCACAAATTCATGAATGGTTTGGAGAGCGCATCAATGACTTCGACTCCATATTCAGAGAATGACAAATTCATGGTCAGCAGAGTCGCGGCCAGTGACAACCTCCAGGAGTCGATTTTGAGAGCAGTAGACTTGATTGGTGGTTTCGGGAAAGTCATACAGCCGGGTGACACTGTAACAATCAAGCCGAATCTGAATACTGCCGATCCTTATCCTGCCTCAAGCGATCCGGCATTTCTCCGCGCCCTCGGTGAGTTACTTCTCGAAGCAGGAGCATCCAAATTACGGATTGTGGATAGCTCGATGTTTGCGTTGAAGACTTGCAATGTAGCAGACGATATTGGACTTTGCAGTGTGGTTGGAGACCTCGGAATCGAGCTTGTCTATCTCGATGAACACGATTGGGTGAAGAGGAAATTCCCAAGAGGGAAGCATATGAAGAGTGGATCAATTGGGGGGCCGACTCTAGATGGTGACAAGCTCGTGGTTGTGCCCTGCCTGAAGACACATAAATTTGCGCGATTCACTGCTACTATGAAGTCATTTGTAGGATGGGTCAGCACCAAAGATCGTCTCAAGATGCATGCAAGAAGACTGGAGACGAAAATCGCAGATCTTGCTTCCTTCTTCAAACCCGATCTTATTGTGATGGACGCGAGAAAGGTATTCGTGACAGGTGGACCAGCAAGCGGACATGTTGAATCGCCTAATCTCATCCTTGCTAGCGGTGACATGGTTTCGATCGATGTTGAAGGCGTACGAGTCTTGAAGAGTTATGACGCCAAGAACCGGCTGAGTGGTGATATCTGGGATCTACCTCAGATTCGTCATGCCGCCGAGATTGAGATCGGAGCTAGAAGCGATGATGACATCATTGTTGTGAGCTAGCTTACCTCGATGGGAAACCCCAATCATCAGTAATGTCATGCCCACTGAAGTTATTGATCCTAAAGGATCCTGATGACCAAGTCAGCGGGCTGAATCCGAGAAGTAGAGTCTGTGTACGCCAGCTGGCCACAACGATGTGCTTGTTCAGTCCTTGACTTGGTGCTACAAGAAATACGTTGGATAGCTCCATCAGGAGCGAAGTGCTGATTTTATAGAAGAAGCTGTAGGTCTTGCGGTGCTCCTCAGTTCCTTGCTCCTTTAGGTCTTTCAAGTATCTCATTATCGTATCATCATGCACTCTGGAGTCCATAACGTTGGAAAGCTCGTCTACATCAACAATGACAGCTGTTTCGAAGTAGTAGGCAAGCGGAAACTCAGTTATGTGAAAGACAATGAATTTGTCAGTGGTAATTGAGTGATAGAGATGTTCGAAGATGGATTGTTTGGAGAACAGACTGCTCGCGTCCAGCAATGCCGGCTCGAAATTAGTGGATGCATCTGAAACCACTAGCCTAAACATGTCATCCAGAAGATCTCCGTCGTATCCTATCCGGACTATATGATACGGACGTTTCGAGCTTCCTTCTGGTATCAGATTCTGTTCTCGCAGGAATTCGTCGAAGTCTTTGCGAAAAACATCGAACTCATCATCACTGTTGACAACAAATAGCGATTGGCCTAATTTGCCCAAATTTGAAATGGCATCATCGTATGCCTTGAACCGCGCGGCTTTGTCGTCACTATTCACAACTAGTAACCTATTATCAGATATTCAGTTCTAATAACTTAATGGTTTCGATTACGTATCCCTCTCTTGGCAAAGAATTTTTCAAGGTCGAAGCTAATTGACTGTAGAGGTCGCGTTAATGGGCGAGAAGAAACAGGTTGGTGTGATTACACGATATTTCCATAAGATCGGTGTGGCTGCAATTATGTTGGAGGACACTTTGAAGGTGGGCGATAAAGTCAGTATCGAAGGACATACCACCAATTTGGAGCAAGAGATTGCATCCATGCAGGTTGATAGGAAGGACATTGCCGAAGGCACCAAGGGACAGGAGATTGCAATCAAAGTCAAGGACAGAGTCCGAGAAAAAGACGCTGTCTACCTGCTATAGCAAATCTGCTGTCAGTTCGATCAGTGAGATGTATGTCTAGCATGTTGTTGACCAGATTGCTGGCCTAACTGGATTGCCAAAGGCCCTCTCTATGTTTGCAGCCATGTTCCCTGTGCCAGTCGATTCACAACAATTTGTCCTAGATGGTACGAATTATGCTGGGCTAAGATGATGAGAGAGGAGAGAACGGGGAAATTCGCCCATGACGCCATGGGAACAGCTAGGTCGTTTTCCAAAGATAGTGTCCTCGCTTCTTCAAGACCTGACTTGAAGCGGATAACCAAATCATGCCAGGTGTCTGTGGTTGATTCAGTAGGCCAGCCTGGTTTGTCATCCTTAGGCCATTCCACTTCCTCCAATTTAGCAGCCTTTAGGCAAAGGTCCTGCCAAAAGACAATGTGGAATAGTTGCTCAAAAGAGGAATGGACATTTTCCGCTATCCTCTCTTTTGCATGTTTATCTGAAATACCATCAACAATCTTTGGAGATTCTGCGTGAGTTCCTTTGCCATATAGCCCTGCAGCGAGGGCCTTGCCAAGTTTCTCTTTCATGAATAAACAAAGAGATGGCGAGTTTTATTCTTAGCTGTCTGATTATAGCGAGAGTCAAAAGCTATATGATTAGGTTGTTCAGGCGCTACTGCTGGTAGATAGAATATGGACCCACGAATTGTTGAACATGCAAAGATATTGGTGAAATGGAGTACTGACATCCAGCCGGGTGAAATGGTTGGAATCATAGGAAGTCCTTTCTCCCATGATTTGGTGGTTGCCTTGAACAAAGAAGTTGGTAAAGCTGGCGGCAGAGTGATCAATCTCATGGATAGCGATGAGGCTGCACGAGCCTTCTATGATGGTGCAAGCGATGAAACGCTGCAAGTATTCCCAAAGCACTACAAGGCTTTAATCGAGAGTCTTGATGTACTAATTGTAGCACGATCACCTATGAACACCAAAGCGCTGGCGAATGTTGATCCTAATCGAATTATGTTGAACAATGTGACCCAACAAGAAATCATGGCATTATACTTGGCCAAGAAGTGGTGTTTGACAGTTCACCCATGCCTAACCCTCGCTCAGCAGGCAAATATGAGCATGGAAGAGTACAAGGACTTCGTGTACGGAGCTACTCTCATCGATTGGGAGTCAGAGTCGAAGAATATGTATGTAATGAAGGAGCACCTTGAACGCCATAGTGATATCAGATTTGTGGGGCCTGAAACCGACCTCTACGCATCGACGGAGGGGCGAATCTGGATCGCGTCTGATGGCAAACACAATATGCCATCGGGTGAGGTCTTCACGGCACCAGTAGAGGACACGGTCGAGGGAAAGATGTACTTCGACATTCCGTTTCTGCAGCAGGGGAAGGTCATTGAGGGTGTGCGACTCAGTTTTGAGAAAGGCGATGTTGTAGACTTCTCTGCTGAGAAAGAGGAAGCCACTCTGAAGGCTATCATAGAGATTGATGAGGGCTCAAAGAGACTTGGCGAGATGGCTATTGGCACAAACCGGGGAATCAAGCAGTATACGTTGAACATGCTTTTCGATGAAAAGATTGGCGACACAGTTCACTGTGCTCTAGGTAGAGCGTATGAAGAATGCAATGGTTCGAATGAAAGTGCTGTTCACGTCGACATGATCAAGACCATGAAAGAAGGGGAGATCATCGCGGGCGACGAGGTCATCTACAAGAATGGCAAGTACTTCTATGAGAAATAGAAGTCAACTGGAGTCCCTCAACTAGACGCGGCTAACGAAATAGCTCAGTCTGAAAATTAGGTGCTGTATTCAGTCAGCCCTCTCGATTTATTGGTGCCTCGTGACGGTTTTTCATATAGGAGGCTTTTACTATATGGTTTATGAATAAATATTGATAGATAATATCTGATGCCAGTCATTATTTGAACATAGGATGATTGGTACCCGGATGGGAGTCCAATGATTAGGATGCAGGTCTTCCGCAAAAGGTTTCTGATAGCCGCCAGTCTTTTTCTGGTAGTGTTGGCATTTCCAGCATTTGTGAGTCCTACCTCAGTCACTGGAGATGGAGTAGCGCCCGATTGCGGACGAGGACGGGGCTCGGGAATCTACATCAAAGGGAATGAGGACTTTAAAGGCAAGTATGACTTTGAAGGCGAGGGCACTCTAGATGATCCATTTATCATAGAGGGCCTTCAACTCACCGTAAGAGGCTATGGCATCCGAATTAGGGGTACTACTTCTTATTTCATCATACGGGACTGTGAATTCGAGGGCTATAATCAGGGATGGGGTGGTACTGCGATCTACTTTAGTAGAGTTGAGAATGGGGTTGTTGAGAACTGCGCTTTCACAAATATGAATCGCGGCCTTGTGATCCATAAATCGGAGAACATTGTGATACAGGAAAACGAATTCAACTCTTTAATGACTGGAGTCCGAATCAAGCACTCATCCTCAATTCAAGTTTCAAACAATGAGATTGCAAACAATCAATGGATTGGACTCTATATCGCATACTCCTATGATTGCATTGCCACAGAAAATATGATAGTAAACAATAAGGGGCTAGGAGTGATGCTTTATGACTCCGGCTCATGCACACTGTTTGGCAACTACTTCGAGGCCAATGAATGGGGAAATGCCGCAGACGTTTCAGGTGAACTCACTGCTTCCGATACAAACCTGTGGGATGATGATGTAGGCTTTGGGAATGATTGGGATGACTATGAGGGCACAGGAGTGTATCTCATCCCTGGCGATAGAGGCAGCGTTGACAGATATCCAATTGGCTCATCACCAATCGACACCATTGCTCCAGTATGGAATCATGCTCCTGAGGACAAGGTCATTGAATGCGGTGATCCCTTGAATATGATGATAGCGGCAACGGATGACAGTGGAATCGCATATTATTCGGTAAATGACACTACAAACTTCGTTGTAGACTCCACGGGGACAATCACATTCAATCGGCTATTAGATCCCGGCAAATATCCCCTTGAAGTTCGTGCTTATGACCCGTTTGAGAACTTCTGTTCTGCCTCCATCATTGTAGAGTTGCAAGACACTATCTGTCCAGAGATAGATGGTCCAGCTGATGTGACATACAAAGAAGGGGAAACTGGCAACAAGCTTGTGTGGTCGGTTTCAGACGTCCTTCCCTCAACATATACAATCTTCGTGGATGATATAGAGGTTGATAATGGCGTATGGACTGAACCCTCTGGTACAATAGAAATATCCATTGATGGTCTAAGTGCAGGCGAATACAACTACCGGTTAGTGGTGTACGATCTTGGTACGAACTCAGCATCCGATGATGTTACCGTCAAAGTTGAAGGTAAGACTCCTGTTCCAACCACCACTCCAATTCCAAAACCCAAGACAGGTGCCGATGCCAATCCACCCACAGATGAATCTATGGCTGGACCATATATTGAACCTGTAGTAGTGGCAAGTGGAATCGGAATCCCAACTGCTCTGGGCTTTGCCATACTCTTTGTCATAGGGAAGAAACGCGAAATTACGTAGCTCCTGCAGCGAAAACACCTCCGGAATATGATAATCATCTGCGTAGCAAATTCGCCAATAACCACGTTGGATATATGGAATCTTCGAAATTTCGATGAATCTGTCGATTTTTTATAGGAGCGATTTTACTAAGAAGCTTATGTATCCTATATCATATCATACTTGAATAGGAATGCACGCCCCCGCCATCGAGTCCTTTGTTTAGTTGGTGCCATGGACATGGAGAGGTGTCGTGTGTTCGATCAGGGGTCGATTCTTGCACTCTGCTTGATTCTCGCGTTTTCAATTCTCCCTGTTCATACGAAAAATAGCACACTGCTCGGTTTGGCAGACTCTCCATCCCATTCCGACACAGTCTCAACATCCGCGGGATATGTTTCTCACAGCTCCATATACATCAGCTCTGATAATGATTTCAGCAAGGAGTGGCCTGGAGAGGGGACAAAGGACAAGCCTTTCATTATTGAAGGGCTTTCCATCAAGTCCAATATCTACTGTATCAAAATTGTAGGCACATTAGCCTATTTCATCATAAGGAACTGTCTTCTTGAGAACAAGGATGCAATTATGGATGGAAAAGGAATCGAGATAGAACGAGTCAGCAATGGACTGATCGAGGATTGCATTGTAGCTGGAATGTCTATAGGGATTAGCTTGCTGAAAGCTCAGAATATGAATGTGACCTCCTGTCAGATATCAGAAGGGAAGGGAGGATTTCGACTTGAGAAGATCTCTTCTTCAAGTATAAGTGGATGTGCAATCTCCGATTTTGATTATGGCATTTATGCATACAAAATTGATTCCTCAAGTCTAAATGGCAATAATATTGGCAGTACTACAAGTGGCATCATCACCGACACATGCATGAGCACTAGCATCACTGAAAATGCAATCGGAGCTGCCAACTATGGAATGGCTCTATACTCCTCGGACCAGCTGAGCATTTCTTCGAATTTGCTAGTCAATTTACGAACCAGCATCTACGCCAAATACATGTACAACTCGACGATTATCTATAATGACATCCAAGATGGAGAAAATGGAATCTTTTTGGAGTCGTCTAGCACAGATGTTGTCTTATCCAATAACATCAGTACCATGAGAAGCAATGCAGTCTATGTCATATATTCGTGGAATGTCAATTTCACAGCAAATGAGATAGTCGATAACGAAGGAGTGGGCGCATACTTCTATGATTCTGCTAATTGCATGCTTTATGCCAATTATATTGGATATAACCTGAGAGGGAATGCCTATGACTTCGTTGGCCCCGCGACGAAAACCCTCTCAAACACTTGGGATGATGATATCAGTTTGGGAAATGCTTGGGGCAGCATATCAAACTTCGATCCCTATTCTATTGCTGGTGATAGAGGGAGTATTGATCGATATCCGAAACCGATTCTGACCACAGGCAAACCTACCGATTTCAAAGTTGAGGCTGGAATCGTAAGCAATATCGTTTGGAACGCATCGGCAGTAAGGCCTGATTATTACATAGTAGAGCAAGATGGCTTCACTCTTGAGGAAGGAGCATGGGATGGAAAGCCCATTGATGCAGAAATTCCTTCTCTTGATCCTGGTGTGTACACATTCACGCTTCACATCAATACAACTGATGGACGGAGAGTGAGTGATTCATTACAAGTCACTTCTGCAGACACCACATCACCTGAATGGATTACTCCTCCAGTGGATGAATTGATAGAGCATGGAGATCGGATCATGATGAAGGTAGAGGCATTTGATCTCTATGGGATCTCCAACTATTGGGTAAATGATACTGAACGTTTCTCGATAGATGCTGGGGGAACCTTGCTTGACACAGAGGTGTTGCCGTTGGGTTCCTATCCTGTAGAAGTAAGGGCCTACGATCCATCTATGAATTTCATCTTCGCAGTGATTCTGATTACAGTCGAAGACACAACCCTTCCGCAGATAGAAGGTCCCCTGAATCTCACCTATGATGAGGGAAACACAGGAAATTCCATATTATGGACTATTAGTGACCTGAACCCATTTTTGTATAAGGTATATCTTGATGGAGACTTAATTGAATCAGGCGCATGGACCGAGCTTGTCCATGTCATAGAGGTGTCAGCGGATGGTCTTCCCCCAGGTACACACATCTTTCGTTTAGAGTTGTCCGACTTGGCAGGTAACAATGCCAGTGATGAAGTGACTGTCACAGTGAATCCAAGAACGAATGAAACCACTGCAGAAACCACATCCTCCGGAATAACTGAAACGACGAGCACTGCTCCACCTACATCAACTCCACCCCCAACTGAACCTATACCTGCAAATGGAACGCTATTAATAACTGGGATTGCAATAGTTGCAGTTCTTGGTGTTGGAGCCATTATTCTGATGATGAGGAAACGAATGTAGATTCGAAAGCTGGAATCTTTATTCTAAGTAGTAGGCCAATATCTCAGCATCTTCTTGTTTACTGTTTGTTGATTCAACTGATTCAGGTTCTTGCATTAGCCGTCCATTAGAATCATCACATTTTGTGGGATGACACCCCGCCGGTAGTGTCTTGAACCGTTAGGTTTAGGTATCACCTACTCGAAGACTTCTTTGAGCGGAGAATGTCACACACAAGAACCCAGCTAAGAGAGATGGTTGAAGACAACATCAGTTCCATCCAGCTGATGAGTGAGAGGTTGGGCATTGAGATGGACGAGGTCGTTTCCATACTCAACGAGATGATTGTTGAAGGTACTCTTGAAGGTCAAGTCACTCCAGATGGCTTACGCTTCTTTAGAAAGGATGTGGAGGTGTCCAAGGCTCCAAAGATAGAAGTCGTGGATGAGGTCCCGGCCTTTCTGAGATATGACTCTCGGCCTGGCAAAATCATCGCTACTATTGGGCTCGCTATTCTATTGATTGCCCTGGGAGCTTCGTACATAGCATCTGAAATTCAATCAAGCACGCTCCTCAACCAGGCTATTGTCATGATTGGCATTGGTATTCTTCTGATGATTATTGGCGGCTATCAGGTTGGTAGGCGACCAACTCCGATGTAGTCTGATAGGGTTGGACCTGATAGGATTCCTTAAGTATAGGAAGATTCGCCCCGGCTATTAGGACGGAACCCATAGATGCAGGCGATGATTGTCGATGTTCTGCTATTGGCCATCTACGCTGTGGCTGTAGGATCAATTGCTTCAATGCTAGGAATTGGCGGTGGCATCTTCAATACTCCGTTATTGATTCTTGTCTTCTTCTTTGATGCACAGCAAGCGTCGGCTACCGCTCTAGTTGCTGCATTGTTCGTTGCTGCAGCCAGCGCACCAAGATACTGGAAACAGAATCCTCGGCCAATCATTCCAAGAGCAGGGCTGTTCCTAGCTATCACCACAATCCCGGGCTCCTTAGTTGGCGTTTTCCTCCGAACCCTGATTGCGGAGGACTATGCACTTCGTCTCATATTCGGCATCTCTCTCTTCCCGGTGGCAATCAAGATGCTTTTTGCCAAGAGAAGAAAGAATGATGACAAGAAGTCGGAGATTGAGAACTACGATTTCTCGGCGCTATCGCGTCAGCGATTAGCATACTCTCTTTTCGGTGCTTTTATTGGCGGCGTAGCAGCTGGACTACTTGGCATAGGTGGGGGTGCAGTGATTGTACCAGTGCTGAGCCTTCTCATGGGTCTGCCGATGCTGGCGGCTGTTTCCACTTCGATGTTCACGATGATCTTCACTGCCTCAGCTGGAACAGTCCTAAATTATGTCACAGGATTCATCGATCCGGCTTGCGCTTTGGCACTCGGCGCAGGTATGGTGGTTGGAGGACAGATTGGCCCTCCGTTGGCTGCTCGTGTGAATGCGGTTCAGCTAAAGAGAGCCTTTGGTCTAGTCCTGGTATTTCCGCTCATCAAAATGATGAGGCTGGGGTCTCTATGGCTCGATCCAGGGAATCAATACTCCTTGACGTCCACTATGGGCGACATCATTATCTGGCTCGCGATTGTGGTTCCAATTGGTCTGATAAGATACTATCAAATTCGGAAGAAACCTGAAGAGAATGTACCGTAGCAATACTACGCCATAGATATTCGCTTTTCCTTGACGCATGCCAGGAATCTTGACTGTTTATATGGGGGTCCTCGAATGGACCTTCTTAACATAACTATTGGAGAGAGAACAGAGTGGTGCACTACGACCTTGCTGATAGAGTGGTTATAATTACAGGAGCTTCCGCTGGTTTGGGAGAGCAATTCGCTCACGGCTTTGCAGAATCAGGAGCACATGTTGTGCTTGCGGCTAGACGAAAAGAGCTCTTGGATAAGATCGCAAATGATGTGATTGAGAAGTACAACGTAAGAGCAATCCCTGTTAAGTGTGATGTGCGAAAGGAAGAAGATATCATCAATCTGGTAGGCACTGCAGTGGATAAGCTAGGCACAGTTGATGTGCTAGTCAACAATGCTGGAATGTATATTGTAAAGCCACTTGTTGAACAGACCCTAAAAGATTGGAATAAGGTAATGGATGTGAATCTGACATCTGCATTCTTGGCGACGCGTGAAGTGGCCAAGGTGATGATTCCAAAGAAGTTTGGGTCAATCATCAACATGTCTTCTACATTTGGATTTGGAGGAACCAAGTTTACAGAGGTGAGCTACTACGCATCAAAGGGAGGAATGGTAGCCATGACCAAGGCCCTAGCTGTTGAGCTTGGAGAGCATAATATTCGGGTCAATGCTATAGCGCCAGGTTTCTTCCCTACTGCAATGTCAATCGATGCTCTGCGGGATAAGAAGATAGCAAACACGATGATTAAGCCGCGGACAGCTTTGCCCATGTTTGCTGAGAATGAGTGGATTAGAGGCGCAGCATGCTTCCTAGCAAGTGATGATGCGAAATACATCACTGGTCACACGCTCGCAGTGGATGGAGGTTGGCTCGCGTTTTAAGACAATTTTGCGACACAGGATAGTGCCTCTTCTGCGTCCTGCGTCATCTCATCCAACATATCCTTGATATGAGGCATTTCATTTCCATAGGTTTCCATCAATATTCGCATCTCTTCGATTGAATCCTTCATTCTATCAACGACTTTCTTTAGCCCAATCCGCATTATCGAATTGGCACCTTTGGACAGACGATAGAGATGCTTCTTTCGCCCTCTCCCTCTCTGAGATGGATCAGAATGCCATGCTATCACACCAAGATTCTCAAGCTGGGATAGAATCAGGCCTATGTTGCTACGCGAGTATCCTGTATATTCGGCTATTTCATCAGCACTAAGCATGTCACTATTCTCGAACTCATTGATTGCTATAGCTGCCAAAACCAAACCATCATATCGCCCCAAACCAAGCCATTCTGAATGCTTTTCGAAGAAATGAACAAGATCACGATTGGAGGGGGAATTTAAGTCAAGCATATGATGAAACGCTCCTAGGAATTTATTTAATACAAATAATTCCTATATATATTGCTATTTTTGCATTGGAACCGGTTGAGATGCTTGATTACGAGAGATGGACACACTTATTAACAATAGTTATAAGACTATATTTTCGAGGGTTCAACTTTGACCGATGAGAAATTAACTCTCAACGAATTTCACAAAAAACTAGGCGCAAAGACCAATGGTGGCGTCTGGGGCG
>JBHLQS010000018.1:0-27677 GCA_048883405.1 Candidatus Thorarchaeota archaeon
ACACCTCTTTGTAGTGATGAAATATCGGATCGAAGATTCTCCAGCTTTCGAAGAAGCGCGTCAAATCCTGCCACGGCCTCTCCTGCTTCAAGCGGACTCTCGCGTCCCTCCGGGATCTCCATACCCTCGACAAATTCCAATGCCACCGCTGCAGCAGAAAGAAGATCATCACTGGAATCCACCGGCATCATGACTGGTTCAGAATCATCCAATCCTTGTGCCATTCCCTGAATATGTACATCATCCATTGAAGCTTCTTTCAGCGATTCTTGGAGCTTCGCCTTTTCCTCATCCGTTAACTTCTCGTCGTCAGGAGACATATCCATCCCTCAGTGGCCGAGCAAATGATATGAGCAATATGTCAGGTATAAGGTTTGTGAGAACGTACTCGGAGAACGGATGAGGTTTTCCAGCAGGATTCTCGAGGAGGCCGAACTGGAAACCAGAACTCACAGAATAGAGGTTTCGCACAAGCCCCCAACTCTCCGGAAACAACCATGCTTGAGCATAGCACGCCAGGCCATTGTCTTTCTGAAACTGCCCACTCCAAATCCAAGAGGACACTTGGTCTTCTGGGAGTGAAGCAAAAACACTCTTGTATCCTACACTAACGCCCCGTAGAGGGCTTGAGTCCTATCTGAGGAGCACAACCAAATCCTGCTCATCATTCTTTCCACCAACTCATATCTGGTTCAGCTCAATGTTTATCTCGACATGACTCATACTGAGATTAGCGAGAACTAATGGATAATGAGGATTCAGAAGATTCAGGAACGCCTCTGAATGATCTCAGTCTACTGAGGGACAGGCTTGTCCAACTTGGTATCGTGCTTGAAATCATTGCATCTGTTTTCATGTATCTGGGAACATCGGCCACCTACCGCGCCGGCATGATTCTTCTGCTGGCTGGTGTATTTGTACTCCTCATTGGGCTGGCAAGATACGTATCAAAAAGGATGTCGGATTCTGACACTTGGTGGGTCATCAAGTTGGGACCGACAGCAAGACCAAACTAGATAAGAGCTACTGAGCAGACTGTCGTTCGCCGAAGGCATAACAATGGTATGCTCTATTCACGAACAGAGAGTAAGCTGTCGGTGTGGAAGAAACCAAGCAGAATGTGCCCTCCTTGAGTAATCAAGGCAGCTATGGCAAACCATCTACGTTTACCTAGAATTGTGAGAATGTCCCTCTTTGTTGCCTATTTCGCTTCAAAGCCTATGGCTGGGCTTTTCCTCACTAGACTAATGCTGGTTGAATGAAAGCGCTTATGAGAATCGATTGAATCTCCCAAGACTGATGAGAAAAAAATCTCGGCCCCTTAGAGGAATGACAGTAGCAGTGCTTGGATTCAATGCAAGGCCAATTGCTTGCTCGGCAATGAAGGCTGGAGCCAGAGTCATTGTATCTGATTACTGGGGCGATGAAGACCTAGAAAGCTGCGCATCAAAATGGATTGCCATCCTAGAGTCTGTACCTGGCAAGAGACAGAGGGCACCCTTGGAAAAGCGAGTTCATGTTAGCTTGGTTGAGAACCTGTTGGATTCTATTGATAATGAGGAAATCGACCACCTTTTCGTTGGGAGCGGCTTCGATGATAACACCAAATCACTGGCGGAATTGGAGAAGAAGATGCCTATTACTGGCAACTCGACTGCGCAGATGCAAAGAGCGCGAAATAGACCGACAGTTGAAAAACTAGCTGAGAGCTACGGGCTTGAAATCCCCATGAGTTGCCGGGCAAGAACATTGGATGAAGCTTACATGAGATGTGATGAGGTGGGATATCCTTGTGTAATTCGTCCTCCCTCAACTGGGGGCGGAAGCGGAATATCTCTAGTCACCGATTCAAGTCAGGTTGAAGCAGCATGCTGGAGGCTAGAAGCTGAGATAGAGGTTCCTGAGGTAATTGTCCAGCAATACATCTCTGGTATTGACGGATCCGCATGTATTCTTTCAACGGGCAATAAGGCAACTGTTCTGTCAGTACAGGGCCAGCTGATTGGAATGCCATCAGCGGGGAGGAATTGCGATTTTGTCTATTCTGGAAATTACATGCCTATGCGTCTTCCCAAGAACTTGAAACATCTAATCATTGAAAGTAGCAAGTCATTTGGCACAGATCTTCACCTCTCCGGCACAAACGGAATTGACTTTGTTGTGGATAAGAAAGGACGTGTCTGGTTTCTAGAAATCAATCCAAGGTTTCAAGGAACACTGGAAATGCTGGAACTAGGAGGGAGCATTTCTGTGACTGAATTGCACGCTGATGCATGCAGTGGGATTCTGCCATCAGAGCTGCCTTCATTCATGCCATCGACGAAGCTAGTGATTTTCGCTCGACGAAGCGGAAGGGTTCCTGATTTAAGAGAATTCAACAACACGGTGGACCGCACGCCTGAAGGAGTGCTTGTAGAAAGGGGTGATCCTGTGTGTACTGTCATTGAGACCTCCTCCACTCTGCAAGATTGTTATAATTGCGTCATATCGACCTCGAATGCAATACAGAGGGAAATCGAGTGATTCGTCTTTGATGGAATGCACAGAAGGAGACTCAGCAAATGTATATCTGGACTCATGCACACTTGATATTCTGTAGAGGAGCCAGAAGGTTAGCCTCATGAGAGTATGTCCGAAGTGCAACAAATCAAATCTGCCTACACGCAAATACTGCATTCGCTGCGGCGCATCCCTCATAGTGCCGCCTAAGAAACGGGCAGTTGTTGATGATTCACCCAAGCCTGAAGTCCCCGAGCTTGGCCGTGTGACCACAGGTGAGGATATGGCTCGCCAAGCAACTGAGTCAGCTGCTCCGCCCTCGACAACAGACGACAAATGGGTCAAGCCGAGCGAAGTTTCTCGTGATCGAGTACGAACCGCACCAGGAGCCCATCGAAAGTCTGAGCTGGAGAAGGCCCGTGAGGCGTTTGCTAAAGCGGAGGATGTAGGAATAGACGAAGAGGGTACAGGAGTGATAGAGACTCGTATGCTTCGCGCAAGCGAGGTTAGAGAGCTACTTGAAGCCACTCAGGCGGTTGCAGATGCCCCTGCTCCAATGATGATGGAGGGCTCCGAATCCTTGACTCCTGAAGAAATGGAACTTATGCAACCCACAATGCCGAAGGCTGAATCACTTGAGGAGCAGATACTCGGAAGTCATTCCGCTTTTGTTGCTTCGGAAGAACCAGAGAGTCCGGCACCTGAGAAGACTCTTGACACCGAGGTTTCCAAAGGGTTTAGTTCTTCAAGATATGAAGAGGAAGATGGAGAGATTGATTTTAGACTGCCTGAGGATATGCCTACAGTAACTGCAGAAACATTAGCACCTAAGCCCGCTCCGGCCACGGCTCCACCCACTCCTGCTCCGACACCAACACCAGCTGCTGCACCAACACAGGTAGAGCCAACAACTGCTGTGTCGTCGGGAGAAGATGAGCTTGACTATGTAACCATCTGTCATAAATGTGGAGAACCGACGAATATCGACCAGTTCGAGTATCCAGCAGAGGTCTATAGCGCAATGGGCGCTGCTCGTCTAAAGCAGGCTCGTTTCTATGTCGTACAGGGCAAACCGGACCAAGCCATGCAGAGCCTTCGGATAGCAAGGAACCTCTACAAGAAGGCTGGTGATGAAACCGGACTCCATGAGACCAAGAAACTCATTGATTCTCTTGCAAGAGAGGGTTAGGCTTCCAACCAGAGCTGCGTGAACTTGTTCCGTTCATCAATAAAATTCTCTGGGTCCTTACACATCATGAGGAACTTGCCCGAATAGCCTCCTTCCTTCAATTCTCGGAATATTGGCTGGAATTCTATTTCTCCTTCTCCAATCGGAAGGTGCTCATCATATTGTCTAGCAATAACCAAGAGCTCTTCGTGTGCCACTTCTCTCTTGCGTCTAAGGTCTCTTACCTTGTCAACCATTCGCGTGCCGTGATTGTCATGCACATTCACTACAGCAATGTGCTCATAGAATGACTGGATCACATCCAGTGCTCGATTCCTGGTGGCCATTATTTGTCCGTGTCCTAGATCGAGCGCGATTTTCATGTCAGGGCATCTCTCAAACAAAAGCGTAAGCTCAGTGTAATAGAGGCCAAGAGTTTCTACGGCAAGCTGGATGCCGCTTTCCTTCGCAGTATCACACAGGAGCGGCACCCACTCTAGAAATGCATCTATCTCCTCATCATTGTAGAATAGCGTGGATAATGCAGAATGCGTGGTGACTAGTTCAGCGCCAATCTCAGCACCAACATCGATGTAGGGCACTATCTCTCTGGGGAAATCCATGGGCCTCCAACATGGGTCGCTTGGAAGATGCAGAGTCGGCACGACACCTGCCTCCTCTAGAATTCTTCTTACCTCTCTGAAATTCAGGCTGTAGTTCAGGTCCATTCGCAAATCAATGAAGTCGGGATTATGCAAGATACCCTTCTTCACCTGATCTATGTGTCTAGCGAAAGTGCCAATTTCCATGGAAGTCCACACAATCGATTCAAAGCGGCTGGCTTTTGTTAGTTTTGGTTCAACGGTTTCGAAGCTCTTCTCCAAAGCAAATTAGTCATATTTATTGCTCAGGGAAGCATAATCCCATCGAGCTGCGTAAGCGTTATATGACTCAATGAAGTCGTTTCATAAATAGGCCTAGCCGTGGAGTGTAACAGACCTGCCTGAAAACATCTCATACCTGTTTAAGCTTGTTTTTCTCGGTGAGGGAGCAGTGGGTAAAACAAGTCTAGTCGGCAGATATGTCTATGACTCATTTGAAGGCGATTACCTAGCCACAATCGGCACAGACATTCATGTCAAGACCGTTCAGGTTGACGAAACCATGGTCAAGCTAGTTGTCTGGGATATAGCTGGCCAGGATGATTTCGCTCAGCTTCGAAAGGCCTACTATCAGAATGCTTCAGGGTCATTTTTCGTCTTTGACTGCACACGTCCAGAAACACTCGAGAGAATTGGGGAGTGGGTCGAAGCATTATACGGCGTGACAAAGACAATCCCATTAGTGCTTGTTGAGAACAAGATTGACCTAGAATGCAAGATTGATTCTGCAGAAATCGAGAAGATAGTCAAGAAATATGGATTTACACATGTCCGCACCAGTGCGAAAGAAGACACAAATGTCGAAGAGGCATTCATACAAATGACGCGAGAAATTCTGGAGAAGACAAAGGCCAAAGGTTCAACTCCATTATGACACTGTATCCATGCGGAAAGTTAACATATGAAATGTATAGTATTCAACGGGGAGTGCCAGAGTGAGTGAACCTGACTTTGTCTACAAAATTGTGTTCCTTGGGGAGTCTGGAGTTGGAAAGACTTCTCTGGTTCAAAGATTCGTATATGACAGTCTAAGTCCAGAGATGGCTCAAACCATTGGAGCCGTTCTACATGTGAAGACTATTACACTTGATGATACCAACTACAAGCTAATTGTATGGGATCTCGGTGGCCAAGAGTCCTTCAGGCAACTACGCGAGCAATTCTGCACCAATGCGAGCGGAGCCTTCTTTGTCTTTGATCGTGGTCGCCCAGAAACCCTTGGAACCATGGATACCTGGCTTGAGTCGCTTTACTCCTCGGCAGGGAAGGTCCCAACAACGGTCGTTGAGAACAAGATTGACCTCGACCCAGTATTTAGCCAAAGTGATATTCAATCCGAGATTGACAAACGTGGCTTGAAACTCATGCAGACAAGCGCAACTGAAAGCCTGAATGTGGACCAGACATTTGAGGACCTGGTAAGGACTATCCGAGGACTGAAGTCCTAGTGTGGGGCATCGGAAGCACTGCCTTTGTAAGCCAGACCTAGCTTTTTCTTCTCTCCTGTTACCATGTACACGGCTCGTTCTGCTATGGCAAATGCTTGATCAGCTGCCCGTTCGCAATACCGGCCAACGATTACATAGAACATCGCCATCGTTGTGATGTCCTTTCGTTTTCTGAGATATTCAGCAATTTCCTCAAACATCTCAGAGGTTTCCCGATCACTGTCAGCCTCCATTTTTTCCAGGTCGTCGATATCGGAGAGGTCATTCTCCAAGACTCCCTTCATTGCTATCTCAAGGGTCTTATTTGCCAAATCAGCCACATAGGGCAGCGATTCAAGCTCTTTGAAGTGCTCCATGCCTTCACACAGCTTGACTATATGTGCAATCTTGTAGGCGTACCTACCGACGCGGTGAAGATGGTGCGCTACTTGTAGATACGTAGCAAGTCTTCGTAGGTCAGAAGCGACAGGCTGTCTTCGTGCGATGGTTTCGAAAACGTTAGCTTCAACTCTCCCAGAAAGGTCCTCCATTGTCTGAGACTCCTCTTTGACCTCGGATGCCATATCTTGGTCTAGAAGCTCAAACGCTTTCATTGACTTCATGAACGCTCCTGTCGAGAGTTCATATAGTTCTCTCAGCCTGTTGCAAATCTCTTCAATGTGAATCTCGAGTTGTTTGTGCATACCGCTCACCTATCCAATCCTCCCAGTGATAAATGCCTCCGTCCTTTCATCTGATGGTACTTCAGCTATCCTCCTGGTCTTGTCGAATTCTACGAGCTCACCCAGGTATAGGAATGCCGCTTGGTCTGATACTCTGAACGCCTGCTGAACATTATGAGTGACCATTATAATTGTGTAGTCTTGTTTCAGCTGAACAATTAATTCCTCTATCTTGCCCGCACTAATAGGATCAAGTGATGAAACGGGCTCATCCATGAGCAACACGGGAGGATCAACGGAGAGGGCTCTGGCAATGCAGAGACGCTGTTGTTGTCCCCCAGAGAGATTAGGGGCTGGCTCTTCAAGGCTGTCTTTTACTTCATCCCAGAGAGCTGCCTTTCTCAAAGATTGTTCCACGAGCTTTTCGAGGTCATCCTCATCCTTCATCCCATGGAGCTTTGGTCCGTATGTTACGTTCTCTCGCACACTCATTGGAAACGGATTGGGGCGTTGAAAGACCATGCCGACGCGACGTCTCAGTTCGTACACATCTGAATCCGGGGCGTAGATATTCCCCCCCTCAAGGAGAACTTCACCGCTCATTCTGAAACTCCCAATTGTGTCATTCAATCGATTAAGACTTCTGAGGAAAGTTGACTTTCCACATCCGCTAGGACCCATCACCGCAGTTACCGAATTGTCCTCGAAGTAGCAGCTGATATCCTTGAGAATCTTCTTCCTTCCAAACCATGTTGAGAGGTTTCTGACTTCTATCTTGTATTGTGGTGTCATCAGTTTAGACAATCCTCCGTGTCAGTTTTCGAAGAATTATATTTGCTATGATGTCGACTGCCAGAACCATAAGCAAGAGGACCAGTGCGGCTCCATGAGCCTTGGCCTGCAGGTATTCCCTTGGATCAGTTATGTAAGACCAGACAGTGTAAGGTAGGGAAGCGACCCAAGAACCACCTCCGGTGACACTTGTTGGAACACCAAGAGAGTTGCCAGCTGTGAAAATCAAAGGTGCTGTTTCACCCATTACACGTCCAACCGCCAACAGGACTCCTGTGATAATTCCAGGAATTGCTGCACGAATAGTCACATTCCATGTAGTGGTCCACTTTGTTGCCCCCAGCGCCAAAGACGCTTCTCTTAGTGCCATTGGTACCTGTTTGAGCGCTTCCTGAGTTGTCCGTAGAACTGTAGGTATCATCATGAAAGCAAGGGTGAATCCCCCAGCTATGAGGCCCATTCCAATATGGAGGAAGTCAGCAATAAAGGCGAATCCGAAGGCACCGAAGACAATCGATGGAATCCCGGCCAAAACATCTGCAGCAAACTCAATGGCATTGGTGACCGTACCAGGTCGTGCGTATTCGGTGATGTATACTGCTCCTAGCACACTGAGAGGAATTCCAACCATGCATGCAACGACCATCAGCAGGATAGTTCCAGCGATTGCATTTCTAATGCCACCTTCAAGTCCCGGTCCCGGAAATGTACCGAAGAACTCCAAGCCCTGCCCTGGTCCTGATCCGAAAACTTCAGTGATTCCCACAGACAGGACCTCAAAGAGGACCATGAAGAAAGGTAACACTATAACGACAACGCAAACTCCAAGTAGTATCTTGAACATGAAGTCTGCAAATGTTCTCTTGGAACTCGCCTGCAACTTGAGATAGCGCAACAGTAATGTGAGTTTGCCATCAGCTATAGGCACAACTGCATTCTCTTTGTATCGCTGTTCTTCAGAGATGGTCGATTGTCTTGTCATGTGAATCTTCACCTTATCCCCTTTGTCTTCATTCCCCATCGAATGAACAGCTTCGCCATGATTGTAAATGAAATGGACATCAACATCAGCACGAGCGCAACTGCAAATAATGCCGAACGCCAGAGAGGAAACACGAAGGCATATCCCAACTGGTTCGTTATTATTGAGGTCATTACATACATTGGATCGAAGAGTGAGAATGGTATCTGCAGAGCATTGCCTGTCACCATGAGTACCGCCATTGTTTCTCCCACTGCCCTGCCAAGTGACAACACAATTGCAGCGCCAATCCCTGGCATTGCTGCTCCCATGACGACTTTCCGGGCGGTTTCTGTACTTGTTGCACCCAGAGCAAGCGATGCTTCACGGAGTGTACTGGGTACGGACCTGAGCGCATCATCAGAGACCGTAACAATTGTTGGCAGAAGCATAATGGCTAGAATGACACCTCCAGCAAGCAGGCTGAGGCCATTCGATTCTATTCCAAATGTAGGTGCAAGGACTGACCCTATCCAAGGTGCGATGACAAGATACGCCCATAGTCCGTAGACAATTGAAGGAATAGCAGCCATCATTTCTATGATCATCCTGATGGATCCCCTGAGTCGATGGGGACAGAACTCGCTCAGAAATAAAGCTCCAGCCAATCCCAGTGGGACTGCAATTCCTATGGCAAGGAGTGTGCATATGAATGACCCAGTGATGAAAATAGCAATGCCGTAGACGTTTCGATTAGGGTCCCATGTTGGATTAGCAATGATTCCTATGCCTCCCTCTGGAGCAGCGAAGATGGGAAGAGACTCATACCAAAGAAATGTCAGAATCAGAACTATGACTGCAGAGCTAGCAAAAGCTGGGACAAGCAATCCGAATCTTCCGAATAGATCAATTCGAGCTGGGCCTTTTGACATTTGAATCTCCTTGACGAGTTGTGAGAATTCTTCTTTGATCTGCCGCGCCATAGCTTAGTCTCCTATCAAGAATCTGTAGGTTCTAAAGATGCGACAAGGCTGATAGAATAGTCAATCGCGGCTGTTCCATTGATAGGAACATAGCCTACGCCTGATATGAATGTCTGACCACGTGTAAGGATCCAGTCCATGAAGACCAGAACCTGCCAAGCTAAATTGTCTTCGTGAACCATGTAGTAGAGAAGTCGGGCAATTGGATATGCTCCCTCAAGATTCGAGTTCATTAGGTTGGCTCCCGGATCCGATAAGACGGAGGGTATTGCCTTCAGTGCGTTAATCAGGGATGGCTGTATGTATTCGTCGATTGACGGATTATACAAATCTGCAGGAATTAGCCCTTCCATGAATGCAAGACCAACATACCCAATTCCTCGCGTGTCTCCAAGAACCCCGGTGGCAACTCCGGGATTGCCATCAACAGAGCTAATCTCTGGAGCCCATGACAATGTTTCACTATGCCCCAATCTCCAAGTATAGTTCGCGTATGGGTTGGCATTTTCATCAGCTGTTTCAAGCCACTTGGCGAAAGTGGCCGTTGTTCCACTCGCGTCAGATCGGACGTAGACATTGATGGAACCACTTTGCTCAACACTGACTCCAAAGGTTGATTCCAGTTCTTCCCATGTTGAGATGTTTCGCTGGAAGATAGCGACTGCCATATCACAATCCAGAGCGAATGTTGATCCGTTGACTTCAGGATTGACTACAATTCCTAGAGCATCTGCTGACACAGGGATTATTCTCACCCGAGGATTTTCCTGGATATATTCATCATCGGGATAGGAACTCGTTGCACCGACATCAATTAACTGTTGAGCGATCTGAGATTGGCCAAGTCCAGACCCTCCGGTGCTGGGGTTCACAATGAATGCAGGATAATCGGATTGAAATCGAGTTGCCCACTCTTGAGACAACGTGAATACAGTTGTGGAACCGGCAGTTGTTATTGTGTAAGGGCCGCCACCAAACTCAGTCGGCGGTGTCAGAACCACCACGAAACCGAATGCAATGAGCATTCCTAGGATGAATACTATTAACTGCCGCTTGATGCTGACCATTTCGATTTTCTCTCCTTTCTCTAGTCATCATGGCCTGACGAACTCATAGTTAAGCAATGTGCATTTACACATCAGTCCTTCTGTGGCGTAAATGTAACATATGCACAGAATTTTGCAGTTCTCTTGCATCTGACAGATACATAGCACTCAACTAATATGGTTGAATGAATTGCATTTACATCATTGAACAGCATTTACGTCTGCTGCAGCAATGAATTGGAGTCAGTAGCATGTCAACAAACACTCGGAAGCTCAACAAAGTTAGAAACTCGTTCTATGTATATCTCCCAAAGGATTGGATTGACAACCATAAACTGAGTGAAAAATCGGAGGTTAGAATAGTTCAAACTTCTGAAGGCACATTGGAGATATTCCCTCCACAGTTTGAGAGAACTGAACCAGAAGTGTTGAAGTTCGAAATGGAGGATACAAGTCAAGGCCGGATTGAGGGGATCCTCATAGGAGGTTACATTGTCGGTGCCAATGGCATGGAATTCAGTTTCTCTGAAAACATAAACATGACCACTCGAGAGATGTTTAGTCAGTGGATTAGAAGGCTCCCTGGCTTTGAAATCCTAGATGAACATAGTCAGAGCCTTACAGTGAGCGACACCAGTGAGAAACAATTGATTTCTCCTATTCTCAGAAGACAGTTCGCAACGGCCAAATTCATGCTAAATGGACTAATCAGTGCTATAACATCTGCTGAACTGGAAAGCGCACAGAGAATCCTTGACAGAGACGAGGATGTAGATCGACACAGGTATTTCGTGGAACGTCTATGTCATCTTGCTCTTCAGGATCCTTCCTATGCTAGGAAAATTGGTATTTCCCCGGCAGATTGTCTACATTTCAGTCTGGCGACGAAGTATATAGAGCGGATTGCAGACCATGTATGTGGCGCTATGCAGCAAATGATACAACTAAGGTCAGGTGATCCAAAACTGGGCAAGTCGCTGGAGAGCTTGGGTAATGCCTATGATGAAACCGTTCGAGCCTTCTTCTCCATAGAAAGCACCAAGCAGAGGGATTCGATAACCAATGTATCGAATGACGCCTTTGAGGCACTTAATCTATCAAAGCGAGTTTCAGCTCGTTTATCCAGGCTTGAGGGATCAAGACATAGGCAAGGCCCAAGGATGGTTCTCCTGCTGATGCATCTAGAACGCATCGCATCATATTGTGCGGACATTGGAGAGGTTGCGGTCAACAGAATAATCGAATTCAATCTCTGAAGTGGTTTAGATAGGAATTTGAGGACTTTGTAGGTTTATATACCAGCTGCATACGATGCGTGTATGCAAGTGGTGGAGATTGCCTTCAACATTGTTGGCGGGCTTGCATTATTCATGTTTGCCATTACAATGTTGAGGGAAACTTTGGGGAAAATGTCTGGGGCTCGTGTTGTCAGAATCCTAGAGAGAGTCAGTAGTAATCCGATAAATGGCATGGCCGCGGGAACTGCCACTACCTTCATGACACAGAGCTCAAGCATCACAGTCCTGACTCTGATTGGCTTTGTTAATGCAGGCATGATGACATTCAGGCAATCAGTAAATGTCATGCTAGGATCAGAGATTGGCACAACAGTGACAGCACAACTTGTTTCTTTCGACATAGGAGTTGCGTTTTGGCCACTAGTGGCCATTGGCTTCTTCATGAGTTTCTTCTTCAAAAATGAAAAGGTCAAACTCACTGGAAAAGTGATCTTCAGTCTCGGCCTTCTCTTTCTAGCAATGGATTTCATGAAGCAGGGAGCCAGACCACTGACCTCTGACTATCCTTTCTTCAAAGACCTGATTAATGACTACGGAGCTATCCCTATTTTCGGGATTTTGATTGGCGCTCTGATTGCAGGAATAACTCAGAGCAGTTCAGCAACTACAAGCCTAGTAATTGCAATGGGCGCAGCAGGAGTCATCGATTTGAGCCCAGGGATTGCCCTCGTGATGGGTGCAAACATTGGAACTTGTTTTCTTGAGTTGTTCGCGGCTATTGGTGCAACTACTCCTGCCAAGAGGACTGCTGTTGCCCAGGCACTGATTAATGTCATAGGAGTGGCGATTTTCCTACCATTCTTGGCACCTTTCACGGCTCTAACACAAGCCACAGCGGTGGAACTGCCAAGGCAGCTCGCCAATGCTCATACAATATTCAATGTGATTGTAAGTCTTATCTTCGTACCGCTCGTAGGCGGATTAGTGAAACTATGTGAGCGCCTCATTCCTGAAAGGGAAGGTGAGATTATTGGTCGCTACCATTTTGATGATCAGATGTTGAATATGCCTCAAGCAGCACTAATCGAAGCTGAGCGCGAGATTATTCGCACAGCAGAGTTGACAATACAGATGATTCAATGTAGTAGAACGGCACTTCTTGAGGGGCAGTCAGAGGAGGGGGATAGGGTAATGCTCCTTGAAGATGAAGTGGACGACAGATGTAGAACAACAGAGGAATTCATCGACAAAATCCGGGAGGAGGAGTTGGGCGAGTTCGACATAATATGGCGGATGAAGCTACTTGCAGTACTAACCGATGTCGAACGAGTTGGAGACCTTTCTCAGAACCTTGCTGAATTTGCGCTTCATCGTTTCGAGAATGGTGTGGCTTTTTCTGATGCAGCGGTTAGGGATCTATCAAAGATGTTCGAGATGGTTGAGGAAACCTATTTGGCATCGATCGAAGCTCTACGCACTCGAAACAAGGACCTAGCTAGAGTGGCCCTTGATTTAGAAGATGAAGTTGATGTGTTTGAACGTAAGATCCGTGAAGCTCATAATCAACGGCTTAAAGAAGGCGTCTGCATGCCGGAGGCTGATACTGTATTTGTTGAGTCTATCCGCAATCTCGAGAGGATAAGTGATCATGCAGACAACATAGCCTTGGATGTCATAATGGAGCATTAGACTCACTCATTTGTGCAAGAGTTTATGATGACATCATGCATAGCTAACATAGTTATCCCAAATGGGAGACTGACGCATGGCGGGAAAGAAGCTAAACGATTTGGATGGCAAGGAGTGGGTCAAAAGCACTAAGTCATGGTTTGTTCTGAATCCCCGCTCAAGAAGCAAGAATCAGCTGACCCATCCTGCAAAGTTTCCTGAAGAGTTGGTTGTACGTTTTGTCGAGTACTTCACTCAAGCAGGCGCCTGGGTCATCGACCCTTTTGCGGGAGTTGCAAGCACTATGGTTGCATGCAAGACATCAAACCGAAGCTCAGTTGGAGTTGAGCTAAATCCTGAGTTTGTTGACATTGGACAAAAAGAATTGAAGTTGACCACTGGGTCTGGAGTTCATCATATCCTAACCGGCGACTCGATGGATATAGCGGCTATTCTGGAAACACAGTTTGGCGATGAGGTCCCGGAGTTTGATTATCTAATCACATCACCCCCATACTACAATATGCTCAGGAAGTCGAGAGGCGGAAATGAAACTGTGCACAAGGAGAGGGGGGAGAAGGGGCTAAAGCAGCATTATAGTGGCTCTCCTTCTGACCTGGGCAACATAGAATCCTATCAAGAATATTTAGAACACGTTGGCTTAGTTCTAGATGCAGTGTATCCATACCTCCGAAACGGAGCATATCTGACGGCGGTAGTACAGAATATGAGAGATGAGGGGAACCTCATACGACCCATTGCATGGGATTTGGCGAAACGTTTCTCTGAAGCCTACCAATTGCGTCAGGAGCAGGTCTGGTGTCAGGACAACAAACGGCTAGGATGCTGGGGCTTTCCCTCTACATATGTTTCGAATGTACACCATCATTACTGCCTAATCTTCCAGAAACAGGTTGAGAGCAACGACTGATTTCGAATATATTCGTAAGACAACTTCTACATGGAACCATTGATTCGAGAGTCATTAATGCTGACAAGAGTCGTTGAAATGAAATCCGTCAAAGTCATCGTCGGCATCCATGACAATTGTTTCCTCTGTTGAACAGGCCTCAATAAGCCCCTGCTCAGAATCGAATGGTAGGGTGGTGTTAGCAACGACCAGCACTTCGAAGGTGTATTCACTAAGCAAAAGCGGCTCAAAGGAGCATGTGCTTTCTTCTGGGGAATACAGAAGATTCATGACAATGATCAATTTGCCGCCAACTGGAAGCCAAGGAACAAAGAGCCTGCCATCCTCAAACGTGATTTCCAAGTCATCCATGAATCTATATGTCCCTGTTTGTATGAATTGGTTGCACCTAGCGATGAATAGGAATACGGGTTTTGGCCAACGCCCCGGTTCCTTGAGCCAGACTGAGAGATGCCGTATGCTGAAGTCTATAGGTATATCGAGGTTCAGCTCTAGCTCACAGATATCTAATGGCCATCTGTTCTCCAAAGAAACGGTGAACATTACTCTGTTTGATGAAAAACGGGATCTGTAAATAGATGATTCAAGATTTAGGCTTGCCAGTACGAACTCGAATGTGCGCGGGGTTTCATTGTTTCCAAACTCATCTATGCTATAGAATGAAATATTTCGAGACCCGTCCTGACGCGAAACATGGAAAGACTCATTGAATTCAAGCCAAGGGCCTGCATCAATGGAGTAAAGGGTTGTGATATTGGATGTATGTTCGCTTGAAGCGATAAGATTGAATTCTGTATTTGAAGTGACATATGTTATACCGCTGATATCCACATAGTGTGTTCCCATGTCTAAGGTGGTCACTGGCGGTATCGTCACCGGTGGGGCTGCTGGCATTATAGATTCATAAAATTCAATTGTGAAGTTCCAAACATCACTCCAATCACTGGGATTTCCAACGATATCGAAAGCTTGGCATCTCCAGAAGTATGTTCCCTCTTCGAGATTGTAGATTGTCAGGTTTAGAGTGGAAGCAGGTACCGTTTCCTGAAGGAAAAGGGTTTCTGCCGAGAAGGTGCTTGAGTTATAGACTTCGATAACTGACGACTGCGTGCCACTGATATCTGATGGCACCTTCCACTCTAGAGTAGCTATACCTTGATCAAATTCCATTCCGTCCAAAGGGGCGATCAATGAAGGTTGCCCTTCATATAATGTATCGATGCGAAATGTCCAAGTTGCACTGAATTCTCCAAGACTGCCATTGAGAGTCCTCACCGCCCAGGAATAATCACCATCGGTTTCGCCTGGGATTCCTGATGCTGAGTTTAGCCAAATCTGAAATGAGGTAGCAGCCCATGAGATAAAGATCGGTTCAGGTCGGCCGGGTGTCAAGAGCATCAGCTCATATCCTTGAGCATCTGTGACAGGTTCCCACTCGAAGACAACTGGTTCTGTGTCAATTTGACTCTGTCCAAAGATCTCACCATCACTTGGCGCGATAAGCCCTGGCGGCGGGAGATCGGATACTATCATTTGTGTGGGGAGCTTTGATGGAAACAACTCGGCAGATTCGCCCGTTGCCATTTCAGCTACACTCCCCGAGGATACAGCGGTACTCAGGACTAGTAGAAATGCACATGATAATAATAGGAACATTAACCGATCTCGGCTCTGCAGCTTTTTCCTCTCCCTGATGCGAAGCCTACTGGTGGTGAATCTGCTTCTAGTGACACACGCGGTGGTCCAACGACTGCTTTTGACCCGTTTTAAGGTTTATAACAAAAACAATCGTTTCAATTTTTACGGAAATCCTTACGAAAAATGAGGCGGATGGTTCATAAAGAAAGCACTTCTGCGAAGAATTCATGTCCGAGGAACCCCGAGATCTCAAATTAACGGATCATCCAGCAGTAAATGATCTATGCATGGGAATATGGGGCGGCCGTGATTACGTTCCAGATAGTTTCCCCAAATGGATTGAAAATGATTTCAATTATCCTATCGGCATCTTTTCTGGAGATGTCCTTCAGGCAATAGGCAATCTCGAAGTCAAATCTGGCAAGACGGTTGCATGGGTCAAAGGGCTTAGAGTGAGAGAATCTGAACGAAGAAAGGGATATGCATCCAGAATTGTCGACCAGATGATTGTGAAAGCCAAGCAGATTGGGGTGGAAACCTTGAGGTATGCAACCAGTTCAAGGAATATCGCATCAATGAAAGTGGCAGAGACTCTTGGGTTTGTACTCATGAACGATGTCCGCTATTTTAGACTCGAGCCGCCATTTCCTCCCCATCCAAGCCCAAGCCCCAGCATCATTCCTCTTCAAGTTTATCCTAAACGATTACACAAGATCCTCGATATTAGCGACTTAATTCCGACCGAAACATTCCCCATAAGATGGGAGTTTCATAACAAAGATGTCATGAGCTTAGAATCAATCCTCGAACGAGAGATTGCTCAAGTGGTTTTTGGCGGCACTGGTAAGGCTGAATCTCTCACATTCTTCTATACCTTCGAGAGAGATGGTCAGAAGACTACAGCTTTCACGATGTACTCAACAAATCGATCAGTATTTGTAGATGTATTCTCCAGAGCTTTGGATTATCTTGATGCCACCAGGACTGAACGTGCAGTGTTCTTTCTTGGACCTAGAGTTGGACAATGGGTGGAATACACTATAGAGATCCCACAGGATTTCTCCGGGCGCCGATTTCTTCTCTACGAGAAGAGACTATAGATTGGATGAGGTCCGAAAAACCAGGGATAGGCTGAGAGATCAGCCTATTCCTCGATGATTCCTGTATCTAGGTGAAATGTTGACTGGTGGTAGGAAGTATAAAGTAGACTATAGTGATGGCAGTTAACCCTACTCCCGCCCAGTTCCCGCCGTATGCATACAACAGAGCTCCAGCAATGAGGAATACCACCGCAAGAGTCCAAGACATTCGGTCCTGCTTCAATATCTGGAAATACAGGAATATTGCAATCACACCGAGAATGATACCTGCACCGGAAGCAACATCCTCCCATACAGCAAATCCCAGTCCGCCAACAATGATTCCTGTAATAGCATTAAGGATCATTAGAAAGCCCGCAATAGTGACCTCTCTGGGTCTGTCACCCCTCTGAATGCCACTATCATCAGCCATTGGTATTTCGGTCATAGCGCAAAGGGTTGATTTCATGACACTTTATTCTTTCGAAAGCCATGAACTGGAGCTAGTCCAAGTCATCCTCATACTCCTCAAGCACAGACCAATGTGGTGCATATGTGATGGGTTCGAGGTCCTTCTGCTGTAGTTCAATCTCCTCGACTTCGGCGACTCTCTTCCGCAAGGTGTACGACTTGGCACCTTCCCACCAGAGGTATGCACTGAGCTCCTTCGAGAATTCACCTTGATATCTCCCGCAGGTTCCCCCACAGAACACCTTGTCCTCCCTTATCTCAAGTGTACCCTCGCACCACTTGCAGGCCGCCTCTCTACCATGGGCATGAATCCGTCCGTCCACTACTCGCACGAGAAGAACAGTGCCATCAAAGTTGCAGACGCCCCACTCCTTCTTCTTGGTCACAGTTTTCTCCCAAATCTCCCCTGTGGGAACTCGGAGCTTATCTGAAGAGTCCTGTTTCTTCCTTTTGTCCTTGCTGGACTCATCAAAGTCAGTCAGCCGCGTCTGCACAGTACGCCTCATGATCCATTGTGCTGATGTGGCGCTGATAAACATGTACCTCTTGATGTTTATCCAGAGAGCTCCTCCAAAAGGCCCATCATCCATTCATCGTAGGGCTTATTCTTGGACCAGGTGTCCTCGAAAGGAGTCATTATGAGTTCGCCATTGACTTCTCCAACCATTCCACCGTGTTTTCCGCCCAAAAGACATTCAATTGCAAAAGCTCCTAGGCGAGTGGCAAGAATCCTATCAAAATGAGTTGGATTTCCCCCTCGTTGAATATATCCTAACACTGAAACTCTGCATTTCTCTCCAACCCTCTTAGAAAGCTCTTCGCCAATAACAGTGGCATTTCCAAGCTCATCGCCCTCGGCAACAACAACAAGGACACTCGACTTCCCCTTCTCTCTTGCATCAATAACCCTCTGAGCGAGTTCTTCCATTTTCGTTGGGGTTTCTGGAATCACAATTGCTGATGCTCCTGTTGCAATACCTACATGAACTGCAATGAATCCATGATTCCGTCCCATTACCTCGGCTAAAAAGATTCGAGAGAAGGCTTCTGCTGTATCCCGTATCTTATCCAACGCTTCCAGTGCGTTGTTGACAGCAGTATCAAAGCCAATCGTGTAATCTGACCCATAGAGATCGTTATCAATAGTTCCCGGCAGTCCTATCAGTCGACCCTTCCAATGCTTGCTCAATGCCGCCAAACCCCGCATCGTTCCATCGCCACCGATAGCCACCAAGGCATCTAATCCCCTTTCTTCTAGCACGGCTGCGGCTTTCTTCAGACCTTCCTCCGTCTTGAATTCCTCAGATCGGCCAGTTGTTAACATTGTGCCTCCACGATGCAGAATTCTTGAGACAGACCTTGAGTTCAGTTCATGTATCTGATTGGTCAGAATTCCATGAAATCCTCCAAATATGCCGTATATCCTGCAATTGCGACTGATCCCAACTCTAGTTATGGCCCTGATAGCTGCATTCATTCCAGGACCATCTCCACCACTAGTGAGTACTCCAATTTTCATAGGTCTTTGATAGCTTCATAGAGATAAAAAGAATCAGCATTAGGAAATAGAAGCGCGTTCTTGGAAGAACATCAGATAGTCTGTTCCTGGTACATCTTTACCAAGTAGCCTTAGGGCTGATGCAAGCTGCCCTCTATGATGCGTCGTATGCAAAATATATTGCATGAAGAAATCCATCGCCTGAACTTCAAAAGGCTCATCTGATATATGGGGGACCTCGATTGTACCCTGCGGAATTTCCCTAACAACCTCAGCGAGACGAGAATCTAATTCATTCCACTTGGAAATCATTTCGAGTTTTGAGGCCTGGGATATCCACTTGTAGATACCATCATCCCATTTGTCATCTGCAATATTGAAGCAAGTGGCTAACGCCATAACTATGTGTTCGCATATCGAACGAACACTTTGCTTTCCGAGCACATTCTTTTGGAAATCTTTCTCCTTCAGATGTTCAACGACCTCTCGCATCTTGTTTCCAGTCCACATGTGATACTCAGCGAGCTGTTTGAAGGTCAGCCTAATCCCTCCAAAGGAGAATGTGCATATCCTATACACTTCGGGCTTATCTTTCCTTTGCAATGATTCATTTGATACCATTTAGCACATCAGTCAATATCTTGGGAATTTCATGGAGTGACCCAAGTGTGATTACCTCGCCTCGGGTCAACTCAGCCATCTTCTCAGCCCTATCAGTGTTTCCCATTTTCTCGTTGAGCGCTACGATGAACCGAGATTGCAAGTCATTGAATCTGTCCAATTGTGGTTCTAGGACTGAGATATCTTCGACAAATGCGTCTGTAAGCACCATGACGAGCCTCTTCTCAGATTCATTCATCTTTTCGATTTGGTCGGCTGCCCACCGGAAAGCAGCTTCAGCACTAGTGCCTCTTCTTCCCCTGAGATCCAATATCTGCTCCGCCACCTCATCTAGATCACGCTTCTCTTCGAATCCCTTCACTGCGTGAGTGCTTTCTTCAAAGAATGCAATAGCTACTTCTTCTGGAAGGAGATTTGCCACCAGCATAACAACAGCGATTGCACACATTGCAAGTTTCTCTCCGCTCATTGATCCACTGATGTCCAATAGAAAGCATGCAGCAACTCTTCCGCGCACAGTGTCCCAAACCACTAAATCGTCTCTGGTTAGAAGATTGATATCCTTTCCTGACATCAGAATACTCTCAATCGAACTCTCAATATCGACTTGGTCTATGTCATCCCCATCGCGGAAAGGTCGGGTTTTGGTGCTTGGAGCAAGGCCCTTCTCACCGGAGCCTATCTTCCCTGTTGGCCAGCTCATTGCAACCTCTATAAGTGCCTGTTTCGCAAGCTCCTTGACTTTATCCTTGGCATCCTTGGGGAGGCCTTTTCGATGGTTGAACCATTGTAGAATAAGGTTCTCTCCTGGGCCACGCGTCATAGAACCAAACGTTCGTTCGATTGATTTTGCACTACCGTCTCTTGTCACCTTCTCTATCTTATCAGCTATATCTTTGACTGAACGTTCATCAATTGGTGGTGGAGGACCTGAAATGGATCGAATTGCTTCCATCAGAACAGTCGGATCTATGCTCATCATAGGGTCTGGTCGGTCAGGCATTCTCCAAGAATCAGTTCTCTTCAATGTCCTGATTCTCTCGATGTGTTCTTCGAGTTCTCTTGTGAGGTCTCTTTTTCTGGATTTGTGAATCCTCTCAGCCAATTTACTTAGGTCATCTTCTCCGACTGATTCGAAAGCAGGATGTTCAGAGATGAATTCCTCTATTGCATCGATTTCGCCATGTGTCTTTGCAGTTTCCAGAGTCGTCGTAAGGTCTGCATGAGCCATTGCAGCAAGTGCCTCGGTGTGTCCAGATTTGAGCGCAGATCGAGTGAGCTCCTTCAAGAGCTCTTCTTTGCGACCTGCCAAGCAACCGCTCTTTGCAGTTGCAAACCCTTTCCGCATGCTAAGTGAAGTCCCGCCGAATCCAAGTCGCCTCATCATTCCTCCGAGTGTTTCCGCAGTCCCAGCACCAGATTCGACGAGATGCTTTAGAGTTTCATAGGTGTCTCCAATACGCTCCAGAATTCTTTCATCTGAGAATCCTTTGTCCAGACCTGTCTTCATCACATCAGTTGGAGAGAGTCCTATCTCACCATCCATGAATGAATCAAGCAGATCAAGGAACGCTGCTTCTCCTTTTGCTTCTTTTATGGCTTTCATGGCTGCACTGCTTGAGAAGGAATCGAATCTTCCAGCGTGAGATGAACCCAATTCGGAGAAGCTCTCAGCATACTCTTTCATCTTTTCTGCTAGCTCCACAAAACTTCGAGATGAGCCACTTTCCTCCTTCATAGATTTCATTGTGTGGTCAAATACTTCCTCTGCTAATTTCTCCCACTTTGGAGATTCAACAGCACTCACAGCTATGTCATCTAATGTCGGTGTCACTCCTTCTTTTCTAACATGCTCATCGTATGTGTCGAAAAGCTCCTCACGATGTTTTGTACCAAACTTCTCATCCATCTTGGATGCCGTTCGAAAAGCCCTTGCAAGATCCTCTAGACTATCTTCAAAGACTCGCTCCTTATCAAACTCGGGCACTTCCTCCAACATATCTGATACATCAGAGATATCCCAAAGCTTGTCGAGCTTCTTCACCAAGCTCTTCATTTCCTCATCGAGTTCTGCTTTAGGATATCCGGAATCTTTGAGATATTTCAAACTCCGAGCAGCAGTTTCCATGTCTCCGGCCAATATTTCCTCCATATCATCTCTGAATCCATCAAGCTCCATTGCATACTCCATCGCAAGCTTCTCCCAAGGTGAGCTTGTCCGAGATAGTACCTCCTCGCCCCAGCCAAGTTCTGCTGCAGGTTCAATGTCTTCAGGGGGTAGACTATCAATCTCGCTAAGAACTTCATCTCGCAGAAACTTCTCCAGCTTTTTCTTGTCGGATAGTCCCATTCTAAGTGCAGCCTCATCCCCTCCTCTTGAGGCTAGCAGACTTCTGAAAGCCTCCATTTCAGCAGTTTCTGCACTTGATAGCGTTTCAAGGAAGTCTAATAGATCAGACATGGCGTCAAGCTCATGCTCAACCATGGACTCAATGTCATCGAAACCAACACTACTCTCACCTAGGACTGAGAGTTCTGACATGATTTGGTCGAGAACTGATGGTGGCCCCCTATCAGCCTCCTCTATCTCGTCATCTGTTTCAATAGATTCACCATCGGGCGCTTCGAAAGGTGTCTCCTTTGGTTCTGTTTTCTTTCTTTTCTTCCTCTTCTTCCGTCTTTCAGGAAATAGAATTTGGAAAGCGATGTCTCTTGCATGAGGTTGGTCTATAATGGGTGTTGTGAAGACTGCGGCTTGAATGTAGTCCTCAGGAATTAGATCTCTCTTTCTATGAAAACGTGCCGTGAGAAGTTTTGGAATCGCTATAGCCTGTCTCGTACTGGGAGTGCCTCCCAGCAGTTTCTCGTTGATTGCACGCATTCTATGGATAAACTCAGCTGAGAATGTTATAGGGTTCCACGCTTCTCCAAGTCCCCATATATCATGTGCCATTATGATGCACCTAGAGTGTCACGTACAATTCGTGCTACAACTTGTTCGGGCTTCTTTCCAGGCTTGAACTGACATGAGTCTGGAAGAATCAAATTCGCGACCTCTCCGATGATTTTGTTGTCTAATTTCGATCTAGTACGTGCTGCTCTTTCTGCTGCCAGTCTAGCCATCCCTATGCTCGACCGCAGGCTTGGTGGTGACTCCACTTGTGCATCTCCACGAAATTGCTCCAGCAGTTCCAGTATCTTCTCGTATGCGATAGCAGGTATCTTGTACTCTGGGCAATTAGTTTCCACTATCTTCCGTTCGAGAGACCTCGGTGGATAATCGAGATGGATCCAGACCTTTATCCTGTCTTTGATGGCCTCGGGCAGTTTTCTAGTGCCTCTCATCTCGGCTGGATTCATAGCACTCACAACATAGAAGTCATCATCGACACTTATCCAACTCCTAAGTTGCGGGATGTAGAGCCGACCTTCCTCCATGGCATCAAGCATTGAATTCAGAACATATTCGTCGCCTCGGTTAATCTCATTGGCGAGGAATAATCCTCCCTGAAGTGCCGCCAGGGTGAATGGTCCTGGCACATAGGACTCTGCGGCGAATCCAAACTTGAAGACTAGGGTAGGATCAAAACTACCTATCAGAGTTGCAGGTCTAACCAGATCAGAGAATGTCACCCAATAGAACTCACGACCAAGGTCATATGCGAACTTACGGCAGAGCGCTGTCTTTCCACAGCCAACTGGTCCTACAAGTCCAACATACAAGCCTGCTGCGTGTGCATCGAGCATTGCCTCGTACGCCTCTTTGTACTGGCCCTCTAGAACGAGCTTGACATCCTCTCTAATGTCTGCAACGCGTCTCATGTCTAGAAGCTTTGCGAAATCCTTCTCTGCACCTGCTTCTCTGTTTCCAGTTTTCTCTATACTTTTTTGCTTACTCACTTGCTTCATCTCCTGAACTACTCTCGAAATACAATTCTGCTATAGTTGGTGATACTTCCTCGGGGAGATCAAACCCCATCTCATTCACCTTGGATGAGAAAATCTCGTACTCAGATTTGTTCAACACTGACCTGTTCCCGAAACCTAATGCCTCTAACACCATGCTTCCGTAAAATGTCTGCTTTATCTCAGAAAGATCATACTTTTTTCTGCGATAGAGCACTTTCGCAGATTGGAGTTCCCGTGCTCGCGCGGCAACAACGACTTTGTAGAGAGGAACCCATCGGTCGAGCTCTGCTAGTATCTCAGCCTTGAATTTGTAATGTTCCTTCGGCGCGCTCTTCAAAATGCTGCCTAGTGAACGCATTAATCCTCCAAAGAACTCGCTTTTGGCCTTTTTCTTGTCTCTCTGGCCAACAAAATCAATTGCGCCTACTATTACAGAATTGATTTGTTCCTCAGAGGTGTCAAAGAATTTCTTCAGTTCTTCTATCTCTTTTGGAAATAAGGATGTAGCACGGTCGACCACCTTCAACTCTATCCTCTTCCTCATTGATAGGGCTTCACCGAAGCTACCAAATACGTCATTATGGCTCATGGTAATCCCCTCTCCTCTTCCTTATGCAATGTCTCTATTTCTTCCTCATACATTTCCCCGCTATCTAGTCGCAATTGCTCTGTTTCAACTTCTTCTTCATGCTCATCGATGATGGCTTCAACATCGAGTTTGAGTGTGCCTGTATTCTTCTTCATAGTCGCTCTGCTTAACGCCCCATCTCTATACACTGTGATTTCATTTGCGGGAGAGAACTGCAATGCATCTGATTGATGAGTCACGAGAAGAGTTTGATTGCTAATGGTAAAGCCCTTGAAGCTTGATACAATCCGCTTTCGATTCTCACTATCTGCTCCGTATGTAGGTTCATCAGCAAATAGAAAGGGGACTCCATTTAGAAAATCACCAATTGCCAATCGATAGGAGAGTCCCAATAGAAGCTGCATTCCTCCTCCTTGATATACAGTCACAGGGACAGTTTCATCCCAACCAGTTGGCGCAATCTCCATCGAATAATCATCAGGACGAATCCTTAGCCGCTCTACCTCGGTTTCAGGAAACATCTGCTTGTGGAACGCGAGTGACGACTCGGACAAATTCCTTGAGGCGTTTTCTCGAATGCTTTCCTGAACAGCCTTAAAGCCATCTGCTAGCTCACCATATTTCTCAGTGTGCTTCTTTGTTTGGAATAATCTGTCTAGTTTCGATGATGTATCTGTTAAGTCAGCATCTAGGGTCATTGATCTACCCTTGAGGTTTTCCTCCCGACTGGTCAACTCTGTAATTCTGGCAGAACATTGGTCAAGTTTGACTCGAAATTCAGTCTGCATCCCACGGGCGTAGTGGTCAATGTTGCGAAGTCCTGATGGAAACTCCTCGTGATCCTTCTTGTTGATTGATCCTAATCTCTCCCCTATTGATTGCATAAATTCTGACCGGGATTTTGATTTCACCAGCTTATCCAGCTTCATGAGAAGTTCGACTAGCTTTGCTTTGGAGCCGTTTAGCTTGGCTGAAGCCTTGCCATATTCCTTCGCTAGGTTTGATTCTTTCTTTACTAAATCTTGAATCTCATCTAAGGATCTTTGTTTCTCATCAACAAGTGTTTTGCTTTCAGATTCCTGACGGATTAAAGATTCCAAGCTTGCCTGAATCTCATCATTCTCTTTTTGCGCGCTCTTCAGCAATTCTTGTGCGTCGGATATTTCTTCGGCGGTAGTTCTAGCCTCTGCAATTGTGCTCTTTCTCTCTAGCTGCTCAGCTTTCTTCTCGAGCTTCGAAATAGCAATATTTGAGCTCCTTTCTTTCTGCTCGAGATCCATCAGAAGGATTTCAATCTCTTTCAATTCCTCAGCAACTTTAACAGGGTCTAATTCTGCTCCACAGTATTCACAGGTGTTTTCGCCTGCGACACTCTTCCTTCGTGATGCTCGCCCCTCAAGATCTCCCCTTTCGTGTTGAAGCTTCTTCAATTCGTCCTCATGGACTTCAATCTCTTTTTTCGCAGTCTTCATCTCCTCCATGATGTTCTCAATGAGATCTGCAGACTTTGTCCGCTCAAGTAGCTCGGCTATTCCAATCGAGAGTGCTCTTGTATAGGTATGTAGCTGGCCCTCAAGATTTCCAAGCTTTAGCTGTTGCTCCGCAACCTGCTTCCATGCTTTTCCTGCTTCAGAACGTGTTCCCTCCAGGCTAGCTTTGGTTGCCTTGTACGCCTCACTCGCTTCATCAAGCTTCTTGACCCATGGTACTATTTCATCCTTGTAATGCCTACTCTTCAGCTGGGTTTTGATATCGTCAAGTGAAGTCTGAAAAACCAGTATTTCCTTTCCAGCACACTCCCAATCATCCCGAACTTTGTCTATTTTGGATAATATTCTTACAGTTGCATTCGCTTCTGCTAGGCTTTTTTTCATTTCCTTCTGTTCTGCTGACACCTTCTTCTTGTCTAGAGATACCTTCTGGATTTCACCCCCCAGTTGCTGTTTCTCTTGCTCCAGCTTCTCTAACAATGTCTCAAGAATTGGTATTTGACTCAAGTCTTTCTCAAGTGTTCTTTTTCGGTCCTTGAAGGCTTGACTGAGGGCCTCTGCCGCTGTAGCGCCAAGAACAATATCTAATGAGCTGGACCCTCGAAGGATGTCAGGCACTTCACCTTGTCGCGCGCTTACAGTCACCTCAAATAATCTGCGAGATATGCCTGTGATTTCCTGCATCTTGAACGCGAGTTGTTCCTCGGTATCTCCGAAATCGCTTGAGAGGACATACTCTTCTCCTTCTATCTCATCTGATCCAATTCGTTTCAGCGTGAAATGACTTGAACTAACCCTCTTACTCTTCCTAGAGAGTTTGTGAACCCTTAGCAGCCGATAGCGGCTCTCATCTCGACCTCCAAAAATGAGTTCTACGCCTGCATCCTTTTCTCCACGGCGCGTATATGATGACTTTGTCTTGAACCCCTTGACATGACCAAAAAGTGCATATTCGATGGCATAGAGTATTGTGCTTTTGCCTGCGTTGTTGACACCCTCGATTAAGTTTACACCTGGTTCAAAGGTTAGGATTTGGTCATCAAATCGTCTGAAGTTGCGGAGTCGAATACTCTCAATCAAGATTTTCGACCTCCACTGCTAGTCTTCCTTCAAACACCTCCTTGATCCTGGCTTCAAGCTGATTCCTGGCTGCTTTGTTAAGTCCAAATGACTTGGTCATATTTGCGTCATCATCAAGTAAGTACTGCACAAAATCAAGCACTTGTGAGGCGTTCTGAATGTCCTCTACCGTGAGATCGAACCTGCTCAAGACATCTATTACAGAAGATGTCTTTTTGGGAGTAAATTTCGCTCCCGCCCCATTTTCTTCTGAGTTCCTCTCAAACAAGGAATATGCCCTCCACCTGATTAGCAGTTTTCCCGACTTATAATTCCAGTGAGAGCATATATCAAAGCCACGGATTTTCTTTTCAGACCAATCCTTTGAGCCTGAGGAATATTAGCAGCGGTGTAGTGATGACGAGGCTCGCCAAGACCACCACAACAAATGCTAGTGGATCCTGCTCTAAGGGCAAGTCAACATTCATTCCATAGATTGAAGCAATAAGGGTAGGTACACTCACTAACAAGGAGATTGACGTGAGCGTCTTCATGACCCTATTCAGATTGTGTCCAACAATGGAGTCATACTGATCCATGGCATTTGATATGAGCGTCCTATAGATTGCACTCAATTCCATCTGTTGTTGCAGGTCCACTTCTAGCTCCTCAAGACGATCCTCATCAAGAACGAGTCTTCCAAAACTCTGCAGCCTTTTCATTTGACGTAGAACCTTCATGTTGGATTTCAATGCAGCTTCCATGTAGATTGCGTCTCTTGAAAGCTGGAAGAAACGGTCCAGTTGAGAAGGATAAAGCTCTTTGAGAATCCGGTCTTCCGTATCATGAATGGTCGCTTCAATGATATCAAGCATCGTTTCGAAGCTATGGATGACAATCTCCCAAGTATTGTAAATTACTCCACTTACTGTGGTGGTACGGCGCAAAACTCCCTTGAGCCGTCTCTTGCGCAGAGGAATTTCTTTGTTCTGAACTAGAATGATGTCACGTCCGTTGGTGAAGAGACCTATTGGATTCGTGGAGTATTCTCTATCCTCTCCTTCCAAGTCTACAGGTACTCTTAGCACGACCATGACGAATTTATTTTCAATCTGAAGCCTAGGCCGTTCGTCAAGGTCTTGAATGTCCTGCAGGTCTTCTAAATCGACCTCGAATTTGACGGATAATTCGGCAAGAATATCGGGCCCGGAATCAACCACCTGAATTAGCAGAGGTTCGTCTGGTGCGCTCTTTAGGTCCGGGTA
>JBHLQS010000019.1:0-27345 GCA_048883405.1 Candidatus Thorarchaeota archaeon
GTAAGACCACGATACATCAAAAATGCTGCAAAAGCGTTGCTTCAGTTGTACCCAGATACATTCACAGAGGATTTTGAGAGCAACAAGAGGCTTGTCGAACAGCTCACCGATGCGAAGACCAAGAAAGTGCGGAATAGAATTGCTGGATATCTCGTTACGCTAATCAAAATCGGCATTGCTCGTGAAGCCTTGGAGAGCGAAGAGCATGGCGAAGAACTTCCAGAAGATCTCGAGATGTAGACTTCCGTCCTTCGATTTTCATTTTGCCAGCATCCACACTAAATCACTAGCTGCTTCTTTTCTCTAGTCAGCTCTTCTGCCTCTTTCATGGCTTCATCGTAAATGTCAATGGGGAATCGATTATGGAGTGGTGATATTCGTGCTCCAAGAGCGATTGAACCATAGAATCTTCTGGCCAACCAACCAACGCCTCTCATTGTCACCATATCTGAAGCCCGTTTGAATTCCGTTACTGTTCGAGTATCCCAAGTGCCAGTGAGTCCGCTAATGAATGAGTATAGGTAGAGTGATGGCAAGACTCCAATGAAGAACAGTATGGCGGATGTGACAATCTCTCCCTGCCAAATGAGGATGGCGAGTATCTCCAGCACGATGAAATTGACGATTGCCGCTAAACCAGGTCCAGCATAACTCTGCCAAAGATAGAGCTTTGGAGCAGAAATATTGCGTCTGATAAGAATCCACATTGAAACGTCCTTGATGACAAGTGCAAGAGTATAGCCAGTTATTATCCCCGGCATGCCTCCAAGATAGAGCCCGAACACAATTGGTTCTGTGAGCACGAAGTAAGTCATGAAGACTGCACGCAGTGACTGTTCAAGAATCCATGCTGCGGCTGCAAGACCGGTTCGGTCGGCACCAGCGAACATCCAATCACCGAGCCAGCTCCAGAATCCAAATAATTGGAAGAGGAGGAAATATGGGAGTAGCTCAGCTGCATAGGCCCATTCAGCACCTGCTGCTCCCAGAATTGCCCTCCAACCAAGAGCTGCCAGAACTGATATGAGCCAGAACACAAAGAATGCCCCATATTTCAGGCCTTGAGCAGTGTACAGCTCCGTGAGCTTCTTCTTTGCATGAGAATACGCCTCAGAAACTCCTCCAAGCATCCCCTCCATGAATAGTCCTACCACTGAAACCATGATAGCGAGGTCCCATGCGAGCTGAAACTGCCCCTGGAGAGCTGACCAATTCAAGAGATTTGTGCTGATTAGAAGCATCTGATAGAACCATACCAATGGAACCGCCGCCGCCCCTACCGTCCACTTGCCGCCAAATTTCAGAGCCCGAGCAATTTGCTCTCTGCCGAAATCGATCCGGAACAGAGTGCTGGCTTTCAGACCTAATCCGCGGAAGATGTAGAGACCCACAAAGAACGTAAGCCACTCTGATAGATAGGACCCAATAGCTTGGCCAATTGCACCTCCCAAAGCTTCGCCGAATATCGGATGGCCTGCACCCCAGATCCGAAACACGATAATCAGCGAGTATTGCCCGACTATATCGAACACAATATACTTGAGAACGTATACTACCTGCTGGTAATCGATCCTGTTCATTCCCCTGAATACATGGATGAATAGAAGTGTAAATCCAGGAAATTGAAACACAGAGTGAGCAATGAACACATAGGAGAGATGTGCTAGGTAAGTATGTGGAAAAACTATGGAGCCTACGAACGCAACAATTGAAACCTGGACAACACCAGTGATACATTGAAACCAGACGAATATCTGAGCATACTTCACTGCCTCCTCTGGCTCTGCGACTCTGTATTCAGCGAAGTATTTGGCCAGTGCTACGCTTGTGCCAAGATCAAAAAGAGTCCATAGTCCAAGGAATAGGTTCACGCTGAATGAATACCACCCCGCTGCTTGGGGGAATGGCATGATGAATAATGGATAGACCATAATGGTCAGCACTACACGCGGGATCACCAAGAGCAAAGTAATGAAGAGCTGAATCAGGAAACCACCCAGTTGTCGGTGCATTCCAATATCTTCCCAGTTGTCTATCTCTTCCTCTACTTCTATGAGCAGTTCAGCCCGCTCAATCTCCGTCAGCACCTCTGGCTGGTTCTTGGATCTCTTCTTCATTGTTCTGTATGATGAGACGGTGACCACAGCCAGGACTATTACAATAATACCAATGATTGCTTGCTGTTCTAACTTGGGGACTGGGGAATAATTCCATTCCGCATAGGTAAAGGCTGTTTCATCGCCGAGATGCAGGGTAGTAGAATACATGAAGTAGTTGAAGTAGGGCCAGAGCACTATCTCCTCATTGATTTGCCGGTTGTCAGATAGCGCGTCAACTGTAAGCCATGAAGTATACACCATGACATTACCTGCACCTATGGGAGTATTGACAAGAAGAGGCGCCCCCCATGTGCCGAATCCAGTATCATTTGCAAGAAGCACTTCCGATGCAGCTGAGAGCTCTGGAAGAACTGTGATCTTTTCTGTGGGCGGTGCAGACGACCAGTCATAGCCAAGAACGTCATGAGCAGGATCTACAACCCGGGTGATGATATTGGCTTGGTCAGAGCTGCTACCCACATTGTTGTTGATAGTAATACCCAATTCCTGTAACCCGGTCCCATTATTCGAGGTGGCAGGACCGAAGAGCAAGAAGAGACCTCCACCACCATTCACAAATGCCTGAAGTGGTGCGATGTCTGCAGGTCCGAGTGGAGTATCAACCAGGATTATCACATTGATGTCGGAAACTGCCAGGGCCTCTGTGATTGTACTGGTTTCATCAAGAATAATGGAAGCTGAATCCAATTCAAGGGACCGCACTACTGCTGGAGCTGCATCGCCTCCAACCACAGCGGCATGTACACTTCCAGCGGCTTGAGATGGGGTGAGAGGGCCAGCTACAACCAAGCCTACGACAACCCCAGGTAGAAGCAGAAACATCATGAGTGCAGATATCATCTGGGTCTGAGCTCGGTCCATGTTTCAATAGCCTCCGAATGCAGCCAATATTGAGTACAAAATCCGAAATATATCACTGCCGGACTAATGGGAGCTAGAGTGCACGTTGCACCGAAAGGCCTCTTAAGGAGAAAGCACAATTCCAATCCCATGGATGAGTCAGAGAATCTGATCTTTGTGGGCGATTGCCTTCAATTCATGAAAGAGAATAGAGCAAGATTTCTCAAGAAGGTTCGACTCATCTATATCGATCCTCCATATTTCTCCGGAACAGACTATACACTGAAGAAGAGAGGAAAGGGCACTCATAAGCAGGCTCCTGAGTTGCGCGAGAGAGCCACATATACCGATAAATGGACAGGAGGATTACAGGAATATCTGCAGTTCATGAAAGAAAGAATAGGAGCCATGAAGCCGCTCCTGCGAGATGACGGGAGCCTATGGGTTCACGTGGATCTGCATGTATCCCACTATGTTAAGACAATGCTTGATGATATCTTTGGCGAATCCAACTTCGTCAATGAGATCGTTTGGCGAAGAACTAACAGTCCAAAGGCGCAAAGCAAAGGCTTTGGTAGTCAGCATGATAACATCCTCCTATACGCGAAAGATATAACCAAATTCGAAACAAACCCTGTCTTCCGAAAGCATGATGAGAAATCCTTGAAACCCTACAGTTACAAAGATGAGCGGGGTAAGTTTCGACTGATAGAGATAGAAGCACAAGGAATCCAGAGAACTGAGAGGCGCAAGCAGTTTGAATGGAGAGGGAGGACAGCTCCATATCTCTACAGGCGAGAAACTCTGGACAAGTGGTGGAATGAAAACAGAATATATAGGAGTAGAAACGGACGCTACTCAAAGAAGCAATATCTATCAGAGGTACCAGGAGTTCTCGTTTCGGACCTCTGGCTAGATATCAATCCAATTCAAGGTTCATCAAGAGAGTATTCAGGATTTCTGACTCAGAAGCCTCTAGCACTCCTAGAGAGAGTCATTGAGTGTGCAACTAGTCCAGGAGATGTGGTTGCAGATTTCTTTGGAGGATCGGGTACGACGGCCATTGCAGCCAGTAGATTGGAGCGTGCTTGGATAATGTGTGATGTATCATCAGTGGCCATTGATATTGCCACTAGGAGACTCAGTGAGATGGATGATGCTCACTATGAACTACGAAGCTCTGTCGAATCTGCTGATCCTTAGTCACATGTGCTAGCCCTCTTTCTTATCGCCAATGAGGCTCTTGATGAGATCATCGACCAACTCTCTTGGTAGTGTCCTGACTTGTTCTATTATCACGGATATTTCCTCTCTTGGCAAGCCCCTCGCCTCTAGCTGCGACCTAAGCTCTTCTATCTCGTATTCCTGCATAAACTCTCGAATCTCAGACGGAGCTTCGTCTTTCCTGGCCTCAGTTGGTTCTTCAACCTCAGTTCGGATTTCCTCGAACTCAATCTTTGCCTTATCTTCTGTGAGGACTAATGGCTCTGCATCACTAGCAGAGGTATCAATTTCAGATACTGCAATGATATCGTCACCAACAAGTCTACGCCGGGCTTGACTGGCTATATCCTCGAGGACCTCTTCGTAACGTCTATGTTCTAGTCGCGCAACTCTTAGAGCTTCTTGATAGATGACCTCCTTGACGAATGCCGCTTGTTCGCTTACACGCATCTTTGAGATATCTCGCCTGAAGTCCTCTAGCTCCTCAGCTGACAGTCTAGTGAGGATGGCCAGTTGAATCAGAAGTTCTCCCATCTCTGGCACATCTACAATGATTCCATACTCGGGAACAAGTTCGGGTGAAGTTGTTATCTCCAGATCTTTCATGGTGTCATTGAAGAGATTGGCAACCATTTCCTGTCTGCTTGGAACGTCATCTACCGGCTTTGGCACCTTCCCCTTTCCCAGCGCATTTATCATCTTGCGCATCTGGCGAACGCGTTTTGGTAGCTTTAGGACTCGGTTGTAGATGACTCCGAATATGAGAATGAGGACTCCAAATGGAATCACATAGTTTGTGACAGTAGCAATCATTCTGTCGGTTTCATTTTGAGTAACTCTATAGGATAAGTCGATTGTTGTCTGAGTCACATGGTTATCTTTACTGAGTGTGATGGTGAAGAATCCACCCGTTTCATTAAGATTTAATCCTGTAACTTTGACTTGATAGTCGCCACCGCCGATATCAATGATTTCAATTCCGATGTCATCAGTTCCTGTATGGTTGAATAAAGCGCCTTCGATTCCAACGCCACCGTGACCGACCCATTCGTCAGCATAATGCACCGTGAACCGATGGAATTCTCCATGAACAATCGCAAATGATGATTGTCCATCCAGTGTGATTGATGTAGGCACGTCAATCACCATAATAGATATCACAATCTGAGCATCAGTCCGATTAGCATAGCTAAGATACACAGCGAACCTATAGGGGGCAATATTCACTCCCCATAGGCTGGTGTCAAAGGCGAAGGAGTAGTTTCCACCTCCAATTTCAACTAGGGTGAAGGGCTCCCGAAGACCATCAGGCGTTGTGAATATGGCACTGTCAACTATGGCATTGGTAATCCCACCTATGAAGGGAGTATCAGTTCCATTGACACCTACTGTGGCATACCGAAGTCCTACTGTTATTGTGTCGCCCCAAGGCACACGAAGGTTGATTGTGCTGTTTTCAATTTGGTTCAGTGCAGGGGCAGAAGCGGTAATCTGGGCAGGAATGTGACTTACGATTAGGTTGAATTGACCCTCTCTTGGCACGAAGTTGTCCAGCTCGAATTTGATTCTGATTGCGTAAGTATCTGATTGTGGTACGAATTTCGAAGTGTCTATGAAGACGCCATACACTCCATTACCAAAATAGACTGGCACGCCAGAACCACCTGACCATCGGTACGATGCATCGACTGGACGGCCGTAAGTAATGGGACCTATACCAATATCATGGTACATATCCCAATAGGTGAAATTAAACCAACCAGTCCAACCCCAATATTTATTGATATTTCCGGGTTGTCTTAGCTCAGTGGGAAGATCTTGCACAATTATAATGGTTCCATTCCCTGACCCAGAAAATGCAAGATTGATGGGTTTTGCATTTATTCTAAATGGAAACGTCCCTGCAGTGTATTCAGTAGTATTGAAATCGAAATAGAATTTGGTTCCGTCAAATGTCAGGTTTCCTTCATACGTACCAAATTCCCAGGTCACGGTGCAGTTTTCGAGATAGTAATCATCATTAGTTACATTCAATGATGGAGCAACAACATATACACCAATTCTAATTACCTGAGACCAATTGAAGATTAAGTCCTCATAGCCTTGACTAATTGCATCAAACCAAACTGCAGTTTTAGTCTGCGTGATGCCTAAGGTCAGAACCTCAGACATTTGACGATAGTTGTCCTTAACTGCAGTCACAATGACCTGATAGGATGCAGCCGATTCAGATCTATCAGTATCTAGGGGGTACCAATAGTATCCGAGTCCAATTTCAGTAAGAGTGGCATTCTGTTCGTCGATGAAGTTCCAAAAGACAGTTACATTAGCCCCAAGCAAGGGCTGGCTATTTTCAGTGTCATACAAGAATACAGTTATGTTGACCTCCTCGCCTCGATTCACCGTCGCAAAAATCCCATTAACGAGTGAAACCTCTATATTGAGAAAGTCAACAACCAAAGTAACCTGAGCTGTATCAGTTATGTAGTTTAGTTTACTCGCCTTGATAACTATGTAATATGTCGATGCATCAACTAGCGAGGAGTCAAGTTCAATTGTGTAATGCCCCGCTATGGATTCAATCATTGTGTAAGGCGAACCAGCCCAGGTCAGAGTCAGGTTTGCGCCTTCAATGAGCTTGTCATTGATAGTATCATTGAAAATCGCTGAAATAATGAAAGAATGACCCCAATTCACTATATCATCAGCTTGAGGAACAAGATTGGTTTCAAGAGGGTCAAGAACAATTTCAACCGCAAGTGCAATTATCCTGAAATCCTGTGCCGAAGCCCCCAAGAATAATGTATAGATACCATAATCCAAAGTTGTGGTGTTTAGAATGACTTCATACAGACCATTACTCAATGGATTCCATGTGTGGAAATCATCCCAGGTGAAATTCAGCGTGGCTCCATCCAGTGGTGCATCATTGGCATCGAAATCCGTCAGATTAACGAGAACCCTGACTGTATCTCCTGCATATGCAGCGGGAACATCTGCTGAAATAACACCTTGACGGAGACGCACTTGGAAGGATATCTGGACCCATGCAGGACGGTATGGATAAGAATCGATTGATATCTGCATGGTCTTAATGTCAGGACTTCCAGCGTCTGTGGTATTAATCACAATGCGATATCTGCCTTGGCCCAAAGCCTCATAGTCCCATATGGCAGGAATATCACCCGTCGCAGTGTAATTAATAGCTATTCCAGCACCAGCACCATCTATTCCTTGTGCATGATCAAGGTCGGTGAATGTCACAATTATTGTCACATTGTCCGTGTATGGAACGGTATATGGATCCGGAGCGTCACTTGTGAGCAGCGTGTCAGTTAGCCTGACAGATCCAGTCAAGGTGAGTGCTGACGTGTTGAGGTAGTAGGGTTGTCGACCAGGATCCCACTGGACACTCAGGCTGAACCGATACACACCCACATCGCCCAGTGCGTTGGTATCCACAGATACAATGTAGGTGCCTTGATTCTCCGCTATCAAGAAGTCTGTCCCTTCCAACAAAGACACGTTGATGCAATCGAAGAGGATAATCGCATTTTCGATGCCCACGCCACTTGATTCGTCCAAAAAGGAGAATCCCAGCAGCATATTGTCACCAAGCGGTGTACTTAGCACTTGACCAACCGCAACTGAGCCAATTCTGTTGGTCGTAGAAACCCTTGCAGTGGTATTGTCAGACCTATAGTATGGCGCAATGAATGGATAATCGACGAAAACAATGAGTTCATGATTCGTGACTAAGCGACTACTGAGGATAGTTGAGTTGATGGTAATCTCGTACAGGTTCCCCCCAATATCTTGGATGGTATATTGTGTAGGTAAGAGTTCCATTGCGCTTCCATTAAACAGCCTGAAGTAGCTAAGCAGCACAGTTACGGTAGTCCCAGTCCCCAAGTCAACGAATGCTACTGTGAATGTTACATTGTCTAGATAGCGTGTCTGAGATGGCGGTGCAACTATCTCAACGTTTGTGTAGCGAAGGATAGTTGTCAACACAATATTCAGTGTAGCATTGGAATGATATGGTTCACCAAGGGTCCAATTCGCATAGACTGTGACAGAGGTTCCAACAATTCCATTCAAAGACTCTGTGTCAACAGAGAATAGATAGATTCCACCAGTCTGGGGCGTTATAATATAATCTGTACCGAGTACTAGCGGAATGCCTGACTTCCTCACAGAGATGCTAGCACCGAGTATTCCTTCATAAATATCTACATCCCTATACAATATTGTGAAGTTCACACTATCACCATACGGCGTTGGTTGTGGTGCTTCGATCAGCTCGATAGCAGATGCCCTGTTTCGGAACTGGATGCGCACGTAAGTATCTGCAGATGCATAGTATGGTGGAGAATCAGCATAACTCATATTGAACCGGAGAACGTAGGGAGTGTTTACTTGAAGTCCCGATTGTCCAGCTGTTTCAACGGTTATCAAATAGTATTCATTCATGGCCTCCCAAGAGCTAGCAAAAGCCCAACTCGCATTCAATATCTCAATAGAAACTTCACCAGTTGCATTCCCTATCATATCCAAATTGACAAGGTCCTGATAGTACAGGATTATCTCGAATGACGTGTTGTAAGGAACTCTACCAACAGGTTCCGATGATAGGAAAGCAGTTCTTGGACCTACGATGAACGGTCGCATTGCAGTTCTGTTTGCCAAGTAGAATAGTGATGTGGTTAGAGTCACATTCAGATAGTGAGTTCCTAGTGCTCCCGTATATGAGGAATTTAGACTGACTTGATAGCGTCCATCATTTAAATCGATCCATGAATAGAATGAGGGATTGATTTCTGGTCCGCTTGATCCATCATAGAGAGTCAGTGTGGCGCCTGAAACGCCACTGGGAGTTCCAGTAACATCTGTCCATGTCACAGTGAATGTGACGAGCTCATTAAACGGCGATGGGGGCGGGGACGTATACTCGAGGATGGTAAGCCGCTGGATAATAGAAACGAAGACGATTCGACCAGTTCGATTCGCATAGAATGGCTCTCCAATCCACTCGACATCAAGTGTGAACGGAACCTGTCCGACACTATCGGTTACCAGTTGGCTCGTGTTGAACGACACTGAGAATACTCTTGTGGGCGAATCGTATGTAAGCGTGAAATCGGAAATATCAAGTGTCACCATCATATTGGAAGCATTAGAAATCGACTCAGATATGCCACCTGTTACATCATCGAAGGTGAAGGAGAATGTGGCATTCTCACCATAAGGAGTAGGTGACGGGGGAATAACTGACACGAGTGTATCCCTAGGAAGAATCCGTAAAGTGATGACGTCAGTTCTGTTTGTATAGTATGGTTCTGCTCCACTAGTCCAATTGACATAGACTACCATATGAAGTGTGCCAATGAGCCCAAAAACAGTGGTGTTGAACTCCACTGAGTATCGACCCGGATAAAGAATAGAGTCGACCTCCAAGATACTCAGCTGGGTGGTATCGACAGCCACTTCCTGGAAGAGCACATAGATATGGACGTTCCCTCCTCCATAGCTGATATTTGTGATGCCCTGTCCGGTGTATAGGTCATTGTATAGGAAGACATAGCTCATGTTATCGAGGTAGGGTGTGGGTTCAGATGCTGATAGCAGAGTGTAGCTTGAATCAGCTCCAATGATGTTTGCAGTAACAAGCAGTGTCAGATTGTGGTACTTCTGGACGGCCCCAGTCCAATTGAAGTAGATAGTCAAGCTCTGGAAACCTAATCCGCTAAACTCAGTTGCGTTTATCTGGACAATATAGTAGCCAGGCGAGGTGTCGTTGAATAGCGTTGACGCTAGGACACCCAAGTCACCCTCGACATAGTGACTCACTCTTGAGTCTTGAATTCCAATCAGATTGTCGAGATCACCGTAGTACACCGAGATATTCAGGAGAGCCTTATAGCTTGTGGGCTCCACCGCACTCACTAGCCTGAAGTCAGTGTTATGAGTCCGAATTGTAACGGTGACTGTGAAAATACCAGTTTGATAATTGACGCCCTTGGAGAAGTTGAATGTCACGACTCTATTCTGCTCAAGGGTTGTGTCGTCAAATGTGATGAAAGTTACCTTGTACCTCGGGCGCGGTGCACCAGGCTCGTAATCTACTATGAAGGAACTCCATGTACCAGTGACTTGGAATGGCGTTTCATTTGATACTGAAACATCATGATCAATGTCCCAATACTCAACGTAGAAGACCGGAGAGTTGCCTACAGGTATGTCCAACGCTGCCACAGTGGGAATTGCGTAAGTGTAGACTACACGAACCAATAGGGTGAAACTCAGCATCTTTGATTCATAGTCAGCGGCAGAAGCGGTAATGTTGAAGCTGTAGGATCCTGTTTCAAGGCCTGTCACAATCAGAGTCACTATGTATGTTCCTTGGATAGTTGGGTGTTCGGAATATGCTATAGAAATGCCTTCGGGCGTTATTGTGGCTCCAGTTATCCCTACTCCACGGTCGACATCTGTATACTCTAGGGTTATGTTCACATCAGCACCATAGGGAGTTGTCACTTGTGGATAGTTTGGCGATGATAGGAAACTTCTGGCGGGCGTATACATGAAATAGACGGCAAGTAAGTCAGTTGAGTATCTCGAATCCGCGGGGTCAATTACAATTTCAATGGTGTAATTGCCTTGGGTGAATAATGACTCATCAATGATAAGCCTGTATCTCCCAGGCTGTATTTCTGTGATAAAGATGAAATATCCAGAAACAGTGAATTCACTTTGAAGAAGTCCTGTTAGATTATCATTGTAGAATGGTCCAGGCTCAGTGACCTTTACACCCAGTACAAGTTGAAAGTCGTCACCATTGGGGAAAATCAAGTCACTGGGTTCATGATACAACTGGATTCTCAGACTCCTGATAGTAACCTGAAATACATGGCTTTCCGGTGCTGAGTAATAGGATGTGGCGATAACAACTGAGAGAGTCACTGAAGTGGCCCCTACTGACCAGAGAGATGTATCCAAGGTCACATTGTAGTTTGATGGAGATGGCATTGATTGAGGACCGTATGACGTGTCAAAGGTGAAACTTGCGACATTTGTGATGTCAATTGGATTCATTGTATCAAGATCTATCAGAACTACGCTGAGTGGAGTCTGATTACCGTAAGGTCGGATGACCACGCCCATTACTGAAACTGCTGTCATGTGTGGTCGAATCTCAAGAGTAAAGGTGTGGTTAGTCGGGTCCGCATAGTCGGAACCAGCTAAAGAGACTGCCAGAGTGACGGTAGTCGGTCCAATGTTCCAGCTACTAGTAGCAAGCGTAAGATTGTAAGTTGTGAATCCTTGAGAATCATAAACGGAATCAAAGGTCAGTGAATCAATATCGATTTCATCGACTATGCTACCCGAGTCTAAGTCGAGGACTATTACAGTCAGATTTGTGTCAAAAGCATAAGGTACGATAAGATTGCCGCTCACCGTCGCTGATGTATAGCGGAGCCTAATTGTGATATTGAAAGCGAAGTTCGATGGATTTTCGTAGATGGAACCGGACAACGAAACTGAAAGATCGACCTCCGTCGAACCAACATCCCATGTGTCTGTTGTCAGTTGCAGCATGTAGATAACTGGAGATGCAAACGGCTCAGTGCCATGTATAGAAGTGAACGCGAAATTATCGACTGCACCAATCGGAACCGTGAGTCCAGTATCAAGGTCGATAAGGACTACGTTCAGGGACGTGTTCTCTCCATGCGGGGTTTCTAGGTCTCCCGAAATTGAAACAGCTGTATAGTGCATCCGAATAGTCACATTGAATGCGTAGCTGTTCGGTAACTCATAGATATCACTCGATAGTCCAACTGAAACAGTGACTTGAGTAGTTCCAAGAATCCATGATGATGTACCAAGAGTAATATCAAATGATCCCAGAGCAGTCTCGTTCTGGTTACCCTGAATTGATGTGAAGTCTATCCAAGCAACATCTGAGATGTCCACTGGCATGCCCATATCGGAATCTATCAGAAGGACAGCAAGTGAAACATCTTCTCCATAAGGAACTATAAAGTCGCCGCTCACTGATACAGTGGTCCGATGCGTAGTAATACTCAGATCGAATATATAGGCGGAGGGATCATGGTATATTGACGAGCTAATTACCACCGTCAAGCCGACAGGCACAATGCCAACATCCCAGGTATCAGTGACCAATGTCACATTATAACTCGAAGGCGAAGAGAAAGCTTGAGAGGGGTACGCGCTGGTGAAATTGAATTCGAATATGTCAGCTATATCAACTGAGAGTCCAGTGTCGAGATCAGTTACCTCGACAGTGAGAGGTGTATCGAAACCATAGAGCGTAGTCATGCAACCCTTGACATTGATTGAAGTGTAGTGTGCTCTTATAGTGACATTGAACAAGAGATCATCTGGGCCATCCAGTGTTGATAACGAGAACAGCACCGACAGAGTGACCTCTGTGACACCTACCAACCATGTATTAGTAGCGAGGATCACATCGTAGGACGAAGGCGATGCGAAATTCTGAGTTCCATAAGCCGAGTCAAATGTGAAGCTTGCGATATTTGAAATGGCAATCGGATTCAGTGTATCGAGATCCACCAATACCACACTCAGTGAAGTTTGATTGCCATAGGGTTGGATAAGCACGCCCTTCACTGAAACAGCTGTCATGTGCGGACGTATTTCGATAGTAAATGTATAATTTGCTGGATCAGCGTAATCTAAACCAGTTAGGGATACTGCAAGAGTCACTGCTGTCAGTCCTACATCCCAGGTATTGGTGCCAAGAGTGAGATTGTAGGTTGCGAATACCTGAGAACCATGGATTGAATCGAAAGTAATTGAAGCAACATTAATCTCATCCACAAAACTGCCTGAGTCAAGGTCGAGGACTATCACAGTCAGATTTGTGTCAAAAGCATAGGGCACAACCAGGGTCCCACTCACTGTTGCAGATGTATAACGAAGCCTAATGACTATGTTGAAGGTAAAGTTGGTAGGATTGTTGTAGATAGAAGCAGCTAATGACACTGATAGATTGACCTCGGTAGCACCAAGAGTCCAAATATCAGTAGTCAGCTCCAGCCCATAGCTAGCAGGAGAGCTAAATGACTCAGTGCCATATTCAGAAGTGAATGCAAAATTGTCGACAGTACCAATCGGAACTACGAGTCCGGTATCAAGATCGATTAGAACAATGTCCAGGGATGTGTTCTCGCCTCGCGGGGTTTCTAGGTCCCCGGAAACTGAAACAGCTGTATAATGCATCCGAATTGTCACATTGAAGGCATAGTTATTTGGTAGCTCATAGATATCACTCGACAGTCCCACTGAAGCAGTGACTAGAGTGGTTCCGAGAACCCATGATGATGTATGAAGAGTGATGTCAAAAGAACCTAGAGAAGTTTCATTCTGATCACCCTGAGCTGATGTGAAGAATATCCAAGCAACATCTGAGATGGCCATTGGTATTCCTAAATCGGAGTCAACCAAGAGGACTGTAAATGAAACATCTTCTCCATGTGGAACCGCTAGATCGCCAGTCACTGAGGCTGTAGTCTGATGTGCAGCAATATTCAGATCGAATGAATAGATAGCGGGCTCATGGTATATTGACACGTCAATTGCCACTGTCAAGCTAACAGTCACAGTGCCAACGCTCCACGTGTGAGTGTCCAAGGATACATCGTAGGTCGATGGCGAAGAGAACACTTGAGGACTATAGATACTGGTGAAATTGAACGCAGATATCTCAGCAATGTCAACTGAGAAGCCCGTGTCAAGGTCAATGACCTCAACAGTAAGAGGCGTATTGAATCCGTAGAGTGTAGTCATGCTACCCTTGACATTGATTGAAGTGTAGTGTGCTCTTATAGTGACATTGAACACGAGATCATCTGGGCTATCCAGTGTTGATGACGAGAACAGCACCGACAGGGTGACCTCAGTAACGCCTAGCGACCATGTATCAGTAGCGAGGACCACATCGTAGGACGAAGGTGATACGAAGTTCTGAGGCCCATAAGCTGAGTCAAATGTGAAGCTTGCGATACTTGAAATAGCAATCGGATTCATTGTATCAAGATCCGTCAGAACTACGCTGAGTGGAGTTTGATTGCCATAAGGTTGGACAAACGCACCCTTCACTGAAACTGCTGTAATATGCAGACGGATTTCAAGAGTAAAGGTGTAGTTGGCAGGATTCGCGTAGTCAGATCCAGCTAAAGAAACTGCGAGTGTGACTGTGGTCAGTCCAATGTCCCAGTCACTGGTTCCAAGTGTAAGATTGTATGTTGTGAATCCTTGATCACCATAGACGGAATCAAAGGTCAACGAATCAACATTGACTTCATCGACTACGCTACCTGAGTCTAAATCGAGAATCATTACAGTCAGATTTGTGTCAAAAGCATGAGGCACAACAAGAGTGCCACTCACCGTCGCTGATGTATAACGGAGTCTAATGGTGATATTAAACGAGAAGTCAGATGGGTCCTCATAGATGGAACCAGTCAACGAAACCGTAAGATTGACTTCCGTCGAACCAACACCCCATGTGTCTGTGGTCAGTTGCAATCCGTAGCTAACAGGAGAAGCAAACGGCTCGGTGCCATATTCCGAAGTGAAAGCGAAATTGTCGACAGCGCCAATCGGAACTTCGAACCCGGTATCAAGATCGATAAGGACAACATCTAGAGGCGTGTTCTCTCCACGAGGAGTTTCTAGGTCTCCAGAAACAGAAACGGTTGTATAATGCGTCCTGATTGTCACGTTGAACTCGTAGGAATTAGGCGATTCATAGACTGTACTTGATAGTCCAACTGAAACAGTGACAAGGGTGGTTCCGAGTGGCCATGACGATGTTGTAAGAGTCACGCTAAAGCCTGTTGGAGTAGTTTCATTCTGGTCACCCTGAATTGATGTGAAGTCTATCCAAGCGACATCTGAGATAGCCACTGGTATCCCTAGATCGGAGTCAATCAGAAGGACGGCAAGTGAAACATCTTCTCCATAAGGAAACGTGAAATCACCACTCACTGATACGGTAGTCTGATGCGTAGTAATGTTCAGATCAAATGAATAGGTAGCGGGATTATGGTATATTGACCCACTAATCGTCACAGTCAAGCTGAGAGACACAGTGCCAACATTCCAAGCAGCTGTGTCCAAGATTACATCATAGCTCGAGGGCGAAGAGAAAGATTGGGAGTCGTACGCGCTAGTGAAATTGAATTCGAATATGTCAGCTATATCAACTGAGAGTCCAGTGTCGAGATCAGTTACCTCGACAGTGAGAGGTGTATCGAAACCATAGAGTGTAGTCATGCCACCCTCGACATTGATTGAAGTATAGTGCGCTCTTATTGTGACATTGAACACGAGGTCATCTGGGGCATTCAGTATTGATGATGAAAGAAGCACCGACAGAGTTACCTCTGTCACGCCTACTGACCACGAATTAGTAGTAAGTGTCACATCATAAGAGGAGGGTGAATTAACGGTCTGCGTTCCATAAGCTGAATCAAACCCGAATGATGAAACGCTACTTATGGCAAAGGTCATTCCAGTATCCAAGTCAAGAACTAATATGGTGAGATCAGAGTTGTTGCCATGTGGCACAACTAGTTCTCCTGAAACCGATGCAGCTGTGAAGTGGGGTCGGACATGTATACTGAATGTGAAGTTCTCAGGATCGAAGTAAATTGAGCTGGTCTGCATATTCAAATCGAGAATGACAGCGTATGAACCTACAGTCCACATATTGGTGTCAAGTGTTACATCATACCCGGTTGGCGGTATCTCTTGTAGACCATATATTGAAGAGAAATTGAATCCCAAGACATCACCTATTGGAATGGAACTCATGGTGTCCAGGTCAGTGAGCACTACCGTTAGTTGAGTATCTACGCCAAATGGGATTGTGAGGTTTCCTGAAACACTCACAGATGAAAGATGCTTTCTAATGTAAATATCAAACACGTAATCATTGGGAGCACTGTAGATTGTTCCTGCCATCGTTATGGTCATCGTCACAACTTCGGTTCCCAAATCCCAGCCGTCTGTATCTAGGGTGATATTCTGACTGGAGGGAGAGGAAAATTGTTGCACAGGATAGCTCGAAGTAAACTCAATCAATGAAACGTTGCCAATATCAATCTGAGTGCCTAAATCCAAGTCTATTATGATAATTGTGAGATCCGTGTTCGTTCCATGAGGAGTCTGCAGATCTCGCAATACAGATACTGCAGTGAAATGAGGTCTAATGACAACATCGAAGACATAGCCCAAAGGATCACTATAGATTGATCCGGAGAGTGATACATTCAGTGTGATTGATGTAGCATCTACAGTCCAAGTATCTGTCTGCAGCAATACATCATAGGATCCAGGCGAATTGAAGACCTGGGGCGCATATGATGATGAGAAATTGAACAAGGCCACATTTGAAACATCAATCAATAGACCCGTGTCTAGGTCTGTGAGTACTACTCTGACAGGGGTGTCAAGCCCATATGGAGTTGTCAGATTGCCCTGCACAGTCACAGAAGTCAAATGATGCCTGATGATAACAATGAAGGAATGATTCTCCGGGTCATCAAGGGTGGTGCTTGAGAGTGAGATTGAAAGATTCACATCCCATGACCCGATGGTCCATGAACTCGTGGGGAGATTGATTGTATAGCTTGCAGGCGTGGAGTGCACATCTGTCCCATAAGAGGAAGTGAAGGAAATTGATGCCACATCAGATATTGCCACGGACGCCTCGGTGTCTAGATCCTTCACGAACACTGTAATGGATGTGTCCTCGCCAGATGGCGTCGTAAGCTCTCCAACCACCCAGGCTGAAGTTGCGTGACTCCGGATTCTCACTTCAAACACATAGTCTGTTGGAGTTGAGTAATAGGTAGCAGATAGGGAGATGGAGATGGTGACTGTTACCAGCCCTACAGACCAAGAATCAGTCGACAGGGTCACATCATAGCTTGTCGGAGCGGAAAATGGTTCAGTCCCATAGACCGATGTGAAGCTGAAGGTATCTACATCATTGATGCCAATCTCAACTCCTGAATCCATGTCAAGTAGCGCTACGGAGATGTTCGTGTCCATTCCATAGGGAGTAATCAGTTCACCATAGACATAGACTGCTGTCCTCCGCATCCTAAAAGTAATCTCGAATGTGTAGTTCGATGGATTGGAGAATATGGTCGTTGCCATACTTATTGATAGATTGACATTAGTAGTACCGATGCTCCAGCTATCGGTTTCAAGAGTGATATCAAATGAGGATAGGGAAGAGTAGTCCTGAGTGCCATAGGTCGATGAGATTGTGATTGTCGCAACTTCGCCTATATCGACAGCAAGACCAGCGTCTAGGTCCATAAGCACAACTGTCAATGAGGTGTTGAAACCATAGGGTATGGTCAGATTCCCTGAAATTGCCGCGGAAGTATAGTGTGGTCGAATGACTACACTGAAGGTGAAGTTTGCGGGGTCATAATAGATGGAGTTTGACAGTATTGCTGAAAGATTGACAGGAGTCGTACCAACTAACCACGTATCACAATCCAGTAGAGTATCAAAGTTGGCTGGTGAGCTTAGAATCTGAGTCCCGTAGGTAGAGCTGAAAGTAAACGATGCTACATCGCTAATAGGAACCTGGAGACCCGTCTCAACATCAACAATATGTATTGAAACAGGGAGGTCTCCGCCGTATGCTTGCGTGAGGTTCGCACTTATTGAAGCAGAAGTGAAATGAGCTCGGATTGTGACCTCAAAGATGAAGGCGTCAGGGTTTTCGTAAGTAGAGGGGATTCCAATAACCGTTAATGTCACAAGGACCTTGCCCACACTCCAACTATCGGTGTTGAGCGTGACATTGTTGGTTGATGGGGAGGAAATGTCCTGCGTTCCATAGACTGAATTGAACCTGATAATGGACACATCAGCAATGTCTATTGGTGCACCCGTGTCAAGGTCGAGGAAGACGACATGCAAAGGAGTATCAAGGCCATATGGTGCTGTAAGAGAGCCATTGATCGATAGCGATGTGTAATGAGCTCGAATCTGAATGTCAAATCCATGGTTGCTAGGAATAGTATAGGTTGAGGATGCCAATACAATAGACAAATTGACAGATACCAAACCGTCTCCCCAGGTGTTGGTCGATAGCATGACATCATAGCTAGAAGGATTGTCGAAAGTTTCAGTCCCATAACTAGATGTGAAAGAAAATGATGCCACATTTGCAATAGGCACCTCTACATTCAGGTCCAAGTCAATTAAGATAACAGTCACATTGGCGTTAGCACCAATGGAAACGAGGAGGTCTCCACCCACAGAAACAGCGGTCGAATGAGGTTTCATGACTATATCGAAGACATAGCTTGAAGGCTGTAGGTAGTCACTGCTTGATAGTGCAGCAGTAATTGTAACACTCGTGGCACCAACTGACCAAGTGTTTGTGGTAAGGGTTATATCAAAGCTCGAAGGAGAGGTGAAAAATTCCGTTCCATATGATGACGAGAATATGAATGAGTCAACATTTCCGATACCAAGATTCTCCCCAGTGTCCATGTCCAAGAGAATAACTGTTAGCGGGGTGTCCTGTCCGTAGGGCTTTGTGAGATTTCCATTGATGTTGATTAGCGTAAAGTGGGGTCTCACTGTTACATTGAATGTGTAGTCTAGCGGAGCGCTGTAAACACTTGAAGACATCAGGATTGAGAGCGTTACAGAAACTTGCTCCACGTTCCAAGATTCAGTGTCGAGCGTCAAATCAAAGCTTGTTGGCGAGGTATAGTCCTGGGTCCCATAGCTGCTTGTAAAGGAGAATGAGGAAACATCACCAATCCCTGCGCTTAGTCCAGTGTCCAAGTCCACCAGAACAACTGACAGAGAGGTGTTGAATCCAAACGGTATTGTGAGGTTGCCGCTAACAGTGGAGGCTGTTAGGCGAGTTCTAAGGATAAAGGTCACATTGACCGAGGCCATATGGACATATGAACCGGGCTTGCTCGCGTTGAAGATATACCAATGCTCTCCCAGCGCGAGTGAAGTGCTTGGCACTGTGATATTGTACTCGCCATTTGCCTCATTCACCACATTCACAGCGGTACCGTTGGCATATACAATGCTTGCTCCAGTTAGAAACATCCCCGTGTATGTGTCGCGAAATACTAACGTTGCCGCGAAGTCAGACCCAACTGGCGTGGAATACACAGATTTGTAGTTAAGCTCAGTTGGATCGAATAGATCAATGTCAAAAGCCAAGGTGGGAGAAGCAGTGTAGTAGTCATGGGTGCCGTCAATATTGATGCGCCACCGTCCAGCAATGTCCAGATCCGTCGTATTCAGTGCAATTCCGTAAGTCCCGTTGCCGTAGTCATTCATAGTACGAATTACTGGCGTCCCATGGTCGGTCCAGTTAAGGTCCACAGCGGCACCCGGAAGCAGCTCGCTATTGTCGATATCAATCATGTCAACTGAAACATATAGAAGGTCACCCATGGTCTTTGTAGAAAGGAGATCCCCGACGGCATCTCCGGGGCTTTTTAGACTCAGGCTTGTGACATGTGTCACATTGAAACTTCTCCGATATCTACCAACAAAGTCCGGACTAGCCCCTCCAGTATTGTTGAATACGACATCCGCATACCAAACTCCGGCGGGCCAATTGCTCTGAATGCTAATGCTTGTCCACTCAAAGTAGGATCCCGATTGAGTCTGATCTGCAGCATACCGGGTGGTTCCAAGAGGATCTGTGAGATAGAGCCGCATTCTGGAACCTGAAGTCACGGGTGCAGTCCCTCTGAAGCTAGCAAAGTCCCCCACTTCGTAGGAACGAGTCGTTGTATACCCTCCAGCATTTATCCCGCATTCAAGATTGGTAGCTCCATTGCTGTCAGTGAAAGCAAAGGTCCAAATCCCAAAAGCATCAATGACGGATGAAGATACATTCACCTCACCCGAAGCAGCATCTATCCCGGCACTTGGATATCGAGAAACTGAACCAGAATCTAGAACATCAGAAAGGCTCCAAGAGGTTGGGATGTTTGTCATTGTGAGATTGACAGAGCTTATGTTGTATGGAGGAGATATTAAGACATAGGCAGTCCATTCAACTGTTGCACTCCCATTAGTAGCAGAGAAAGAAGTGCCTGGGGTTAGATCTTCTGCAAGGCTTGTTGTAGAATCACTCCAGGAACTATCATTTGCGAATTGACCCATGAAATCTACATTGAATGATGCCCCAGTACCCGTGTAAGTAGATTGTACTTCCGATGGTAGAGCTCCATCTGCGATTTCAGCATTTGTTAGATTAGTACCCAACAACCCCTTGGGCCCTTGAGCTATAATCGCACTTGTGAGTAGTAGAACTGGAATTATGAAGAGCACAAATCGAGCTCGAACCAATATGGCAACCTCCTCAGCAGAATGATGGATGTATCTTATCCATCCCCTACGCGCTCTCGTTGTAAGTCGAAAGCATATAATAACTCATTCATGTTCCCTCATTAGTCATACCTGACGATTTATCGTAGACAGGTCTCTACATTAGATGATGGCCAGTAGTTCAAGGTCCAGGTTGAGATTAGCTAGAGGAAGGGAATGACCAAAGTAAGCCCCACAGATTCGCTCCAAAGCTTGTCGAGCTTTAATCCCACAAAGAAGCAGGAGTGCTTTGATAGACATAGGCATTCGTTATGATGCGTCATCTGTCGCTTCATTACAGCATTCGACTGAAAATTCATATCTCAACTGGTGACAATATATCTTGGAGGAGATTGAACCGTGGCTAGCCAAGATGATAGTGGGGACATCACTGAATCCAGTCCGAGGAAAATCAACATCCTGACAATAGTTCCACTCCTTGTCGCAGTCCTAGCTCCCTATTCATTCGCATTTTATTCTGCGAATTCGCATCCTCATCTGGTTCTATTTTTCCCTCTAATTTGGGTCTATTTTCCATCACTGGAAATTGAAACAGGCGCGAAAATCCTGTACTTTCTGACTTCTCATAGTATGACTATGATTCTCATGTTCTACCTATTCCTTTACACACTGATTGGTCGACTGCTTTATCCATATCAGCTCAGAAGATGCCTGCTAGGGAAATCTTCACTCGCTCTCACAGTCCTACTCGGTTTGGTAATCGAACTCCCAATCATTTTCTCTCTATTCCTCATTGCGCCAATGATTCCCTTTCCCATATTGACGCTAGTATCAATTCTCATGGTGAAGTACTCCGAAAGATACGTGTTTTTTCAGAGGTTACCTGCAAAGTCTTACGAGATGTCTTCAAGATTCTTGAAATCAAGTCAAATGCATAATAGCTTCTGCAACTGCCTGCTCGAACTCCAGACCCTCGAATAGAATACGTTTAGGATTCTTCACGATGTAAGCAAAGGAGTATGTAATCCCATATAGTTGATTGTAAGAGAAGATGTATTCGGGTTTCTCCACGAAATGCGACGAAAACTCCTCGCATAAATCGTCAAACCTAGCTCGTACCTTTATACTATCAAAATTGATGTTGACATTAACATCAAAGGTCCGTCGATAAATTTCTTCACCTTTCGTAAGACTACGCAAAGTACTGACTGCGAAATCTAGTCTTTTGGATTTGCGAGGATTCATATCTTCCTCGACTTCTAGCTCACGCTCAGCAATATAATCGTCTGCTCGTACTCTGAAATTCTTCACAGTCGATGTCACAACCTTGCTATTCGGGACATTCATTCTGGTATGGTTCTTTTGTAGAAGTCGGGTGTAATTGAGAGTGATTTCTATCACAAGTCCCTCTGCATCACCAATAACAACATAATCCCCGACTCTAAATGGACGTGCTCCTAGCACATAGAAACCACCAAGAAGATTTGACATAGCCTGTGAGAAAGCAAGACCAATTGCAGTTCCAAGAAGAGCACCTATTGCTACAACTCCGCTCCCGGCAATAGCATTTGTTAGGGTTAAGATAGCAATTAGAGCTATGGCAAAGAAAACTAAACGGACTCCAAAAATGACTCCGGATGATGCCTCCCTTGATATACCAGCTTTTCGAAAGGATATTTTCACTGCGCGGACCGCAATTAGGTATGATATATAGATGACCGCCAAAAACGGAATGATTGCAACGAATATCGCATAGGTTTCCAATCCAAACGGATTTAGGAAATCGCCTATTATATTTACAAATTCTTGAAACAGATCAAATTGCATTTGAGCCCCTCGTTGTCATTGTTTTTTCTGAAATCAGATTCTTTCGTTCTTGGTTTTTAATCTAGATGTTTCATCATGCTGGACGAATTGCACTGCTTCTGCGGATGGCCAAAAAAATCTCACGCTCGAAGAGCGTATAAGCGTTCTTTCCCTATTGATGATTGAAGCATTACAGAATGCGTCAAGGGTGAGATGCATTGATACCAGAGATTCTGACACTAGCATTTCTTGCACTAATACCTCTTTATGTGGTGATGAGGCTGTTTGGAAATTTTCCAAGAAGGGACGAAAATGTCAGAATCAAGCCTACTTCATCTGGCAAGTTGTACTATTCCAAGGTTAGCGATGCGGCTTTCTTTGATGGTGCATCTGAGGACTATGCTGAGGCAATGAATCGAACGAAGCAAGTGGGCGGTGCATAACGTTCCGGAATCATGATTCCTTGATTTTCTTGATTGCACCGCCTGGAGCTACTCCCTTGGGGCAGACCTTTACACAGTTGTAGATCAGATCGCAAAGTGGTGCACCTTCAGAAGATTTTGCAGACTCCAGATATTTATTCGACCCTTCAATTCTAGAGTCTTGGGAGAAGCGCCATGCCTTCGCCAGTGCCGCCGGTCCGAGATAATCCTCTCTCTTTGCATTGATGGGACAAGAACCAAAGCAGAGCGCGCACATGATACAGTTCACATATCGCTCAATTCTTTTTCGTTCTGTTGGGCTTTGAACTCGTGGTTCATCACCACTTGCGGGTTCAGCCCAGAGTTCTAACGATTCCAACGCATCATAGAATCTTGTCATGTCAACGACCAAGTCTTTTAGAATAGGTAGATTCGGCAGAGGTTCTACAAGGATCTCAGTTTCTGGATTCCATCCGGTAGGAGCATCAATCAAAGCCGCAAAGGATTTGAGATTTGGAGAGACATTTTTCAGCGAACTGACTTGACTCCTGCAAGCAAGTACTGGAATCTTGTTTACGAGCATTGCGCAACTCCCACATACTGCCCCCCTGCATGAGTATCTGAAGGCAAGTGACTCATCCATGTAATCCTGAATCTGAAAGAGTGCATCCAATACTGTCATCCCTTTACGAAGGTCGACTTTATACAGGTCATAGTGAGTGATCTCCTTGCCTTCTCGACTGCGTGCTACCCTAAACATCATCAGTACTTCCTCTCCTTTACCTCAAACATTCCGAGATTGACATCAATATACTCTGCCTTCAAAAAATCATCAATCATTGTCACCAGAGAATGCTTCAGGAAGTTTTCATCATCTCTGGTTCCATAATCGACTCGCCAGTGCGCGCCCCTACTCTCCCGTCGCATCAGAGCGGTCATTGTTATGACCTCGGCAAGTTGCAGCATATTCTCCAGTTCTAATGCTCTTACAAGTGAGTAGTTGAACTGAGTGTCGCATTTTGGAAGTGCAATGTTCTCATATCGCTCCTTCAGGAATCGAATCGCCTTCAAGGCAGACTCCAATGTTTCTTGGTCCCGGAACACTCCGACTTCATTATCCATGATTTTACCCATCTCTTCCTTGATCTCGGCATGTGACTCCCCCGATTCTCTCAGAAGCATGGACTGAATCTTCTCTCTCATAGCAAATGCGGCATCATCCACTGTGCATGCATCGACCTCCTTGGCATTGGAAACATACTCTCCAATCTTCTGTCCGACCAGTCGGCCAAACACGAGAGTTTCCAGAAGTGAGTTACCACCGAGTCTGTTCGCACCATGAACGCTCATGCAAGCTGTTTCGCCCACTGTGAAGAGACCATCAAGAGGCGTTTCACCATCCTTATTGCAGTGAATGCCACCCATTGAGTAATGCTGTCCAGGACGAACCGGAATTGGCTCGTCAATAGGATCAACCCCAGCGAAGTACATTGATATTTCCCGGATGCCGGGTAATCGCTCCATGATCTTGTCTTTGCCTAGATGCCTCAGATCAAGATGAACATAGTAATCATCGAATCCTCTGCCTTCGTTAATCTCAGTCTGAATAGCTCTAGCCACAATATCTCTTGGTGCCAGCTCCATGTCTTTTGGAGCGTACTTGTCCATGAACCTTTTGCCTTCCTTGTTAAGGAGATACGCTCCTTCGCCCCGAGCACCCTCAGTGATGAGAATGCTTGATGGCACTAGTGTCGTGGGATGAAACTGAACGAATTCCATATCCTTGAGCGGAACACCCGCCCGCAAGGCGATGGCAGCACCATCACCTGTGTTGATGAGCGCATTGGTGGAATGCCCGTAAACACGCCCAAAACCCCCTGTCGCGAGAACAACAGCTTTGCCTGTGAATCCATGTATCTCACCCGTGGCTATCTCAAGAGCAGTGACACCGCAGACGCGTTCTTCAGATTTGACAAGGGAGGTGACGAACCATTCGTGGTAGAACCGCACTCCTAGTCTGAGCGCTTGTTCGAAAGTCGTATGGAGCAGATTGTGTCCCGTCCTATCTGCGGCGTAACATGTTCGCGGATAGGCAGCCCCACCAAAGGGTCGCTGTGCGATGCGTCCGTCCTCAGTTCTGGAGAAGGCTGTGCCCCACTGCTCATTCTCAATTACTGCCCGTGGAGCTTCTTTGGCCATAACCTCAACTACATCTTGGTCCGCCAGATAATCTGAGCCCTTGACTGTATCAAAAGCATGTGATTCCCAAGAGTCATTTGGACTAAGTGATGCATTGATGCCACCCTGAGCGGCGACAGAATGAGATCTCAATGGATACACCTTCGTCAGAACTGCCACGTCATATTGCCCAGTCAGCTGAATGGCGACACGCAGACCTGAGAGACCTGCACCAATGACCAAGACATCATGATTATGATTCGTCTTAACAACCTCCTCTTTCACACCATCTTCCTCGGATCAAGGAGAGCATCGAGGTCTCCCTCAATCTCAATTCCCATCTCTTCGACTGTTTCTCGGATGCTCTTTCCGGTTTCATACGCCTTTTTCGCAACCTCGCCAGCCCTGTCATACCCTATGACAGGTGACAGTCTTGTCACAATCATCAGGCTTCTCTTGAGTTGCTGCTCAATTCTGTCTTCATTCGCCTTGAGATCAGCCAAGCAATGTAGCCTGAAAGATTTGATTCCATTTGAAAGGATGCCAATCGCATCTAGAATATTGACAATAATAACAGGCTTCGATATGTTCAAGTCAAGAATGCTGCCTTGACTCTCCGCAAATGAAACCACTGCATCATGACCAATAACCTGTGCACATACCTGTATCAATGCCTCTGCTTGTGTTGGGTTGATCTTCCCAGGCATTATTGAGGAGCCCGGCTCGTTCTGAGGAAGGATTAGCTCGCCAAGCCCTGCACGTGGTCCGCTGCCCATCCAGCGGATATCATTAGCCATCTTAATGCATGCAAGAGCAAGAAGTCGCAGGCTGGAACTCAGGCGAACCATTGCGCGGTGTGAAGCAATGCCTTCAGCCTTTACAGCGCTTGTGCGAATCGGAAGCCTGACGAATTTCGCCAAATGCTTTGCAGCCTTCTCTGCGAATCCTTCTGGAGCATTGAGACCGGTCCCCAGTGCTGTGCCTCCAATAGGCACCACGACAAGCTCGTCGCGTGCAGCCTGCAGGTCGGCCATATTATTGACCATCTGGGTTCTGTAGACATCAAACTCCATAGACAGAGGAATTGGAACAGCATCTTGCAGATGTGTGCGACCGACCTTTACAATCTCACTGAATTCCTTCGCCTTCTCATCGAGACCGTAAATTAACTTCTCAAGTTCTGGCATCAACTCGTTTGTCAGTCTCTCAAGTGCCGCTACATGCATCGCAGTAGGTATGACATCATTGGAGGATTGCCCAAAGTTGACATGATCATTCGGATGAACAGGTTTCTTCTTTCCTCGAGGCTTGCCTAATATCTCATTGGCTCTGTTGGCCAAAACCTCATTCATATTCATATTAGACTGAGTTCCTGAGCCTGTCTGAAAGACATCGATTGGAAATTGGTCAAGCATCTTTCCGTCTTTGAGAATTTCATCGACAGCTTGCTGAATCGCTTTTCCAATCTCTGGCGAAATCGTCCCAAGATCCATATTTGCCAGAAGGCATGCCTTCTTCACTGTGGCAAGTGCGAGAATGAATTGTTCAGGCATCCTGCGACCACTGATTTTGAAGTTTGTGAGGGCACGTTGAGTGTTAATTCCCCAATATGCCTCAGCAGGAACTTCCAGTTCTCCGAGAACATCCTTCTCAATCCTATTCTTTGTCATTGGAAACCACTTCTTGGGAGTCCCAATCTATAGGACTAGCTCATCAATGATAGCCTGAACCTCTTTGATATCCGTCTTATGGTCGCGGAGGCGTCCATCTGCAGGAAGTGCAAGACTAGCGGCTAGTGTAGGCGCATTCTCTTCAAAGAACACTCCGATAGGAATCTTCTCACCATTGCTAAAGGCCTTCTCGAGAGCTGCTATCTTGTCAGTGATATCATGCCCATTGTCCTGAAGAGTGTACGTATGCTCATTATAGAATTTCCAGTTCAATACTCGATTCCATGTCTGACATGGCTGCAAAATGTCCACGAGGGCAAATCCCTTGTGTTTCATCGCCCTTCTCATTAATGCGACAAGACCTTTCTGATCGCCCGAGAAGCCCCGGGCGACAAATGTTGCACCGGCCGTCAAAGCGTACGCTACTATGTTTACGGGATTCATAGGAGCCCCAGCCTCGGGTGGCGAGGTTTTCGACACATATCCTCTTGGCGCAGAAGGTGAGAATTGACCCTTGGTGAGTCCCATCACCCCATTGTTGTGAAGAAAAACTGAGATGTTCACATTTCGCCTAGCTGCATGCAGGAGATGACCCAATCCCTCTCCCAATGTATCTCCATCTCCGACATGGACAAGAACCTTCAGGTCGAGATTCGCAAGATGGACACCTTGTGCAACAGCCATCGATCT
>JBHLQS010000020.1:0-27343 GCA_048883405.1 Candidatus Thorarchaeota archaeon
CCATGATACCTCAACCCACCAGCATGAATGGGAGGTGGAGTGAAGTCTTTGCCCAAGCTGTGCATCTTGATCATGGGGGTCATTCCTGCAGTGTCACCAAAGTCATACTTGTATTCGCCCTTTGTCATGGAAGGACAGGCAGTTGGCTCGACACCAATGAGCTCTGTCGACTCAAATCGACCGTCTGCAATGAAGGGATATGCTATACCAGCAAAGTTGCTACCGCCTCCCACGCAGCCGATGATAGCATCGGGCGTCTGATCGTCTTTCTCGAGTTGAATAATTGTTTCTTGTCCGATGACTGACTGATGAAGCAGGACATGGTTGAGAACGGACCCTATCGTGTATTTCGTGTCAGCATTAGTCACAGCATCTTCAAGTGCTTCGCTAATCGCGATGCCAAGTGTTCCAGGATGATCAGGTTTCTCAGACCTGATCTTTCTACCAAATTCCGTTCTATCAGATGGACTCGGAACTATCTCTGCGCCATAGGAACGCATCATGGTACCACGGTACCCCTTCTGCTCCAAGCTTACTCTCACCATGTAGACCATTGCCTTGAGCCCGAAGTGAGCGCATGATAGAGATACCGCACTTCCCCATTGACCTGCGCCGGTTTCAGTAGCATATCTGGCAACACCCTCGCTTCGCGCATAGTATGCCTGTGCTAACGCCGTGTTGAGCTTGTGGCTACCAGTGGGCGACATGTCTTCACGTTTGTAGTAGATGCGCGCCGGGGTGTTCAAGACGGTTTCAAGACCAACTGCTCTTTGAAGCGGAGTGGGACGACCGTACATCATGTAGGCCTCCCGGACTTCATCAGGTATTGGCACTGTTTTTTCCATCGTCACTTCCTGCTTCACACACTCAACAGCAAAGATATCCATCAATGCTTCAGGACCGATTGGTTCTCCTGTGCCTGGATTCAGAGGAGGGGCCAGTGGCTCTTTGAGGTGAGGCAGAATGTTGACATAATGGGTCGGTACTTCTTCTAGATCCAACAGGATTCTACTTACGTTTCTAGTCAATTCTGATCTCTCCATAATGGGCTTATCTCAAAAGGCCCTCTCCTCTGACATGAAGGAGGAAGCAGCTGACACAGTCTGAAAGACTGCGAGTCAACGACTCCAGGAAAACAAGTCGGTGCTGGCGTTGAATGTGCGATATATGGAATAGTTCCTAAGTGGGCCTCTCTCGGCCCGTGATCCATTGGTAATAACGCACACTCATCGTTTCACAACCTTGGAAAGGGTTGTCTATTGCGTGCAACTTCTCTATTTAAAGCTGCCCATCTCTGTACATCATTCCCCATTACTGTACATTCACCTTTTCTGGATATTTCTAAGCATCAGAGTATCAAGATAGGTGTCCATGGCGAACATCGTAAGTGTCCGATCAACCGCAGGCATCTCACGAAGCGAGTCAACAATGAAGCTGTTCATCTCTTGCACATCCCTGGCTCTCACTTTTAGAAGCACATCGAACTCTCCACTAAGAACATGAACCTCCTGTACGAACGGATGTTGAGTAATTTCCTCGCAGAACTCGCGCTGGGATATGACCTTTCTACTTCCTGGAACTCTATAACGGATAGTAATGAGGATGAGAGCCAAGGTTGGACGGCCAAGTTTCGCAGGATTTAGGACAGCTGTGAACTGGTCAATGATCCCTTTCCTCTTTAGATTCCCGATGCGTGCATGAACTGTGGAGATTCCCTTCCCAACCTTCTTGGAAATATCCGACACACTCATCCGGCCATCTTGCTGAAGAAGGTCGAGTATTTTCACATCTGTTTCATCAATCTTTTCCGCAATTCCTTCGGACATGCACATCAATCCCGCAATTTCTTCGGATAATAGGCAATATATGGAAGAAAGTAGAAATACTTTCTGCTTTTCGCCGGAAATCCTTATACTCATCTTTAGCTCTAAGAGTAGAATGCGAGAAACACACGACCGACCAGATTTCCTGAGACTACTGTTCAGCACAGTCTTGGGAGCCACAAAGAGCATCGAAATTGCATTCGAGGACCATGATGACGTCATGAAGAATGGAGTTTACTTCGACGGCTCCTCAGTCCCTGGATACGCGTCGGTCAATAGCTCCGATCTCCTATTGAAACCCCGCTCATCTCGCCCTATCCTCCTTCCTTGGGAAAAAGATGTCGCGGTCTTGGTTTGCGGGGTCTTCGAAGCGTCTGGAGACCCCCACCCAAGAGATCCTTCTGGCGTGCTTACTAGAATCACTAGTTCAGCTAAGGAGGCTGGATTTGAGTTAAGAGTTGGGTCGGAACTCGAGTTCTTTTTGGTCATGGAAGATGGGCGTGGCGCAATAGTACCCGGGGATAGAGGTGGCTATTTCTCAACCCTTCCCACTGACGGAGGTCTGCGGTTTAGAAGAAGAGTGGCTAAGTCATTAGGCTCTATCGGCATATCTACGACGACTCATCACCATGAAGTGGCGGCAGGACAGCACGAAGTGGGGCTCAGGTTCTGCAGCGCTATAAATGCAGCCGATGACATAATGCTAGCCAGGATTCTTATTGCAGAGATGGCACACGAAATTGGAGCAATTGCAACATTCATGCCAAAGCCATTCAGTAATATGAATGGGAGCGGCATGCATCTGCATCAGAGTCTATGGAGCGTTGATGAAGGAATAAACCTATTCTCGAGTGGCAAGTCAGGAGGAGTATCCGAATTAGCAGGAAGCTATGTAGCAGGACTCCTTGAACACGCTGAAGCACTTGCCGCGATAGTTGCCCCCTCTGTGAACTCATTCAAGAGGCTAACTCCCGGATATGAGGCTCCAACAAAGATTGCTTGGGGCCCCAGGAACAGGTCCACAATGATCAGAGTCCCACAATACAATGGGTCTGATGCGAAGGCTAGAATCGAATTCAGATGCCCAGATTCATTATGTAGTTCGCACCTAGCTATTGCAGCAACTCTTGCGGCAGGGCTGGATGGAATCGAGAGAGGATTGACTCCACCAGAACCGACTGGGGAGAACCTATACAAGACTGCAACTGAAACCAGGTCGCTCCCAGGCAGTCTTAGCGAGGCTCTTGAGATGCTTCAGCGCGACGAGGTCATTGCTGATGTGGTGGGCAAGAGTCTGGTAGATATGATTGTCAAAATGAGAACGGCAGAATGGGCAGATTATGTTGAGGCGACCGGAGACCCTGGCGTTTCGGGAGTGACACCTTGGGAGATATCGAAGTACCTTCGTTTCAATTAGTCAAATGAGGGTTCCAAAAGACTTCTATCGGATAATGCTCTGTAGCTCCAAGGCAGGTGGTAATGAAATGCCAGGTTTTGAGAGTGCGGAACAACTAAAGGATGTGTTCGAGGAGTTTTGGTCACGATGCCAGGGTGTAGAAGAGGTCATGGCTAAAATGGCTAAACAGGGAGTGACGGTTAGATTTGACATTGATGAACCCGAAGCGCACCCCACAATCGATTTCAAGAACCCAGGGCCAAATGGAGAAATTGGTCGTCTTGTATGGGACGCAGTAGAAGAACCTGAACTGAAGGTATGGAGCAAATCTGAAACCACGAACAAGTTCTGGCAAGGCAAACTGAACACTGCTATTGCCCTAGCTCGGGGCCAAGTGAAAATCGATGGCCCAGTTACAAAGGCGATAGGACTTGTTTCTCAGATTAAGCCGCTCTTTGCGATATGGCCCGAGGTGTTGAAAGACAAAGGTCTCGACAATATGGTGCTCTAAACGCCTAGGGAGGAGTGAAAATAGTTGGAAGGGCTTCGCGAGATTGATTCACTTGAAGTTATAGCCGTTGCGGACAACAGTTACTCGGCTTGGACAGATCCCGAAAGGAAAGATGTGCAACGGTACTTCAAATGGGTTCAAGAAGAGAAGGAAGAAGACAGACCATACCTGGTAGCTGGCTGCGGCCTGAGTCTTCATTTGAGAACAAAATTGAACAATGAAACCTACACAATCCTCTACGATGCTGCCGAAAATCCTCGAAATATGGAGAATAACATTGCTGCATTAGGATTGAAGCTGGAAAAGGTTGACGCTATTGTGATGTCCCATGGACATTATGATCACTTCGGAGGGCTTCTCTGGACGATCAGAAACATAGGTAGGAAAGACCTCCCGGTGTATGTGCATCCGTGGATGTTCTACAAGAAAGGCTTCGAAATGAAGAAGCCTGAAGGGTCAAAACTCATTGAGCTTGATCCAATGCCGTCCGCAGACGAGATAGCACAGGCGGGCGGAAATGTCATCAGCAGCACTGAACCAATTCTATTAGAAAACGGAATGCTTCTAAGAACTGGTGAAGTTCCGCGTGTGACCGTTCATGAGAAAGGCATGGAAGGGCACAAGGTATTCATGGATGGCAAATGGCAAGATGATGCAGCTGTGAGGGATGATGTAAGTCTCGTCGCCAATGTGAAAGGCAAAGGGCTTGTCGTCATTTCGGGATGTTCTCATGCTGGAATAATCAATATCATCCGTGAGGCTCAACGGCTTACTGGAATAGATCTGGTTCATGCAGTGATTGGTGGATTCCATCTGGCAAGAGGGGTTACGAAAGACACAATGCGAAAAACCGTTGAGGTAATAAAGAAGATTCATCCAAAGCTCTTGGTGCCATGCCACTGCACCGGATGGCGTGCTCGTCATATGATGAGTGGAGAAATGCCAAGCGAGTATGTAGAAGGGAGCGTAGGCCACAAATACATCATTGGAGAAGGTGATGTATCCTAAAGCATATAAGCACGAAAAAACGGGTTCAATATGTACATCGATTAACGATGGTGAAGACAAAATGGCGGAAGCTATCACAAAAGAAATGACAATTGGCGAGGTAGTCATGAAGTGGCCCGAAACCGCAGGGACATTCATGGAGTGGGGACTACACTGCTATGGCTGTGCAGTGGCTAGGTTCGAGAACATCGAACAGGGCGCCCAAGCTCATGGCATTGACCCCGACAAGCTCGTCGAAGCACTGAATGACGTTGTTGAAAAGAAAGAGTAATCCAACTTCTTTTTCATGGGAGCAAGACCAGCTCCCCAACCAGATTTCCTAAGTGGACACTAGGCTTAGTCCTGTTCTGGCTTTGTTCTGCCATATAGACGCCCGGTTTCCTCCTCGGTCATCTCGAAACTGTAATCGGCATCTGGAAACGTGCCTTCACGCACCTCTGAGGAATACTCCTTCACAGCATTTTCGATGACCTCGCGGATGTTTGCATATCTCTTCACGAACTTCGGTTTAAAGTCTTGAAACAGTCCGAGCATGTCAGGCAAAACAAGAACCTGTCCGTCGCAATGAGGCCCCGCACCAATCCCAATCGTTGGGATGCCTATTGTTTCTGTAATCACCTTAGCGGTCTCTGAGGGTGCAAGTTCGATAACCATTGAGAAAGCCCCAGCATCCTCAAGCGCCTGAGCCTGCTTGACCATCTCCTTGGTCTGCTTGGCTGTACGTCCTTGCACTCGATAGCCTCCCACTTGGTAGATAGACTGGGGAGTCAAGCCGATATGTCCCATTACTGGAATTCCAGAATCCACAACAGCTCGAACAATGTCAACCACTCTTCCCGCGCCTTCTATCTTGACGGCTTCAGCGCCGCCCTCCTGCAGCATACGCGCGCAGTTTTCAAGGGCTTGCTCCGCGCTCACCTTGTAGCTCATGAAGGGCATATCTCCCACAATGAGACAGTTTGGTTTTGCGCGTGATACCGCAGCAGAGTGATGGATCACGTCTTCAAGAGTCACTGGAATAGTGGTTTCATATCCCAGCATGCTATTCCCCACCGAATCGCCAACCAGAATCATGTCCACCCCACATTCACTCAGAATCTGTGCAGACGGTGTATCATATGCTGTGAGCATCACTATCTTCTTGCCCTTCTTCTTCATTAGGCGGATTCCATGTGTAGTCTTTCTTACCAATGTAAATCAGAACTCCATTTTTCAAAACGCTTAAGCCGGGTATATATGGTTTGTATATAAGAGAATTAGCAGCGTATATCCATGTATATAGTTCATTCTGTTTAACTCAGGAAACAAACACGAGGGCCATAGAACAAGGATACTATAGCCCCTTCTCGTACAGTCCTTTGCCCACTGCTGGGGCACCAACAGTGAAGAGTACAAGGAATACAGTACCCCATAAGGGGTCGAAGGCAATCCATGTGCTCATCACCAGGGTCCATATAATGAATCCCAGAGTAGCCATTACAATCTGAACCTTAATGGTCTTTAGATGCGCCATGTCTAGCGGGCTCTCTTCTTTGGTAATGCCCGCCACTGCGAGTGGAGTTATAACAAGGAACAATAGATACACCAGAGGCATCTCTCCGGTCCGTCCTGCAGCAACAAACATCTCCTCGATCAATTTGTAACCAGCAATCACTGGAACTGGAACATATTTGATAAGAATGCCAAAGTAGTCATCTGGCTTATCAGGTACAAGGACTGTTGCTTCGGTGGGAGCATCAATCATCTTCTTTGTTACGACTTTGAAACCCATTTTGGAACCTCCTCTGAGTGAGAAGCTAACCACTCCAAATATGTCCTGCGGTACAATGGACTGGATGCAAGGACTAGGATGATACCGATCGCTTTCAGAGATTGACTCCTTTCTTTCTCAACCGACGCTTGTAGAGTTCAACCCCAACGATTGCTGGAAGTGAGAACAGGAGGACAATCAGCCAGTCAATGATTGTGAGCGGCATGAAGTAGAAGTTGAGGCCATACGGGTAGAGAATCTCCTGGGCTAGTGGAACGTACATCAACAAGTAGTGTGCCAGATAGATTAAGCCCAGAAAGATTGCATATCGATAGGTACCTGGTTCTCGAAGACTCTTGTCTATACCCATGTTGATTCTGCGGATACTTAGGACAATAGTGCTCTCAACAAGGAGGATCACTGATAGCATCATAACAGCCGCTTTTGCTGCCTGTAATGTTACGGCTTCTGCAAAACCAGTAGAACCGTAGAAGCCAGTGAGATTCTCCGGGACAACAGTAATTATGCCCCACCATCCAGTCAGGGTGAGCATGTAGACCATAGCTGCTCCAAATATCATCAAAACCACATTCAATGCCATGAACTTCGCCAGCGGTTTTGGAATGATTTCTTCGCTATCTCTTGGTTTCTCTTCCATAGCCCTAGGTGAGGTCTTGTCGAATACCAAAGCTAGTCCCGGAAACGAATGCGTGGTCACAACTAGGTAGAGGCTCTGCCATGTAGTTAGCATGACGATGACGGCGGGTAGAATGAAAAGGGCACCAAAGAACAGGACACTCTCGAACAGGTTGATGGCAATGTAGAAGTATATCATCATTCTGATTTTCTGGAACAGACCTCTTCCCTCGTGAACTCCTGTGACTATAGAGGCGAAACTGTCATCTGTGATCACTAGATCAGCAGCCTCTTTGGCCACATCAGTGCCTGTAATGCCCATCGCGATTCCCGCGTCGCTCATCGCTAAAGCGAGCGAGTCATTGACACCATCTCCGGTCATAGCGACGACCCGCTTTTGATCCTGGTAACGTTCAACAATGATCTGTTTGTGCTCAGGATTTACACGGGCAAATACATTAACACGCGGGAAGTCCTCATCCTTGACATCATCGACATCTTGCCCCTCAACAACCAAAGAGTTTTGTCTATAGATGCCGAGGTCTTCCGCAATGGTCTTTGCCGTCGCTGCAGAGTCGCCGGTTATCATGACAACGTTGATACCTGCACTGTGACACTCTTCAACGGCATGCTTCACACCATCTCTTGGAGGGTCGACTATGCATGCAAAGCCAAGGTATGTTAGGTCGCTCTCTGCAACCTCCCGAGCGCCCTTCTCAGGAGGCAGAGCATCCATTCTCTTCTTAGCCAAGGATATGACTCTGTATCCTCTCGTTGCGTAACCATCGACAAGCTGCTTTACTCTCTTTTGCGCTTCAGGAGTGAATGTGGCCAGCTTCTTGCCATTCCCGATGGTTTTGCATCTTGGGAGTAGGACCTCCGTTGCCCCCTTTGTATAGGAAACGAATTTGGCACCATCCTGGCATATTCGGGACATTCTCTTTAGCTCAGACTCAAATGGAAACTCCTCTATCACCTTGTAGCGCTCACGGACAAGCTGCTCATCCACACCGCTCTTTCGAAACAGCGTTAGCAGGGCTGCGTCAGTAGGGTCTCCGAGGGGCTCCCATATCGTCCCTTGGTCTGGTATCTCTTTAAGAGCAATCTCAGAATCATTATTGATGCCGCCGCAAGTTATAAGATCAAGCAGATGGGGCCACGCCGCAACATCAGAAACAAGTGACTGCTCATCAGAGTTGGTTGTAGAATCACTAAGCTTGTAGATTTCACCTTCAGGATTGTAGCCATCACCTGATACGGTATAGAGGGACTCAGTGTCCCAACAATACTTTACAACCATTTGATTTCGTGTGAGTGTCCCTGTCTTGTCCGAGCAAATCACACTTACTCGACCTAGACTCTCCACTGCTGAGAGGTCTCTGATGATAACACCCTTCTTCGCCATAGCAAGAACGCCTGTCAGAAGAACAATGGTCGTCAAGAGAGGAATGTTGATTGGCATGATGGTCATAGCGCGAGTTATTCCAGCGGTAATTCTACCTGCAATAATCTCCATCATTTCTTGGAATCCCGGAGCAAAATAGATTGGAGGTTCCTCACCCAGCAATAGTGGCTGTATGAAGAGCTGCCAGAGCACAGAAGTGGCCATCAAGATAATAGCCGCGATTCCAAGATACTTTGCAAGAAGATTGACCTTCTTCCGCAGTGGAATATCCCCTGTGTTCAATTCACCTAGAGTACCCTGAATCTTACCGATTTCAGTTCCAGCGCCCGTCGTTGTAGTCACGACCTTTGCAGATCCAGTCGCGACGAATGTCCCGAAGAACACCATATTGTGCATGTCTGTCAATGGGGCATCTTCTGCTGCTTCGGCGCCGGAGCTCTTGGTCACTGGCACGCTTTCACCAGTGAGAGACGCTTCGTTAGTAGTGAGATTTGAGCATTGCAGTATTCTGGCATCAGCCGGTATCTTATCGCCCTGCTCAAGGATGATGACATCACCCGGGACAATTTCAGTTGGAGCAATATTCATCTCTGAGCCATTCCGTAGCACTCGTGCTTCACCCAATGAAAGCTTCTCTAATGCTTCCAGCTTTTTCTGTGCACGATACTGCTGAAATATGGCCACCAATGCATTCACTATGACGATGCCCAACCATACCAAGGCCTGTCCAAGTTGGTTCTCAGGGGAGGGAAACATGTATGCAAGGATAATCAATGCAAATGAGCTGATGATGTATATGGTAATGAGCCAATTAAGAATAGGAGCAAGATATACCTGCCAGAACGATCCCCGGATTTTCGGGAGCTCGTTTGGACCAAATTGGTCCAGTCGGGACTTGACTGCGCTTGTATTGAGGCCCTTATCAGGTTCTACATCAAGATCCTCCAAGACTGCAGGAAGAGGCATAGAGTGGTAAAGATTGCGCGGTTGAACAGCAGTCTCCTGGGCAGTGTCCGCGGTCATTAGAGTCCCTCTTGTTGCTGTTGGGCAAATGGAGAGTGTGCAGATAAATCAACTTGTGCCCTACAGCTTCATCATCGATGCATTGTATTTCACCAGGGATGCACGGTGCTCCAGAAGGTTCTCAAGGTAGTCCCCTGATTCTCTGCAATATTACCGTTGCCGATAGGTTCATCTGCTAAAGAGCCCGAGTCGAACCAGACAGCTCTGGTGCACTCTATGTTTGAATACATTGATTCGCCTTATCCCTACTATGAACCCAGACCCCAGAAGAAATCTAGCAGCTTGAAAATCATCGCACTCATGATAATTGTTATGATTATTGCGTCCGGAGGCCTATTCCTTCTTTTGCCGACGGTGAATTTATTCCCGGGTCCGGAAGAACCTATCAAGGTGGCGGTAATTGATTCTGGAATTGATAGTGACCTGACGATTGAGGGGAGAATAGTGGCAGAGCGGAGCTTCGTGTTGCCTCGATATGGATACCCTTTGGCTGAAACGGATGTTAGCGATTCAACACCTGAGGGAAATCAACATGGAACTATTGTAGCAAAGGCAGTTGCTGCCAATAGCGCAAATGCAGTAATAGTCAATGCAAAAGTCCTAGGAAGTACAGGAATAGCTACTGCTGCAGGCGTCATTGCAGCGATATACTGGGCGGTAGACCAGAACTGTAGTGTGATTAATCTAAGCCTTGGCGCAACGCCAGGAGTTGGCGACCCAATTCAGCAAGCTGCTGAGTACGCGTTTAATCAAGGGGTTGTAGTTGTAGCGGCAGCAGGAAACGAGGGGGACAGTGGACTTGCTGGCAACACAATTAACTCTCCAGGGGTGTTCGAACACGTCCTCTGTGTAGGCGGATTAGATATCTATGGGCAGCCTGCAGATTACACAAGCTATGGACCTACATCAACGAGGTATATGAAGCCAGACTTATGCGCTCCAGGATACTTTGATGTTGGCAACTCGCGGTACTTTGGCACCAGTTTTGCCACACCAAGAGTAGCTGCAGCGGCTGCGGAGCTTATGGCTTACAGTATTGGGAATAACGTCACATATACACCAGGCGCCATTATGACCGCTTTGCTGAAAGGAGCTGATCCTCTTGAGCACCCGGAATACATTGTCGGTGCCGGAAAATTGAATCTCGAAACCTCGAAATCCCTCATGTCGTCGACACTTTCTCAAGGCGGTCTTCCGGCAATCTCATATGCCTTCCCAGGGACACTCCCTCTTGACTTCGAGAGGCTATTCTATGGCGACAATTACACGTTCAACATAAGGTTGTTTACTGCTGGATATACGACATTCGGCATAGATGTCACCGCGAATGCTATTGGAGTCTTCAACATGCCCGGACAGGTGACCATCAACCAGACTGGCTATGTTCCGTTGAATATCTATGTGCCAGACTCAGGTCTATCAAGCTATCAGGCAACAATCGAGTTCAGTTCAGATGACTTTGGAAGCATGACTCTCGATGTTCAGTTTGGGGCGTCCGCTGCTGCAGCTCGAGTTGCATTTGATATCAGTTTCACAACTTGGTGGATGGATACAACATACGGCCAGTTCAGAGATTTCTATCAAGTCTTAACACAGAATGACATCTCCGTCACCGAGATCAGAGATGAATCTCAGACCACCCTGTCCTATCTGCAGTTGTTCGACGCGGTTGTTCTTCTTGATCCATTTGTATGGGACGATAACGAAACTGACCCACTAAATCCTGTACCATTCTCAATGCCATTTGCACAAGATACCAAGCAGGCCTACCAAGACTATTATGACTCAGGCGGTGGGCTCTTTGTCACTGGACTATCAAATGCATCATTGGATGTTGCCAAGCTCAATGATTTCATCGATTGGACAGGATACGCTCTCAGCTTCACGCTTGTTTCTGATGGGAACAATCCTGTCGAGGTGACTCAGGTGTTTGCTCATACAATTACATCAGGTGTTGGGAGCTTCGATTATCTTGGGGCAGCGGTCATTGAGCCCATAGGTGCAACAACTCTTGGTAGATCTGGCGGCAATGACCTGCTGAGCGTTTCAGAGGATGCAGGTGGTGGAAGACTCGTCGTGACAGGCACCAATTACTTCATGGACAACTGGGGTATCAATGGAGAGTACGGTTCAACATCCAATGACAGACTCTGTTTGAGAATAGTGCAATGGCTTGTAGGTTTGCTTTGAGAGCTCAGCTAAGTGTGTTCCTCGACACTTTGATTGCCCGGTTTCTGGAGTTTAAAAGAGGAGGACTCCTTATGTTCCACACCAAAAACACTACCGAGTCGGCAACTTGGGTAAGACCAAGTTGAAAAGTCGGATACTGCTGATGGCCCGGGTCTATCCTGAGTCATCAGCTTCCCGACACCGCTGCTTCTGGCTTTATTCATAATTCGCATTCTGACGTGCAATTCACAAATCGGAGCAGTCATTAGTAGCGTTTCCAGATGTGAATACTGTGTCCAATATGGCAAAGCTTCTCGTGAGTCCAACGGATGAGCTGGACGCTCTAGAGGCAGTGAAGGGAGGGGCGGACATCATTGATGTCAAGAACCCGGTTGAAGGGTCTCTTGGAGCAGCATCTCCAACAATGATACGCAAGGTCAGAGAGGCTGTAGAGAGGACCATTCCTGTAAGTGCGGCTCTTGGCGATGTTCCGAATCTGCCAGGCACAATTGCACAAGCTGCTCTAGGTGCTGCACAAGCAGGTGCAGACTACGTAAAAATAGGGCTTCATGGTGTGTCAAAAGAGGAGGACGCAGTCTACATTTTGACAAATGTCGTCGACACACTTGGGGATTTTGATTGTAAGAGCAAGGCAGTTGCCGCGCTCTATGGGGACCATCTGCGTGCAGGAACTCTAGACCCTTTGCTGCTTCCTGATATCGCTTATTCTGCCGGCGTAGAAATTGTAATGGTCGACACTGCGATAAAGGATGGAAGAGATCTCTTCGTTTTCATGCCAGAGGACGATGTTGCTACATTTGTTGAAGAAGCCAGAGAGAATGGCCTTGAGGTAGCACTAGCGGGATCGCTAGCAGGGGAATCCTTCAAAACCGCAGCTGGACTCAAACCGGACATCGTAGGTGTCAGGACGGCCGCCCTGCCAGGGGGAGACAGAACAGGTGGTAGAGTGGATGCAGATTTGGTCAGAGAACTCAAGTCAATTCTGAAAGATGCATAGTCTATTGTATTGGCACATTAAGAATCGCTGAAAGATTCTCAAACCATAAACCATTCAAGACATAGAAATAGCCCTGAAACTTGGGATGAAGATAGACCATGTAAGGATCAATGATGGCTTTCCGGATCAAGTATTCAAAACTCTTAGGTCTAACTGGCTCTGTTTCTGATTGAACTATCGACAGCCACTTAGCAAAAGGACTGATACTCTTCAGGAAGATGACGACATCAGCATCGCCCTCTATTCCTATCCAGTAGGCTATCGAGTCGCTGGTGACATCCCAACTATGTGGCAATCTATCATAGGACTTGAGCAGCTCGTAAGGTTGAATTATGAAACTCTGTCCTTCAGCCCATCTCTCCAACGCATCGCTCCCAGACAAGAGACTCATTGATGACTGCATGCCACACATAATGACGCCTGTCAGGTCCATGCATCTTATCGCGAGCCAGTGTGCTGCTGAGTCAGAGAGATATTTCCGCGTATGGAAGTCCCTGACCAAGTCAGCAAAAGCTCCTCCCCCGGGCACGACGAGCACATTGTGTCTATCACTATAGACGGTTATGCCTTTCAGAATCTCTTTGAGCTGGTAAGGATAATTCAGCAGACTTCCGCCTACTTTTATGACCACCTTCAAAGGGCTCACTTCCAATTCCGCGCTGCATAGAGGGCTGCCGCAAAAGCCGTCGCAGAGGTAGCACCTTCTGGTCCTAGAATGTCTTGGAGGTACCTGCTTTCCTTTATATCGAAGGATGCTAAGGCGCTGCGGCCTAGAAAGACGGCGCCCACACCTGAGAAGACAAAGATCTCCTCAGCGAGCTCAAGACCATGCAGGGCACAGACCTGAAGAACTCCACCGGTAATGTCCTTCAGCTGCTGAGTCCAAGCTTGTCGCGCAATATCGACAATCTGATCCTCTGGTACTGTTTCAATATCTCCACATACAGTCCTGGCTAAACGAGCTTTACACTCTTCTACAGATTTTCCGCGACTATCTGCTGTGTCATTGGAGTATTGATCCTTGGTGATATGGCCAAGTACTAGATGGACATCAGCACTTGTGGCGAAATACTCTGAGGAAACACGGCATGTCACACCATCTAGTTCAACCTCACGCAATATAGCTGAGAGATTTGTCCTTAGAGCTCCCGTATATACCAATTCACCACTCATGAGGCGATTTGTATCGTTTCGACCGCGTGTAAGAGGAAGACCATCTCTAATCGCAATTATGTCGGTAGTCGTAGATCCGACATCGATGAGAATACAATTAGGAACTCCACGACCTACTGTCCATGCAAGGACTGGCCAATTGGCCGCAGCCACAATTAGAGGATCGTTCAGGACCTCCTCAAGTTCAAGGAGATCCAGGTTTAGATCAGGAAATACGATGGGAATGTTTCTCAGGGTCCGATGAACTCCCTGAGCGATGGCTGTAACTCCATCTCGCTTAGTCTGGAATGTGTCGGATAGTTCTGCAGTCATGACTACTGATACGAGTTCTGGTGTTTCAGATGCGTCAGCCAATTCATATACTGTATCAGCAATAAGATTCCAGAGGTCGATTCTTTCACGTTGCCAGATAGGGAAGCTCTTCGATTGGAAGATTAGGTCGCCAGGAACTCCTTCTTCATCCAGTGTGAGACCGCATCCCTTGAGGTTCGCTCCTCCAATGTCTAAACCAACTACTCTCAACCAGAAATCCCCTCAATCCGTGTGTTGATGCTAAGCTCTATTGCACTAAGATCATCCCTAGCCTTATCTCTAGTTGGACCCCATCCACATAAATAGGGTCGGACAACTGTACTGTCATTTGGGAGAGGAATGGGCGGGCTTGATACACCAGGGATTACCATGACTCTTGCGTAGTCATCGACATGGTGCAAAGATTCGGGAATCCGTTTCATATCGATATACTCCTCAAAGATGGCGAACCCAGATGGTTTCGGGTGTTTAGGAAGTGAACCTGAATCACACCGTATGATGCTTGCCAGCCCTTTTGGTCCAATGGTTCGTTCGAGGCCAATAGCTGATACAGTGAGCCGAGGGTTGATCTCCATGGGATAGGCTTCCTTTCCATGGAAAACAAAATCTATTCCCACATAGCCTCTAAGACCTGTTAGCGCCCCGCATATCTTTCGTGAGTAGGCTATAGCCTTCTTAGCGGCCGGATGCTCAAATGGGCACTCCCCGCCGTGATATCCAGGATTTGAATCAGATGTCCCCAAAGATACATTCTGGCGATTCACGGAAAGAATTGATGACTTCCCATTGCCTGCAAGAATCGACACGCTACCATGATCACCATCAACATATTCTTGAAGGATAAACGACGCCACTCGATTCTCCATCTCAGGCCTATGTGCTATCTCCATTAGAGCACCGGTATCATGTGCAATAAAGGTACATGTCGCTCCTGACGATATAGCTGGTTTGATGACAACAGGGTATCTCAATTCCTGACTGTCGTTTAGGACATCATGAATTGTACCAAATATCATCTTTGGCGCTGGAATCGAGAGTTCCTCAAAGAGATTCGCAGTATTGATTTTATCAGAACAGAATGCGACTGTTTCCGTTTCAGGATTTGCAACATCCAATCCTCTAGCTCTGATTGACTTAAGAACCTCCACAAGAACTCCATCATCCTCTGGAGCAATAACGAGCCCCAGGTCCGCGCTGTCTGAGAGGTCATTTATCGCAGCTTGCCAACTCGATTCATCTGATACGCATTTCTTCTGATTTCCCCTAGGGAGCAATTGCTCGCCTATTCTAGCATCATAACAAAAGGAAACAGAGTGTCCAGCGTGGTTAAGACTCCGGGCCATTGTGCAGAGCATTGCAAATCCTTGCGCAGCAAAGCTCAGCGACAAATCCTCGCTCGCCAGTCCACCTCCTGATATGTGCTCATAGAGGAATATTTGCATTTCCAACCCAATCAGTCCATTGTCAGCAACCTATAAGACTCTTACAGATTTGAAAAGAAAGCGAGAATCATGGGTCAAGCTGAAATAATCCCTGTAATGGACATCAGAGCGGGACAGGTAGTCCACGGAATTGCTGGTAGGAGAAATGAGTATCAACCAATCGAGAGCAATATTGTGGATGGATCTAACCCAATCGATGTCGCTAACGCATTCAAACGAGTCTTTGATGTTGATAGAGTATATATCGCAGACCTTGATGCCATAAGGGGCACTGGTGACAATCTCTCCCTCATCGCAAATATCGCTGAATCCACAGATCTAGAGATTCTACTTGATGGTGGAGCACGCACTGCAAATGACGTCGATAAACTTCTCAGCACTGGTATTCAACGGGCAATCGTGGCAACTGAAACGCTTGCCTCAATAGACGACCTTGCAGAGATTCAACAGATGTATGGGGATTCGATTATGGGGTCGCTAGATTTGATGAATGGAAAGACCTTGAGTGCATGTCAAGAATTCAGTGGAAAAGACCCTCTTGGGGTTGCCTACAGACTAGAAGAACATGGAATTCGAAATCTAATAGTTCTCGAATTGAGCCTTGTCGGGACTGAAAAGGGGCCGATTCATGATGGATTAGTCGAAATATGCAGCAACTCCACCATGCGAGTAATTGCTGGGGGTGGAGTTAGAAACCGTGATGATTTACGTGAGCTTTTCAGAATAGGAGCATATGCAGCTCTGGTTGCCACTGCACTTCATAGAAAGGCAATCCGGCCATAGACTGTTTCCGTCATCAGTAGGCTTAACTGGAAGTCGTGTCGCCACTTGCTGAAGCAAGCGGAAGTGAGTCATAGAGTTGTCAAGAATCACAAAGGCATCGTATGCTGTTCTCGTAGCGTGCACTTTGACGCATTTCATGAACCACATCTATACTGGTATGCTCTCACCCTTCTTGCCAATAATCAGAGATGAGCTTGCACTCACTTTGACTGAAGCAGGGATAATCACTAGTGCCGCTATTGTGACAATGACAACATCACATCTGCTGGTAGGATATCTTGGTGACAAGGGATGGAGAAACATCTTCATCCCCGCCAGCGTTATAATAACTGCAATAGTCGTGCTTGTTTCAAGTCTTGCCACAACATTTCTATTTCTAACTATGGCAATGCTCGTCCTAGGATTGGCAGCTGCTGGTTATCATCCCAGTGTCTTTCCAGCTTTGACTGAGAAATTCCCAAAGTCTTCGCGAGCTATGGCTACAGGTTTCCAAGCGATGGGCGGCCTTGTTGGCATGGCTATTATCCCCTTTCTCGGAGTTACACTACTGATTCTCGTTGGTGGCTGGAGAGAATCGTTTGTCGTTCTTGCAGTGATTGGATTTGTGGTCTTCATACCTGTTGTTCTGCTCATGAGGTACGCAAAGAGAGAGCCAGCCCTGCAATATGGAGAGCGAGAGAAGGATGATGGAGAAGACGGATGGACTCGTAACTTCGTGATTCTTACAATCATCATAGGATTCAGAGGAATGTCGTTTCGCTGCGCAACATTACTGATGCCTCTGTATCTTGTAGCAAGCCATTATCATTACGATGCCATCCTTGCAGGCTACTTCACTACAATTATGCTGGTCGCTGGCATTATTGGAGAGATTGTTTCAGCTCCAGTTTCGGACCGGATTGGGAAACGTGTTCCTTTCATAATTCTATCAACTGCTATATCAACGCCTCTGTTGTTCCTTCTCAATGCACCTCTAGATCAAATCTCTCTTCTCTTGGTGCTTATTGGGTTCGGCTTCTTCTTCTTTCTGGGCGTACCACCAAACACTGCATTTCAGACAGAAGTGACTCCTCGAGAAAGACAGGGATTGGCATTTGGAATTCTCTTCTCCATAGGTGCGATTCCAGGCGCGCTCTCACCTATACTCTTTGGATGGATAGGTGACGTTTTTGGACTTCAGGCGTCTGTCATGTTCTTGGTAATGACAACCCTTCTAGCCACAGTCTTCTCCCTCCTCTTGAGAGAGAAGAAGACAGCAAAGGATGATGTTCAGATAGCATTGGATCCAGTTACCACGCAGTAAATGAAGAGTAGTACAGTGATGGCACATTAGTCAACATCATATACTGGTCAAGTAAATCCCAGAATCCCATGATGGATTATCATATCCACCCGGCCTACTCCGCTGATGCAGAGGGCACACTAGATGAGTTCTGTGGAGCAGCATTGGATAAGGGATTGCGAGAGATTTGCTTTACCACACACCTAGACTCGGATCCAGTGAGGGACGACAGCTATGTGATGGTTAGGGGAGAAAGGGTCAGTGTCCACGATCCAAGTTGGTTCGAGGATTATGGTAATCATATCAGAAATCTTGGAGATGAATACGCTCACAAAGGACTCAATGTTAGGCTAGGAGTAGAGGTAGATATGTATCCAGGAGTTCTTGAGGACCTTCCGGATGCGTTTCATGAAACCGACTTCGATCTTGTGATTGGTTCGGTACATCTTATTGATCACAAAGCAATTTCACTGAAAGAGGAAGCATTCGAGATCTTCGAGAAATATGAACTGGAGCAGGTTGGCAATATCTACTTCAATGTAATCAAGGATATGCTCAAAACGGGCATCTTTGATGCCCTAGGCCATCTTGATATATACCGTAGGTATGGTGAGGAGTTCTTCGGACCTGAGATTCATTCTCTCTGGAAGCCACATATAGATGAACTCTGCAGGATAATGAAAGCACAGGGAGTCGGATACGAAATCAACACGTCTTCGATTCGTAGAGGCTCTTTGGAGCCAATGCCGGAGGGAGTAATTGTGGAGGCCATGAATAAAAGAGGAATCAATACAGTCATTGTAGGTTCAGATGCACATCAGCCGTCTGAGGTTGGAGGTGGAATAATTGACGCCTTGGACCTACTTAGGAAGAATGGAATCAATGAATTGACCACATTCACTAGACGACGAGGTAAGAGAGTCGGTATTCGTTCATTCAAATAGAAATATAGGTTAGGAGCAGCGATGCTCTTATGGTGATGGTATGAGAAACAGAACACCGTTTCTGCTTGCATTGATTGGCGGCATTCTACTATGGATTGCAGGCGCCACAGGTAGTGTGGGAATTGCTGGGACTATCACGCAGATACTCGCCTCTATTCCTGAGCTCGCTCCGTTTGTTGATATCCTCAATCTAATCTACTACATCCTGCTCATTCTTGCAGGATTAGGTGGAATTACGGTCATAGGTGGGGGCGCGCTTATGACCACTAACAGAGTTGGAACTGGCAAGTTCCTAATCGGAATAGGTGCTGGTATGGGTCTAGTTAGCCTAATCATACAGATTGCGCAGAATGTTTACACTTTTGGCGCAGGTGTTGCTCTTGATTTGTTTCTAGCCACAGCCATGACAACGGTAGGCGTTGGAATTCTAATAAGCATCGCAGCACGAAGACTAGCTAGCAAGCCTGAATAGACATTCATTGATGGGACGGAATATCGAGGTCAAGAAGTCGGTAGGACAATGTCAAATGACACCGAGAATCAGATTGCTCAAGCAGTGAGTCTGATTGAATCTGGACTCTATGATGAGGCGTCGGACCTGCTCCGAAAGATTGTAGAGGAGAATCCTGAGTCCATAGAAGGATGGTATAACTTAGGGATCGCTCTTTCGAGTTCTGGTAAGGAAGAAGAAGCCATCGAGGCATACGACGAAGCTCTAGCTATCGACAACTGGATCTTTGATATTTGGTTCAACAAAGCTACAGCGCTTTATGATATTGCAGACTTTGAAGGTGCCAAGGAGTGCTATGAAGAAGCGCTTCGAATTGATCCTCAGGATGCGGAAGCCTGGAACAATCTAGGCAATACCTTCTCACGGCTCGCTGACCCATCAAACGCAATCGAGGCGTATACTAGAGCAATAGCAATACGCCCTAACTACGCAGAGGCATTCTACAACACTGCAAATGCCCATTTTATTGAGGGAGATGATGAGAGGGCTATTGCATGTGCTGAGGCGGCTATGAAACTTGACCCAACCCTTGAGAAGCGGGTCAATCAATGGATTCATGTTTCTCAAGATCGGCTCACGGCAACAAGAGCTGCCATTGAAAGGGGTGAGAAACCAAAACGAGAATCTGAGTGATGAGTTAATCGCTCATTGTAGGATTCATCACACCTAAAAGGACCAAGTGCACTCTTCATGAATCATGCTTGCCCCCACGGAGCCTGAGCGCACAGGAAGGAGTTTCAGATTAGACATTCGAATCATAGGTGTTGCTGCAGTACTCATTCTGGTAGGTGGCATGGCTCTTGCCTGGGTTGTCGGCAATTTTGGCATTCCCTTCTTGGACCCTGGCCTGATTCTTGCGGCTACCATTATACTGGCAATGATTTTGGTCTGTTGCTCAGCTATAACTGTTATTGGGCAATTTGCGTATCGTATGCCTCAATATGGAGAGATGGAAAATCGATTCAAGGAAGGAATGGATTTCTACAACAATCAAGAATGGGAAGACGCCCTTGAGGTCTTTCGAGAGCAAATGGGTCCGGAGATGGATCATAAGCGTGCCTTATTCTATGGTGCAAAATGCTGTGAGGCTCTTGATGATATAGAGTGTGTCAAGAAATACACGAAGAAATACCTAGAGCTTCAGCCAAGAGACAAGGAAGCGTGGGAAATGCTTGCCAGTGCACACAAACGCCTCTTCGAATATGAGGAGGCTGAAGACGCTCTAAGGAAGGCTGCAAATCTCTAGCTCCACGACTCCTCTTGGACCTAATATCACTCTCTGAACTACATAAGCTCAGAGCCAAATCCTTCAGGCAAATAATAAGAGGGAAGAGCCTTGGACATCACAGCCCCGGAGGCAGTATAGTTGGATAAGGATCACCAATTCTGCAAGCTTGAGGTCGGTGAGGATACAATCAGTCTGAGCAATGATGTTGTGCTTCTCAAATTCAATATCCGGTTGGGCACATTCTCCTTGTCATCAATTGTTGGGCAGACCAAGTACTTCTCAAATGCCTACGTACAAGTGCGGACGGATAGTCAGATTCTAGATTCCAGAAAGATGACTTACAGGTCTGTCAGTTCAGTGGATTACAGCGATGAAAGGGGTAATGGCAAGATTGTGGTGCTGAAACTTACTGATTCTGACAAGAGAGCAGAACTCAATGTGAGATTAAGCATGAACAGAGGTCAGAGAGGCTATAGTTGCCTTGTGATGTTCAAGAACAAGTCCAATGACACACACGTGCTGGTGTTCAATCCGCTTGTAGTCGACGTCGAAACCGAGTCTAGCATCTTCACAGGTTGGAATGCTCAAGACCTTAGGTACTTCAGGAATGGTTTCCAGTCTTGGGATCTTAGTCAGGCTCGGGCCTTAGAGGCTGGTGAAAACAGAAGCCACTTCTTCAGTGTACTAACCAATATCAAGACTAGATGTGCCGTAACCCTTGGATTTTCCACAATGGCTGACCAGTTTTGTGAGATCGCTCTACAAGGAAGAGATAGAGAGTCAAATAGACTTGCGGGAATTGTTGCATCCTCACTTGGAGACCGAGTACTTGTTCCCAAAGGTCAGAGCCTAGCCTCTGAAGAGCTTGTGATGTATGTTGGCGAGGATGGTTTCGCAGACTTGGCTCAATATGCAGAATTGGTCGGGAAGACGATGAACGCAATCTCCTGGCACAATGTCCCTACAGGCTGGTGTAGCTGGTACTACTACTACACACTAATTGATGAAGGAGAGATGGAATCAAACACGAAGTTGCTCCTTGAGAGATTTGGCAAGGAGATTGAATGGATTCAATTGGATGATGGGTACCAGAGGTCTATTGGTGATTGGGAAGCCAATGACAAGTTCACCAAAGGTTTGAGTGCTCTCGTAGATTATATCAACAAATCAGGCTATCGGGCTGGAATCTGGACCGCGCCATTCATTGCCTCTCAGCATTCCTATCTCTTCAGGGAGAATCCCGATTGGTTTGTGAAAGATGACAAAGGTAAGCCAAAAGTGGCAGGACAGAATCCTCTCTGGCTCGGCGACTATTATGCCCTTGACCTCACTAACTCTGAGGTGATATCATTCTTGGAGAAGACATTCAAGCGTCTGCGGGCTGATGGGTATGAATACTTCAAAATTGACTTCCTTTATGATGCTGCAATAGAGGGACACCGTCAGGACCCCCTTATGACGCGTGCCCAAGCCATTAGACAGGGTGTTCAGGCTATTCGAAAGGCGGTAGGTGACTCATTCATTCTGGGTTGTGGCGCTCCTCTTGGACCCTGCATAGGAATTGTCAATGGCATGAGAATTGGCGCCGACATCGGGCCAGTGTGGATCTATGAAAGCGAGGATGAGGAAGGTGGCCTGGGCATGTATCCTGCAGCTGTTAATACATTGACACGGGCGTTCATGCATGACCGATGGTGGAAGAATGACCCGGACTGCTTGATGTTGCGTCATGAAGACACCAACACCACACTGGAGGAATTGCGTCTTTGGATGACGGCTATTGCACTTAGTGGGGGACTGCTCCTAATGAGTGACAACATAGCGGAACTCTCAGAAGAGCGACTTCATATGTTTGACAAGCTCCTCCCAGTATATCCAAAGAGCGCAGCTGCATTGGACTCATTGATTGAAACCCATCCGCGTCTATTTGCCCTCCCTCTAGAAACCCCCATGGGAAGATGGGCGGTTATGGGAGTATTCAATCTGGGGAATGCTCCAATCAGTGTCAAGTTCTCATTGCGTGAGATTGGACTGGATGATGAAAACCCTCATCACTTGTTCGATTTCTGGGCTGAGCAATATGAAGGCTTGTTTGAGAGAGAGGTGAGAGTAGTCGATCTGAAACCACGCACAGCCAAACTGTTTGTAATCAGGCCCGAAACCATGGTCCCCTCAGTTCTTAGCACAAGTATGCATTTCACTCAAGGCGCAGTTGAGATTCAGAACGAATCATGGGATAGTGAACAGAATCACTTGGAGTTCACCGTATCCAGAGATACAAAAAGAGAGGAATCCGTATTCATAGTCTTCAGCTCAATATGGAAACCTGAGGCGGCATTGGTGGATAAGGAAGGCGTTGAGTTCTCTCAAATTGCTCCAGAGGTTATTGCGGTCAAGAAGCAATTTCGCAACGGACAGGTAGTCCAAGTCACCTTCACGAAGAGATTAGCTATTGACTAGGTATGATTCGATTCCTTAGATACCCAATCTTCTCGATGAAGAGCTCCATCTCATCGCCAGGCTTAAGGTACTCTGGCGGGTCACGTGTGAATCCAACACCTGATGGAGTGCCTGTCGCAATGACGTCAGCAGGCTCAAGCGTAAAAGATTGCGACAGGTATGAAACTATCTGCCGGACACCAAATCTCAATAATGACGTAGTTGAATCCTGCTTGACAACACCATTGATCTTTGTTCGCATTGTCAGGTCGGATCCGTCTCCCAACTCATCCACAGTGACAATACAGGGGCCCAGTGGTCCTAGACCGTCCAGGGATTTGCCGCGAATCCATTGCCCGTCATTTTTCTGAAGGTCGCGAGCACTTACATCATTCATTATTGTGTAACCAGCCACGTGGTCAAGAGCACTATCCTCATCGACTTCTTTACAGGTCTTACCTATGACCACTGCAAGTTCCACTTCCCAGTCGAGCTTAGATGATACTTTGGGCATACGAATTACATCATTGGGATTCACAATGCAAGAAGGGAACTTGGCAAAGATGACAGGAAAACCAGGGGTTTCGCTTCCCGTTTCCTCGATGTGGTCCTTGTAGTTCAGCCCCAAAGCTACTATTTTGCCTGGCCTTTCGATAGGGGCTAGGATCTTGACTGAATGTGTCGGAAATACAAGGGGCCGCTCCAGAACTGGGAGATTGTTGAATCGTTCCACGAACGATTTCACAGCCTCTAAGCCAGATTCCCAAGCAAGAAGATCCTTCATAGATGCGGGGAAGCGCTGGCCATCGGCGAGATAGGTGGATCCGAAGAAGCGAGCAGCGTCTGGAAGGTCAAGCAGACCGCCTTCAACCTCAGCACCAATTGAAGACACACCAAGTCGAGAGTAGGTGAATAGACGCATAGAATCAATACTTCTATGCTGTCATTAATCTTTAGCGGTGGTACCACCAAAAGTACCGACCATCTGATTTATCCGATGGAGATGAGGTCTTTCTCACGGAGTGTTGCATTTGTCGAGCAAGCCAACTATTGATGACCTTCCGGATGAAGTTTTTGTTGCTCTAGGAAGGAGAGGCATGGAAGGAATCCCTCTGAAAGAGTGCACGTATGATTGCGATGGTAAAGAACTGACACTGCTGGAAATGAGCAGAAAGCCGGAGGAAATAACTGGAAACGGTACTGAGAACGTGGTAGAGAATTGGGTTGTTGAATGCAACACTTGCAGGAAATCCTTCACTATACAATGCAAAATAAGATACTACAATGGTGAAAGGTTTGACACAATGGTAAACCTCTTGGACGATGAAGGTAACGACTTGGGATGGCTGGGAAGCTATTAGGTGAGGCATTTGACGAGGAAATACAAGATTTCCGTGTTACCTGGAGATGGAATCGGCAGAGAAGTGATTCCAGAAGCAGTAGCTGTGATGAAGGCAGTCGTGTCAAGCACAGACGGACTGGAACTCGAACTTCATGAGTTTGAATGCGGAGGTCAGTATTTTCTGAAAAACAAGCTTGAATGGTCAGAGGCGGCCGAAACATTCACTAAGACGGAGGCTGATGCGATTCTACTTGGAGGCGTTGGGGCGAAAGACGCAGATGGCATGATTGTAAGGCGTCCAGATGGAAATATGGCTGGATATGGTGTGGTCATAGGACTGAGACAGGAACTAGACCTCTATGCCAATGTCAGACCGGTGAAGCTGTACGAACGGGTTCCAACTCCTCTAGCAGGAAGGAAACCCAAAGATATCGACATGGTCATTGTGAGAGAAAATACAGAGGGGCTGTACATTCCCGCAAGGGGCAGAATCACCGGTCGCGCAGAAGGTGATCTAGCTGTTGATTTGCGTGTCATCACCGCAAGTGGGTCAGAACGTGTTTCTAGATTTGCATTCGATCTCGCAATGGACCGGAATGGTGCACCGATTGATGGCAAGAAACGAGTGACTTGCGTGGACAAAAGCAACCTTCTTGCAGGATGCAAACTATTCAGAGAGTCATTCAACAAAATCGGCGAGAGCTATCCTGATGTGGCTAAGGATTATGCCTACGTGGATGCTTGGACTCTGTTAGCTATACAGAAACCCGAACAATATGATGTGGTTGTTGCACCAAACGAGTTTGGCGACATCATCAGTGACCTAGGAGGGGCCATCCAGGGTGGGCTCGGCATTTCCCCCTCAGGGAACATTGGTGATCATCATGCAATGTTTGAGCCGGTGCATGGATCTGCACCGGACATTGCTGGAAAGAACATTGCAAATCCCCTCGCTGCAATACTCTCTACTGCAATGATGCTTGAATGGTTGGGCACAAGACACGGTGACAAAGGCCCGATCTCTGCAGCTGAACAGATACGCAAAGCTGTCAGGATGGCACTTGGGACCAGCAATACTCGAACACCCGACCTTTGTGTTGGAGAGTGGTCTAAAGTGGAGCCTTCAACTACTCACGAGGCAGCGGCGGAGGTCATCAAGAGAATTACGGGTTGATTATTATGGGAAAGACTCTGGCTGAGAAAATCCTTGGTAGCCACACAGAGAAAAGCGAGGCAATTGCTGGGGAAATCGTGGAGGCTTCAGTAGACTTCCTGATGGTTCATGAAGTGTTGGGGTCACGAATTCTCCCAGTGCTGGAAGAGATGGGATTTGAGAGAGTTTGGGATCCTGAACGTATCTTGGTTGTGAACGATCACTGGGCTCCGGCATCTGATATCAATAGTGCTGAGATTCATCGACGAAATCGTCAATTTGTCAAGGAACAGAAAATCAAGCACTTCTGTGATGTCGATTGTGGTATATCGCATCAAGTACTTCCGGAGATGGGTCTTGTAGCTCCAGGAGACCTAATCGTGGGAAGTGACTCTCATTCAACTACTTATGGAGCGTTCAATGCCTTTTCTGCTGGACTTGCTGCAACAGACTCCGCACTCATAATCTCAACTGGTGAAATATGGTTCAGAGTGCCCGAATCGATTTGCGTCGAAGTGAAGGGGACGATTCCGGAATTTGTGATGAGCAAAGACCTCATTCTAAAGATCATTGCGGACCTTGGCCCAGACGGAGCAAACTACCAGTCATTGGAGTTTCATGGCTCCACGATAGATGAGATGTTGGTTGGAGAAAGAATGACTGTCTGCAATATGGCAGTAGAAGCTGGAGCCAAATGCGCTCCCATGAATTGCAGTAAAGATGTAGAGAGGTGGATGAAGGAACATGCACCTGCAAGATCATGGAATCCTGTGAGGCCCGACCCGGATGCTCAATATGTGGATACTCTTGAGTACGATATCGATGCAGAGCCGCTCGAACCCATGATTGCAGTTCCACATAGTCCCACAAATGGAGTACCAGTGTCTGAGGTCATGGGCACCAAATTTGACCAGGCATTCATAGGCTCTTGCACAAATGGAAGAATTCAGGATCTGGAAATAGCAGCAAGGATACTGAAAGGAAAGAAGGTCCACAGAGATATCAGGTTAATTGTCACTCCAGCAAGTAAGACTACATACATGCAGGCGCTTGAGAAAGGGCATATTGAAACACTCATGCAAGCAGGAGCCATTGTAACAAACTCGACATGCGGCGCCTGTATAGGTGGGCATCTCGGCGTGTTGGGAGCAGGCGAGGTGTGCATCTCAAGCACGAACAGGAACTTCCCAGGTCGAATGGGACATCGCGACTCCGAGGTCTACTTGGCCTCACCTGCAACTGTGGCTGCCAGTGCATTGGTGGGAGAAATCACGGACCCAAGGAGGCTATGAAAGTGGGACCTTTTGACAGAATTCGGGGCAAAGCATGGGTGCTTGGTGACAACATAGATACAGACCAAATCATTCAAGGTCAATATCTAACACTCTTGGACTATAAGGAGATGGCTAGGCACACCCTAGAAATACCGCGACCTGATTTTGCAGCTGGTATAAAGAAGAACGATGTGGTTGTGGCTGGAAGAAACTTTGGCTCGGGCTCATCACGTGAGGAAGCCCCACAGGTTCTGAAGACAATTGGTGTCGGATGTGTCATCGCTGAATCTTTCTCTAGAATCTTCTACAGGAATGGATTCAATGTAGGTCTGCCTCTCATGACTGTGAACGATATTTCATCGATTGTTGAGGACAGCGACACGCTGACCGTTGATTTCACAAGGGGTACAGTGACTATTGAGGAGTCAGGCAAAACGCTTCAAGGAGCACCCTTGCCACCCTTCATGCGGGAGATACTCGAAGCAGGAGGGGCGGTTGAACGATACAAGAAGCTCAAAGGAAGAAAGGGCTAAAAGCCCGGATGTACTGACTCGCACATACCAGCACTCTGTAGAGGCCTATTCATGAATGTCATGCTGTTCCTAATCATATCGCTTATAGCTCATTCAATACCAATTCCGTTCTCCACGGACATGTTTCGACCCAGCATGCTCCTCAAGTGGCTACCACTTCGGTTAGTCTGGGGTGCAGTTGCATGGGG
>JBHLQS010000021.1:0-24082 GCA_048883405.1 Candidatus Thorarchaeota archaeon
ATCAAATGCTTCTTGTCCTGAGGGACTAATTTCTTCAGCTGACTGAGAATTTCCTTCACAAGCTGACCTTTCTTCCCTTTGCTTGGAGCAACCCTTACTGTGTATTCCGTATGAGCAGACAATGCTGAAGGTGGGCCTGATACTGGAATTGCATCATCATCCTCAATCAACACCCCTACAGCGAGATCCAATGGCACTCTTCGAATGTAGTTCTTAGAGCCATAGATCATGACGGCACCAGACGGTAGATACTCCCCAGAGGGTGGAGTGAAACTTACCTGCTCTGGATTGACCCAATAAGCATCACCAGATGACAGGCCGTCTTGCCATGCTCGAGAAAAGGTGACTGCGAACTGCGCAGCTTCAGTCAGAGTCTGTTCTCCGGGTCGATCTCCAGAGGCCTTGACAACTATGTAGGGTGCACCGTGGAGTGCGGCGTGGAGAAAGACATCGTTTGATTCCATCTGCCGTTTTGCAAGTCTTTCATTGGTCTTTGCATCACGTCCTCCAATGACCAAGAATCCTTCTGAGGATATAAACCATCGAAACTTCTCATACCATCGCTTCTTCCTGACTCGTACAGCCACCTTCTTCTCTGTTTCAGGTTTGGCTGTCTTGGCCTCAAGTTCTTTCAGCTTTGCCAGTGTCTTCTCGATTTGCTTTTGTGCCCCTTTGGTCTTAGCTTCCGACTTCTTTGCCTGTTCATATGCCAGCGATGCATTCTCTTGTGCGCTCTTTCTGATGTCCAAGCTCACATCGATATCTGCAAGCTTGACGACAATCTTGCCTTGAGAGGGTATTATCCTTTCAACGATGACTGCAGATGCTATGCTTCTTTCTTTCCCTTCCTCGATTCTCTTTGTTATCTCGGCCCAAGATAGACCACTCACTCTTGCGCTGGTGATTGTTTCAAGTACCTCTTGAACCATCTGGAAGTTGTTGTAAATAACCTCTCCTGCCTGTCTTAGGGTGTTAGCTCTATCTTCTAATCTGGTTATACCCTCCTCCTGTTTCTCAATAATCTTCTCCAGCCTCTTGCGCTCCTTGACATGAGCCTCGAGAACTCCTTCATCCTCAAGTTCCATGTCAGACACGCCATAGAAGTTATCAATTGCTTGGCTGAATGTGGTGAAGGAAGTTGTTGGCAGGCCATTATACACCTCAAACATGAATGGTACGAATGCAACTTGATCCTCCTCGTCCTCGTCATCAATGATGATGCGCGGCTCACTGGCTCCGTTCCTGAGATTCTCAATGAAGCGAGAGAAACCATCCGATAGGTCCTTCACAGCCTGTTCATCCAAATCAGGGACCTTTGCCTGAGGATCAACTCCTCCGAGTGCACAAATCTCCTCGCAACTCAAAGAGTCAAGGTTGAGTCTACTTGCCAGCGTTCGTACCACACTCGCGCTCGATTCGGAAAGGACCTCTTCAAGAGCATCTGACTCTAAATTCATCACATCCAATCCACGAGGAGGCGGGAATTCGTACTTTGCCTTAGGAATGACATCCCGATCTTTCATTCTCCTGTAGCGCATTGCAACGAATATAGTGTCTTCTGGATCAAGAAGAAGCACGTTTCCATTGCCGAATAGTTCAACTACCAATTTATGCGAACTTGACTCATCACCGACCTCAATCACTACAATTCTGTCCAAGTCGTGTTGATGGACTGATATGACTTTCCGGTCTCGGAGATATTTCCTGAGTGCGGTACAGAACTTTGGTGGAACCCTGGGAGCAATTCGACGGTACTCAGTGAGATGAATTCGGCGACCAACCTCGAAGAGAAGCTGTGATGTCCCTCCGGCAGGTCGATAGAGCTTGAGTACAAAGACATCCCCATATTGGTATATATTCTTGATGAACGAACCTTCTGCCGACTCCCTTAACTCTGGCAGAATTAACCGAATGTCAATATTGCTCATGGTTTCTTTCATTGTCAATCGCTCCTCCAGTCCGATATTGTTATAACCTAGTCGATTGACAGACGCATAACTCCGGCAGGTGCCACGCGATGTCATCAGTGATAGGGCCTCTTCAGAATATCTTCAAGCGTCTTTTCAGCAGATGGGCTGATTCAGCAGATGATCAACAGACCTATGTCAAGATATTCTTTGCATTGATTACTGCACTAATCTGTGGACTTGCTGGACCTGCTTTTAGAGGATCTAGAGGTCTAATCTTTGGATTGCTTATGTATTCGCTGACGCTGTATGTCGTGGTCTACCTGTTAGAGATAGATCCCAAAGAGATTGGAGGGCGACAGAAACTCGTGACAGCTGGTCTTCCTACATTTCTATTGCTTTGGGTACTCTTTTGGACGCTAATCTATACCTTCTCCCTTCCTCCAGCATTGCTCTAGAGCAGAGCCAGCAGTTGGATAAAGACATAAGCCACACTCAGAAATGGAATCAATGGCGTACCCCTTTCACTAGTCTTCATTGACCAATTTGAGTACACATACCCTAAAATCAACATAGTAAGCATAGTCAGGCCGCCACCTATGATTGCCTCAAGTACTGGATCGTTCCATCGAGCTAGCTCTATACCTGGACTAATTATGCTCACAATAACCAACGTCTTAAGGTCGGCTCCGCCAATCGCTCCGATTCGAAAGAGCGCATAAGCGAGAATGATAACGAAAAGGAATGCTGCAACGTGCAGCAGAGAATTCTCAACCAGATGTCCAGTAAGAGCCGTGATGGCAAACCCTATTGTGCCTCCAATCAGTACAAGGTGATTGGCTATCATTCTATCACGAATATCCAGTATACTAAAGATACTGAGAATCACGATGGCCGTACCAAAGGCGACTAAAGATGTAGGTGAAAGGTCTAGCGTCATTGGGACATCATCTCTCGCAATACTATTGTGTTCTAAAGTATATAGTCCTCCCATGTAACCGGATAGTAAGAAAGATTAGGTAGCTAATGGGCTGCGAGTCCGTGCAAGAGGCTAACCCAACCTCTTCAACAGCAATTCTCAGAAGCTGATATAATGAAAGATCCTATGCAAGTCATTGAAGACACAACTTTTCGTCTTCTCAAAATGGCTGTAACAAAACTGCCCAAAGATGTTGAAGCCGCATTAAGAGAGGCGCGTGACCGTGAGGATAATGAGACTGCCAAGACTCAGCTCTCAGCAATCCTCAAGAATATGGACATTGCTGAGACAGGAGTTCCAATGTGCCAGGATACAGGCATTATGATCTTCTACGTCAAGGTCGGCAGCAAGTTCCCATATATGGATGAGATTAAGGAAGCCCTCACCAAAGCCACAAGAAAGGCTACCAAAGAGGTGCCAATTCGACCAAATGCAGTGAATCCGATTGTAGGTGGCAATTCAGGTGACAATACTGGCGTCAAAATCCCTTGGATTAACTGGGAGATTGTGCCCGGCGATTCATTGGAGATAATAGCGTTTCCCAAGGGTGGAGGGAGTGAGAATGTGTCCATTGTTGGCATGCTCAAACCAGGGGTTGGACTGACAGGAGTCAAGAAACTGGTGGTAGATAATGCTATGAGCTACATGGGCAAAGCCTGCGCTCCAAACATCATTGGTGTGGGAATTGGCGGCGGTGCAGATATTTCCATTAAGATTGCTAAGCAGCAGCTGCTGCGCCCACTTGATGATAGACATCCTGAGCCTGAAGTGGCTAAGATCGAACAGGAACTCAAGGAGGCCATCAATGCCACAGGTATTGGTCCTATGGGTCTTGGAGGCAAGACGACCGTGCTGGCAGTAAAAGTCGACTATGCCATGCGGCATCCCGCAAGTCTGCCCGTAGGAGTTGCCGTTCAGTGTTGGGCTGCACGGCATAGCAAAGCAGTGATATCTAAGGATCTAAGAGTCACTTATGTGACACATCCATTGGAGGGTGAGTAAAATGGCCGAATATCACTTTATGACACCTATCTCTGAAGAAGACGCTCGCAAACTAAAGGTGGGCGACGTGGTATACGTCAGCGGTGAGCATGTCTACACTGCACGTGACGAGGCTCATGAACGTGCCCTAAATATGTTCGATAAGGGTGAAAAACCACCTGTGGACTTCGAAGGCAGTGTTGTCTATCATGTAGGCCCTGTGGCATGGCAGAAAGAGGGAAAGTGGCAAATAGTTTCAGCTGGCCCCACAACCAGTATTAGAATGGAGCTCTTTGAGGACGAATTCCTCCGAAAGTACAAGGCTCGTATCATCATTGGGAAGGGAGGCATGGGTGAGAAGACACTTAAAGCCCTCAGCGAGGTTGGTGCGGTCTATTGTAGTTTCACTGGTGGGTGCGGCGCTCTTGCTGCGAAGGGTCTGAAAGAAGTGCGCGCTTACGAGTGGAGCGATCTGGGTATGCCGGAGGCTCTTTGGGTCATCACTGCTGATGAGTTTGGACCACTATTGGTGACGATGGATTCTCATGGCGAAAGCCTGCACAAGGTGATGGATGAAAGAGTGGCAGCACGCAAGGCAGAGGTCTACGCTAAGATTGGTATAAAGGACTAGATATCTGTCCGCTGACAGGGATTATACACTGGAAACACATATTCCCCTAATGTTGATGCTAGTGTTAGTGCGATTCAACGAGGTATCATCCTTGAGGAAAATTGTCCAGATTGTGTATAATGAAAACCCCAAGCTCAAACTTGATGTTGCAGTCTACTACCCTGATAGCACTGAATATCGAATCCGGTATATCCACCCCACTCATCACGCAGAGGTGGAAAACATATCGAAGCTGTTGAAGGATGTCGAGTTTGACGAACCAAGAATGATCACTGACTGGCACAGGTTCATGAACGCCCTCAGGATGTTACCTGATCAATACATTCGTTCACTTGATGTCATCTATTTGACACGGTCAGGAGCAGTAATCGAGGACTCAGAATAGATGTAGTTGCTTGAAGCTCAGTTAATGGCACCTTCAGATGGAAACTGGCATTCTTTACGAATCCTTTGCCCTCATCCCTTTTTCCAGTCTAAGTTCCCAATGCTGTCAGTATCGGCACTGAAATTCCATAGAGTGCCACCACTAGTATCACCAGCATCGCGATGACCAGAAGAAGCTTCTCCCAATCTATTCTCATGCACCCCCGATGGCTGCCAGTAGTGCGTACAATGCTACATAAAGCCGTTCCCTATCAAGTAGCTTGTCTGCATTCTAACATAGATAATTAGCGCCTTTCCTCCTAATTAGGGTGCTCATTCCTCAATCATGCCTCTAAAATGCGTATTTTCTCATTCAACCCCAACAGTAAGTCTTAAACGGTGGCCCCGTGCCGACGGGTCAAGCTCTTAGAGAGCTCTCCATCGGAGGACTGTAGTTGAACTACAAGACGATAATGTGTGATGTTCTCGTTGTTGGCGCTGGCGGTGCTGGATGCCGTGCAGCCATTGAGGCAGCAAATCACAATCTGGATGTTATCATGCTTAGTAAGGAACTCCTTGGCAAAGCTCACACAGCCATGGCTGAGGGTGGCTACAATGTATCGCTTGGGAACGTTGACCCTGATGACAACCCTGAAACACACTTCAAGGATACAATAGTCGGTGGGAACTACCTCAACAATCAGAAGCTCGCTGAGATTCTCGTGCGTGATGCCTCTGAGAGGGTATTCGACCTCGAGGAGTTTGGGGCTGTCTTTGACCGAACGCCCGAGGGCAAGATTGCTCAGAGACCCTTCGGGAAGCAGTCTTGGAGGCGGACCGCATATGCCTCAGACAGGACCGGCTCTGAGATCATGGTCACTCTAATTGAGGCCATCAGAAAGAGCTCTGTACGGGTGTTCGACGAGATGTTTGCCACTAAGATTCTTGTTGAGGAAGGCAGAGTCGCAGGCGTCACTGCCATAGATCTGAAGTACGGTGACTATCTCGTGTTCCGTGCTAAGTCTGTGGTCATGGCAACTGGTGGTGCGGGTCGTATCTATGAGGTAACCAGCAATGCTCAGCTGGATGTCGGTGATGGTTATGGGATGGCCTATGAGGCAGGATGTGAACTCATCGACATGGAGATGGTGCAGTTCCATCCCACGGGCATGGTCAAGCCTGAATCCGCGCGCGGTAGGCTGGTCACAGAGGCTGTGCGTGGTGAGGGTGGCATCCTCCTGAACAGTGAGGGTGAGCGCTTCATGAACAGATACTATCCAGAGGTTATGGAGCTGGCAGGGCGGGACCAAGTGGCTCGGTCCATTATGACTGAGGTCTTGGAGGGAAAAGGCTCTCCAGACGGAGGTGTGTATCTGAGCATAGCGCATCTGCCAAAGTCAATCGTCGAGTTTCGACTTGAGAGCATGATTGAACAGTTCGAGGACGCTGGAGTGGACATTCGTGAAGAGCCTATGCAGGTGTCCCCCACAGCCCACCACTTTATGGGCGGTATTAAGATAGATGAAGAGTCTGGCACCAACATTCCCGGGCTCTATGCGGCAGGTGAGTGTACTGGAGGAGTGCACGGAGGTAATAGGCTGGGCGGTAACGCCCTAGCAGATACACAGGTCTATGGCGCTCTTTCAGGTGAGAGCGCAGCCAACTTCGCTAAGGAAAACGCCCACACAGGCATCAACCGTGATGTCATCATTAAGGAGTTCGAAAAGCTCGAGGCCATGTTGGAACGCAAGGAAGGCATTTCCCCTGCCGATGCAAGGGACGAGCTCAGGAAACTGATGTGGGAGAAAGTCCAGATATTCAGAAAAGAAGATGAAATGCAACATGCAGTCAAGGAGCTACGCAGAATCGAGAAAGAAGTGGTTCCCAATATCAAGGTTGACGTGCCAGTCAAACGATTCAATCCGGGCTGGCACCAGGCAATCGAGTTTGAACACATGGTGAAGACCGCTCGAATGGTTGCTGAGGCTGCACTGATGCGAAAAGGGAGCAGAGGTGCACACTATCGTGTTGACGCTGACCGCAATGATAAGGGCTATTACAACATCGTCATCCGGAAGGGCGAAGACGGCAAGATGGAGCTTCGAAAGGAAGACCTCGTTATCACCAAGATCACCCCTCCATAGGAGGCACAAAGAATGGCAAAGACAATCAAGGCAAAGGTCCTTAGATACAATCCCGACTCTGACAATGAACCATACTTCCAGGACTTCGATGTCGAATACGAGCCTGGAATGACAGTTTTGGATGCCCTGCTCTACGTTCAGGACAAGTTTGACTCCAGCTTGGCCTTCCGATGGGAGTGCAGAGGAGGACAGTGTGGCTCCTGTGCCGTCAAGGTAAATGGTACTGCTAGAATTGCATGCAGAACGAAAGTGGAATCTGATGCGAATCTGACCCTGGAGCCATTAGAAAAGATGCCAGTCATCAAGGATCTTGTCGTTGATATGGCTCAGACTACTTATCGGCTCAGACGAATCAGACCTTATGTTGCACGTGATAAGAAGCCGACAAGGCCAGAGATAATCCATGCAGAAGAGATTGAGAAAGTTAGGGAGATTCGCAAGTGTATCGAATGTAGTGCTTGCATATCCAACTGCCCAATTGTTCATGAAACCTGGGACTATCCGGGACCAATGATCATCCGACAGATAGCGAGGCTTGAACTTGATCCACGTGACGTAGAGGACCGTATAGCTATGGCCATGAACGAGATGGTGTATAGCTGTACAACCTGTAAGATGTGTACTGATATCTGTCCGAAGAAGATCAACATTCCCGCTCTTGCCGTTGAGCTGCTCCGAGCGAAAGCAGTGGAAGCAGGCTATCCTCTTGCAGAGGGCCAACAGGCCTTCGTTGACGCTATCAACAAAACAGGACGCGCTGTACCAGTCAAGGACGTCCCACTTCTCAAGGAGGTGAAAGATGCGGAATTCTTTGTGGAGAATCCACGCGGAAGAGTCGCATTCTTCACAGGCTGTCTCATAGACTACCGGATGCAAAGCACTGGGAAGGCATTGATTGAAGTCCTTAACCGGAATAACATCGATGTCGTTGTTCCGAAGGAACAGTGGTGCTGCGCAAGTCCGGCTTTCAGAACTGGAGACCTCAACACAGCTCATGCCGCTGCTCGAAGGGTCACTGAGATATTCGAAGAGGCCTGCAAAAAGTATGATTGTGATACTGTAGTGGTGGCGTGCGCAGGATGCGGTAAGACACTTCGTGAGGACCATCGTCCTTTCATCGAGGAAGAGCGTGGTGAGCCGCCGCTATACAGAGTCTATGATATGGCTGAGTATATGATTCAGGTGATTGGCAAGGAGAATATTGTCCCACCGAAAGGTGAGATCAAGATGAAGGTCACTTACCATGAGCCTTGTCATCTGGGTAGAGGTCAGCATGTATATGATGAGCCGATCGAGGTTCTCAAGATGATTCCTGGTGTGGAATATATCGAGGACCCATACAAGAATCGATGTTGTGGCGCAGGTGGTGGGCTTCGCGCCGGACAGAGAGAGTTGTCCCAAAAGATTGCCAACACAAGGAAGGAATATATCGAGGCCACAGGCGCTGATATGGTCACTACTGAGTGTCCATTCTGTACAATCCAACTCAATGACATGATGAAAGAGAGTCCATCTGGGATGAAAGTTCGTTACATCCCTGACCTTCTAGCTGAATCGTACAGAAAGGGCGATGCATATGCATAACCACATCAAATGAGGAGAGGTCGAGGCCCTCTCCTTCCCGACTTCTCATTACTTCACTCTTGGGAAGTGACTTTCCAACTTCACACTTTGAAGTTTAAATACTTTAAATTATGAAGTAATATACAGTGAAAACTATGAGTGCTACTACTACTAATCGAGCACACACGTCAAACACAAGCTTCCGGATAATGGCTTGGTATCTCAAGTTTCGGGAACGATTCAGAAAACCCGCAGAATTTGTCAACACACTTGGAATTAGTGATGGGCACAAGGTTTTGGACTATGGATGTGGGGTAGGAAGCTACACAATTCCTGCTGCAAGACTAGTTGGAGAGTCCGGAAAAGTCTATGCACTTGACATACACCCAATAGCGATTGGACGGGTTGAGAAGCGTGCTAGGAAGAAAGGTCTCTCAAACATTGTAACAATCCAATCAGATTTGGCTACTGGTCTTCCAGAAGAGCATCTTGACTTTGCGCTTCTTATCGATGTGTTTACATGGATAGATGATAAGGTATCTCTCCTGAATGAGATTCATAGAATATTGAAGCCTTCAGGGAATCTCGTTTTCCTTATTGATCATGCCTCTCCGGAGGATTGCAAGGAAATAGTTGAGGAGTCGGGTCTGTTCAAGCTTGTTCTTCAAGAGGAAAATGTGCTTCGATACGAGAAGATCTGAGGACTACCGTCCCTTGAGATACTGCTTGAGCATCCTGTGAACTTGAAGGGCGGCTAGAGATGTGTCAATCAGTCCCTGTTCAGCCAGTGACCAGACTGCTTGAGTAAAGATGATGACATGTGATGCTCTTGGCGCTCCGTTCAAGGCAGACATGGCATACTGTGCTGCTTTCACAATAGGCCAGTCTTTCTTTGATATGTCTGGGATTACCTCCTCAAAGACATCTGCTTTCAAATCCATCATCCTATCCCAGTAGTCAGCAGCATTCTTGACGAGCCATAATCTGACTTTTCCTGAGTTTGGTAGGTCTATGCCACTTGGCAATTGGTCCCAGTTGGTACCTGGCTTCTTCTTCATGAGCCTCTCAATCGACAACTTCTGCCTTGTCAGAGGCTTTGTTCTGATGTTCTGTTGCAATCTATCTAGCAACCAATCAACCGTGTAACTATGCACAAGTCCATTTTCGGCTGCCGTAGCTATTCTCTGCGCAAAGATTCCATTATGGCCTAAGACACCATATTCCACAATGGATGTGGCAATGAGGCTCTTGTGTTTCGACAGGCTTGTCGGTGGAGCCATACTGTCCATTTGATCGTCTATTTTGAAGCCATCCGGTTGCTTTTGGGGCACTTTTCTAACAAGATATTCCGTTAGATGCCAAAGCACAGCCTGATACGGGAGCTTGTAGTCAGAAGATGGAAGTTCGGTCACGAGCGATATTGGCATGATAAAGGCGTGTCCAAGGTTGTCTGGGTCCTCCGCGGCTAGAGATGCAGTTGTACGGCGAAGCCGAACAGGGTCCTCACGGCTTCCAAGTCGCAACGCAAAACTTAGTGCACTCATCTGTGCCTGTTTCCTTATCGACTGGGTGTAGTTTCGCATGGTCATATCCAAGGAATCAAGTCTAGTGTCAACATTATACCTGGGTCCTCGTTCGTTAATCCAGTGGTCGATTGCTGCCAGATGTAGTGCTAGGCGTTCAAGGAGTGCTTTTTGAAGGGGCTCACTGAGATCATTTGGTGTCTTGAGCTTGGAAGAAGGAGGCTTCGTCGCCAATATATCAGGATTGGGTCCAAGCTCCTGTATCATCCGATGGATTGAGTGAGTTATAATTGTAGAATGCGGCGTGTCAAAATCGCGTTGCTCATTCCAAGCTGCGGCATGCATTAGAATCGCCCAGATAGCGGATGGCCTACTCTTTGACACCATCTCGCTAACAAGGGATGCTGCACCGGGCTCATCACCAGTCAAGCACGCCTTGAAAAGAGTCATTGAGAACACCCGAACTGAATATAGCTCTAGCGTACTTATCTCTTCACAAATCCATTGATTCTGCTAATGCTTCCCTTCTAGGACACGATAAAAGACTCTCGACACATCGTGCAGGTGATAGTCTCCCCCTTCACTGCAATTCGTTCCAAATCAGCCTTGCAGTATGGACAAGCACCAATCGTCTTGGGCGGAGGACCAGTTCCCGTTCCCAGAATGAAGTCTCCTGCATCATGATCGATTCTGCCAGAGAGTTCTCGACCATCTAATAGGTCACTCAGAATGCGTGTGACGTTCATGGCGCTGACTCCAGAATCCTGAGCGATTCGTTCTATCGAAATACGTCGCATCGATTGAACCGTTTTCTTAACTGCAGTCACAGGATCAGTCATAACTGGCTTCGTAGCAGGTGTCGGGGTAAGTGATTCGCGAGCTTCTGAGAGTCCCGTTGGAACTCCTCCTGCAGCCCTCAGCTGTGTTCTCAACTCACCAGTCTTTCGGTTGTACTCCTCCTCAGACATCAGACCACGCATAAAGTCTAGGTCTAGATCCTTGATTGCAGTTTCAATCTTCTTGATTTCATTGGGGTCGCTCATCTCTGAAATCGCTCCTTGTTATGCGCATCTTTCCAGAAGTGACTATCCAATATAAGCGCAATTGGCTCAAATCCCACATCACTATAGACGAATACCTTCTGGCAATTCATCTAGTAGCATCCCCTTCGACTCAGCCATCCTAACGGCATTAGTAGCTTTCTTTCCACCTATATTCTCCAGTGCTCCAGCTACAGTCTGTCTCACAAACAATGACTTGTCGTCAAGTGCTTCAATTAATGAACCAACTGAAGTTTTGTCCTTGCGCTCTCCAAGTTGTGCAGCCACGTGTATCCGAATCATATACCTCGGATCGTTGAGTGCCTGCACAAGAATTCCAGTGGCACGTTTGTCCTTCATAGATCCTAGACGCTCTATGGCACCCATTACTATTTGTTCATCATCACTCTGTAGTTCCTTTGCCAGTTCGTCTACAATCGATGGCTCTTTCTCTTTGGTCCTCTTTTCCTTTTTCTTAACAGGTTTGGCTGCTCCTTTCTTTTTTGCTGCTTTGGTCTTGGTGGGTGCCTTCTTGGGCGCAGGTTTCTTTTTCGCTGTAGTCTTCTTCTCAGTCTTCCCTTTCTTTGTGCTCTTCTCCTTCTTTTTACTAGTCTTTGTCTTTTTCTTGGACTTAGAAGCCTTGGACACTCTCTCCAATCCCCTGAGATGCTGATTCTTGATGCGGAACATCCTACTTGACTGTTTTGACTGGTTCTGCCACATCAAAAACGCCTTAACATATCACAAGCAGTCCCAAGCTAGGAGTATCAAAGCATGCACGAGTTCTCAGCCGCGTGTTCAATCGTAGATGCCGCAGTTCAAGCAGCTGAAACTCATAATGCGAAGAGAGTCACTGCTGTAAATGTTGAAGTGGGCGAATTCACCTTTCTAATTCCTGAACAGCTCGAGTTCAATTTTGAGATAGCGAGCAAGAAGACGTTACTTGAGGGTGCGAAGCTGAACATCAAGAAAGTGAGGGGAAGGATTAGATGTCAACAATGTGCTCATGAAGGTGAGGCTCAGGTGGCGACTGAAGTGCCTTCACAAGTCGCAATGTTTGTTCCCATGAAATGTCCGAAATGCCAAAGCAGCGCAACTGTGATTATAGGAGGCAAGGACTTTGTCATCACGGACATTGAGGCAGAGGTCGCAGCTCCATAGATTTTAGAAGTGTTCGTTTACAATTACAGGAACCACTCTAAAGGCAAAGTGCCGTCAATCGCAATACCGAGGGAGCGACATGAGCGAGGATCAGAGCGAAACGATTGAGCTTGAAACCATCCAATCTACTAGTTCATCCAAAATCATCTCAGTTGGTGCAATTCTTTCAGCAGTCTACGCAATTGCCGTTGCTCTGCCGATGAGTCAATTCATTGGTCCCGCAGGCTCTGGAAGCATCTTGAGCTTCGCAATATGCATTGCGCCTCTCTTTGGTTTGGTACTTGGTCCACGGTATGGCCTCGTCTTTGGACTAATTGCAGGGCTGCTGGCAACGATAGTGTCTATCCAGTTTACAGGTCTATATCTTACTCTCCCGACTATAATCATTGGTCCTGCCATTTCCGGTCTATTGACTGGACTATGCCTCCAGCCTATCACGGAGTTTCGGGGCATCAAAATTCCTGGGCCTATCTTGACATCTGGATATCTCTTGGTTGTCATTTTGCTATACTTGCTGCCCTTGTATGATGCGTGGTGGTTCATCCTACCATATGTATTGGCTGCATTCGTAGCAATCGGTCTTCAGGCCTTCAAGTTTCGTTTTGATTCAACAGCATCATTTTCGCGAATTCCTTTGCAGATACTGCCCTTGACTCTGATTGGATCATTGACAGACTTCTCAATGATGACACTCGGGTCTGTGTACCTCCTTGGACTTGATGCAGTTATCTTCGGAACTGTCATTTTCCCTGTCATGCTTCTTGAACGGACTGCATCGGTAATCATCAGTGCAATAATTGCAGGCGTGCTTTTCACGGCTTTCAGGAACGAGCTGTTTGTAGAAGCCTAGTTTTCCATTGGATTTCAAATCCACAAAAGAGGAATATAATTAGATTAGGACCGCGTTAAGAATTCCATCCTGTCCAGGCCTGCTTGTGACTTTCGCACGACCTTTCTCAGTCTTGATAATGGTTCCTCTTGTGATGACTTTGCGACGTTGGTAGTCCATGCTGGCTGGATTCATCTCTACGTCCTGAATCTCTACACGATAGGTCTCTTTCTTCTTTGGATCTGTGACATTCACCATTTGGGCTCTGAGAACTGGGTTCTTTGTCTTCAAGCCTTTGCTCTCTATGAGCTTCCTCTTGGTATCTCCTATTACTGTTTCAGTAGGAGTGCGGCCCATCTGATGCTTTCTCTTTCCTCTGAACCGCTTGAGCCTTGCACCTGTTCTCGTGCGACCTGATCGTCTATGCCAGACACCCATTTCTGACTACCTCTTGGTTGGGTCACTGTCGCTCACTGCAGAGTGGTTTTAAGTCTTGCTTACTGGCCAAGATGCTGTGGATACTGACCCGTCCGAACAGTCCGGTTCAAATACCACAAGAGGCTTTGATAATCTCGGTGGAGGCAGAATAATGACTCGAATCGAAACCGCACACGGTGCTGGTGGAAAGGTGATGCAACGCCTAATAGAGGATGTGATAATTCCGTCCTTCAGTCATAGAAGACTCGGTTCAATAGGTCTCGATGAGATGGATGATGGTGCCACCCTTCAAATCGACGACAGTAAGTTCATTGTGTGTACCGATGCTCATACTGTTCATCCATTGTTTTTTCCAGGGGGTAATATCGGAACGCTCACAGCCTGCGGAACAGTGAACGACCTTGCAGTCATGGGTGCAAAACCAGTGGCTATGACTAACACTGTTATCGTGGAAGAGGGATTTGAGATTGACACCCTGCAAAGCATCCTCAAGTCGTTGAATGAAGTGATTGAACCCATTGGTGTGGCGATGATTGCTGGAGACACAAAGGTCATGCCCAAAGGCACGCTTGACAGTCTTGTGATGTCTACAACTGGCATTGGAATTATCTACGGGGATGGGCCAGTGGCGGATAACGGAGCACAACCAGGCGACGACATCATATTGACAGGGCCAATAGGTGACCATGGGACATCTCTTCTTGCTCATAGAGAAGGCCTTGAGTTTGACACCGACCTCACAAGTGATGTTGCATCCTTATGGGTCCCAATTCGGTGCTGCTTAGATGTGGGTGGAGTACATTCAATGAAGGATCCCACACGCGGAGGCACGGCAGTTGCATTGAATGAGATGGCATCCAAGTCTGGGGTAGAATTCGAGATACAAGAGAGTTCGATTCCTATTCGACCAGCAGTGGTTTCTTTGTGCGAGATTCTTGGATTGAATGCACTGCACATGAGTTGTGAAGGCACCGCGGTCATGACGGTTGATTCTTCAAAGACAGATGACATCTTACGGGCTTTGAGAATGCATGAAACAACAACGGAATGTCGTGTAATTGGAAAGGTGAATGAAGGCAGTCCTCGAGTTGTCATGAGGACGGAAATTGGTGGGAGAAAGATTGTGCAGGTCCCATATGGAGAGCCAATTCCCAGGGTTTGTTAGATTTCTGTTTAATCCGGTGCGAATAATGATGTTGAAACACATGATTTGCGTGTCAAGAATCGCGAATTGAGGTCACTCATAATGCACATCAATCCTGAACTGACTTCTCCAGATTTCTCAGCTTCTCACCAGTAGTGGCCTTCTGAAGGATGATTGGGATCGACACAACCATCGCAAGGAATAGACCATAGGTACTTGAAAGGAGGTAGTCAGCAGCCACTAGGAAGACGCCCATCACAAGTCCTACGCAGACCACGAACATGTGTCCTGAGAATACCATCGACTTCATTGATAGACTGCTATCAGTCTTGGAAACTCCAGCCACATCAGCAATCAGACGAGCAATGGCTGCAAGAAATAGGAACATAACTGCTGCAACCGCTGAAGTTGTTGCAACAATCGCCCCCGCCACTTGTACGTTTCCAGCCCACTGCAACAATCCACCGATGAAGTATCCAATCACGGGGGAACCTGCAAACAGAAGAATGAGGGCCACAGCAGTCATAATCAGGTCAATCATTGCCTCTGACTTGTGTCGTTTTCCTATCATCGTGCTGTGTCCTTTGGACTTCACAAGGTAATAGCGGATGCCAAGGTACAGTGATGCGATTCCGAGGTCTATTAGCATGAATCCGACGCAGAGCAAGATGACGTTGATTCCGAAGGACTGAATGAAACTCCATGGCATGAATCCCTTTGCAAGATATAGTGCTGTGAGGCCCATGATCATCATCAATACATATGAAAGAACAACACTCCTACCAAAGCGAATTCCTATCTGCCTTGCGCTTTCAAGTGTCTGTTTACGAGCATTTTCTCGTTCCAATCTGGCATGCTCATCTTCTTGACTTCCACTGGAATCAGCTTTCTTCCACCAGAGATCCTGTCCACGGGTCACTACTATAAAGAGAATATATGGACTGAACAAGACTGACCAAATCCATGGTTCCAATGGGTTTGCATGGGGGCGTATGATTGACAAAGATATTGCTATGTTTAACAGGATTAGCACAGCTAAATTCACAATCAGGTCAGGTCTGCCATAGGATGCAGGGTCTGCATCTCCTGTTCTTCGAATCGCATACATTACATGAAGCACAAGTATCACTGAGAGCGGAACCGACACTACAATTCGGTATTCCATATCAATTGGCGAAAAGAAAGCCGCCCCAAACAATACGATTCCAATCATACTGACACAGCTGTCTATGAGGAGTAAATTCTCTCCAAGTTCGAAAGTGGCATTCTCTGGAAATGTGAACAATCTCTGAAGCCCGGACCAACCAGGAAATGTTCTATCCCATAGAGGCTTGTTTTGCATTTTCTTTCGCAAGAGTAAGGCTGCAAAGACAGCAGCCATGAAGGCTGCCTGCAGAATTGGAAAGATGAGCAACAAATTCAGAGCCCATCCCATCATAAAAATGACCGGCGTCCAAGTCACAACTGTCCAAAAGAAGAGCAACGTGATGGATTTCAAATACGTATGGAGAAAACCCACTGACTTTCTTCTAGACGCTGTGTCTTGCAGTTGAACGTCATTTCTTCCTATCTCAGAAATCTGCTGAGTTGCATGGAGGTGAGTGGATCTTTCATCTCCTGTCCTGCTTGAAATAGATGAATGAGTGCCATCGAAGTCGGATGACATCGACATTGTAAACTCTGCAGCCACTTCTGACGGTGCCCCAAATCGTGCTACGGCTCTCTTAGCAGATTGAATTGTCATTACTCCTTCTGACATGTCCTCTGCCGTGGCAATCATTATTGTTCGAAGCTCAGCAATGACCTCATCTCTAATGGATTCTGGGAGATTTGACTCGACAAGGTCGAGATAGGTATCAATGACCTGCATTGCTTCATCAGTCATTGGAGTCCAGCCTCCTGTACAAGCTGCATCACTTGGTCGTTCAAGATTCGCCATGATTCCACCATCCGTTTCAGTATCATCCGTCCGTCTCTGGTGACAAAGTAAAGTCGGCGTTTTTTCCCTGAAGATGTAGACCATTTTCCTTCCAGGATGCCTCGCCTTTCCAACCTGCGAAGTAGAGGATACGTCGTACTTGGCTCGACCTGAAGGGCGCTATACTCCTCCGCACTGAGTTTCTGCATTATATCGTATCCCCAAGATTCTCCATCTAGAACTATGGCGAGAATGGCGAGAGAGAGCGCTCCTCGTCTGATTTCAAGAGACCACCGTTCATATTCAAACTCAGGATTGGCTGTTTCCTTCATCTCTGCCATCTGCCTTGTCCCTCGAAACTTGATTAGCCGACATTGATTGTTTACTATGTGCCACGATAGTATGTGGCACGATATATATACGCTTTTCTATGAGAACCAATTGCTGATGTTTCATCAGCCTGACTCCTGTCATGGGTGGTCAGAAGATGGTGCAAGTCCAAATAGGAGCATTGAATCATAGAGCATACTTGTTTCAGCATTAGGGTGAGTCATAGGTCCTTATCTCACTCTCATACTTGGCGAATACCATCGGAGCTGGACCAATCCTATTCCGAATTCTCAACAGCTCCCTGAATTCAATCAAGGATAAAGATAGTACTAGTACCCCCATAATCAACATCGGAATGTTGGAACTTATCCCTCTAATGATAGGTAGCAGTGAGTTTGCAGATATCCCAATTGCGATGAGTGACACGAGAAGTGCAGCAGACCAGAATTTTCGACTCGGCCTTATACTCCAAAATCCCATTAGAACATCTAGTAATCCTAGATACATTGGAACGCCAAAATTCCACGGGTTGCATGATGCTGGAGCTGGTCCACGGATGCAATCAAGATACCAGAGATACTGCATCCATGCGACTGAGAAATACATTGGAATTCTGGACAGGTTTATTAGTCGTACCAGCAGTTTGCTGTTACTTTTATTGTCTACCACATGGAAACTCATGATAGCCCCTCCATTCCGAGAGAGTAAACACAGATTGAAACGGAGATATGTTGGATAATATACCTCCCATCTCAGTAGTCTTCCACTCTCTACTCAAAACCAAGTTCAGCTCTGGCCTCAGCTTGCTGCTGGTCCTCTAGAATCTTCTTCATTTGATGCTTGAGCTGGGCCTTCATCTTTATGCGATCATGATCGAGGCCGAAGTAGTCTGAAAAGAGAGTAGTTGTTTTGAGCAATTTGCTCCTTCCTTCAGGAATCGCCTCAATGAACTTCTTCTCGATCAGGTCTTTGATATGGTCATAGCAGTGAGTCCCTCTCTCAGCCACAAGCTCCGATTGCAGGATGGGCTGTTTCAAGGCGACATAAACCAGTGTCTGAAGCGTGGCGAACGATAGAAGTCCACCCGGGATAAGCTTCGCGACATGAGGAGTCAATTCAGGCCTGAGCTGCATCACCCATCGCTCTCGGGGAAGCTCCACAACTTCAAGTGCTCCCTTTCGTTTATTGTACATATGACCAATCTCTTCCAACACTCGTTTTGTAGAGGACTCCGCTTTTCCTACAACAGCAGCCAGTTCCTCTATTGATATTGGCCTTCCTGCCACATAGAGGGCCGCCTCTAGTTTCACCTTGTCATCTTCCATAGAACTCACTTCGTTTCAATAGATGGATGTATCTCGTCATCCTCCTCAGACGGCGGAGGGGGAGGAAGCATCTTCACCCAGATGACATCATCTTCATCCATCCAAATGTCAATAAACGCTCTTCCATAGAGGTGAAGTAGAGCAAAGAAGACTCGGACAATCTCCCTTCGAGTATTGTTCATGAGAATATCAACAAACTTTGCAGTTTCACCAATCTCCATTATTTTCAGGAGATCGTCATAGACTTCGGTTATGTTCTCCTCTACGTCTGCCCGTGTGGTCTCCATTTTGAAGTCCATTGGCTCTATGCTGGGTCGATATCCCTTCTTCCGCGGAATAGTGTGCTGACGAGGACCTTTGCTCAACACTCGGTCCATCGCTATAAGCAGTTCTTGAAGAGTGACTCGCTGATTGCTCACTCTAAATGGAGGTCGAATCAGAGGAATGACGAGTTCATCATCATCTGCATCCTTATCCGGAGGAAGAATCCCAAGCTCAACGAGTTCACGAGTCTTCCTCATGAAGATGACAGAAGCGGAATACAATGCACTTCCTGAGATTCTGAAGTCAATGTCCCCGAAACGCTTCATCTCACGAATAAACCCTGCAACTAGCTTACCGACATCAACATTCCACGGTTTGATCTTATCCAGTTGAAGTACATCGGTGAGGAGAATGTAGGGCGGAGATGCCCAGAAAGGTGAGTCCTCTTCCTCACTCATGCTACTTCTGCCACCTCCTCTAGGTCGAGCTTGACGATTCTTGAAATGCCATCCTGATTTGACACGCCAACTAGGAGGTCTGCTTTTCTGACCGTTGTCGTTCTCAAAGATACAACAATGAACTGAGATGATTTCGCCATCTCTGCGATAAGAAGGGCCACATTATGGGCATTAACATCGTCTAATGCAGCATCAATCTCATCGAACACATAGAAACTTGCTGGATTATACATCTGGATTGCAAATATGAGCGCAAGACCTGTGATAGTCTTCTCACCGCCGCTCATGGCATCCAGTGTCACCAGTTCTTTTCCTCTTGGCTTGGATCTAACGGTGATACCGCCCATAAGCGGATGCTCTGGATTCTCGAGCATGAGCGTCGCCTCGCCGCCAGGTGAGAGCTTCGCAAAGACCTTTGCAAAGTTGTCTGCTATGTCATTGTACACTTGAAGGAATTTTCTAGTCTTCTCAGCTTCAATCTCTTCCATAAAGGCAAGAATCTCTTTGTGTTCCTCTTCAAGTCTGGTCTTCTTGTCAACAATCTCCTCGTATTGGTCTTTCTCGATATCATAATCTGTGAGAGCCTTTAGGTTGACTGGTCCTAGCACATCGAGTTCTCTCTCGAATTCCTTTATCTTGTCGTCGAAGGCATCAATCTCTTTGTAAGTCAGCTCAGGCTCCTTCGATCTCTTAGCCATTTCTTCACTGGCATCTGCCAGTTCATTCAGTTCGGCTGTAAGTCCAACCAAGTCGCTTTCGAGTCGTGATTGCTCTGTCTGGAGTCTATAGACTGCTTTCTCATTCGCAGTCTGTTCCTCCCGAATCTCTTCATGACGGAATCTGAGGTTTCGGAGATGTTCTTTCAACTCAAGCTGACGTACCCGTTTGTCTTTCACCGCTTCGTCTATCTTCTCACGTTCGGCCTTTAGCTTCTCAAAGTCCTGTTCTTTCTCCTCCACATCCGACTGCAGCGCATCTACTCGTTTCTCCAAGTCTGGAATACCCTTTTGCACAGTCTTCAGGCGCATATCTAACTCGGTGAGCTTTGGTTTGAGACGTTCATCCAGTGCAACTTTCAGACCAGTTATCTCGCTTGTCAGAACCTCGCGTTCCTGGTTATGGTGATTGAGAACCTCTTTGAGATCTTTTAGATACTGAGTTAGTTTAGCGGTGTCGGATGTAGCTAGGGTCTCATTGGCTTCATCTCTTTGCTCTCTAACCCTCTCTCTGTGCTCTGACAGTTCAGAGTCCCTCTCCTGAAGCTCTGAAATCTGAGTTTCGAGTTCCTTGATGGTAACTTGTGCCTTGTTGATTCTTTCCTTGAGAAGCGCAGTCCTATTCTCCTTCTCTTCCAATCGTTCTTCAAGTCCTTCCAGTTCTAGCTTCGCTCTATAGTTGTTCTTCGAGAGGTCTTGAATCTCCAAGTCCAGCTTGCTCTTCTCCTTTCGAAGACTATCCTGTTGACTGCGTAACTCCGACAATATCTCACTCAGTCCCTTGAGACGTTTGACTATCTCTGGACTAGTGTCTTCCAATTGAAGAGAGAGACCGGTTGCAGGTTTGTAGTAGTGACCGCCAGTAATCAGACCTGACCGTTCAATCAGATCGCCCTCTAGCGATACTGCTCTGCGTCCCTTGAATCCCATTGCCTTTGCTGTTTCGAAGTCCTCTGTGATTAGTGTGTCTTGGAAAACAAACTGGAAAGCTGATCGCATTTTTTCATCGAATTTCACAAGGTCAATCGCCAGACCTATGACTCCCCTGTCATGAGGGGCTTTCCCTGGCTTTTTGGTGCTGATTCTATTGAGTGGGATGAAAGAAGCTCTACCCACTTTCTCAATCTTAAGTATGTTAACACATTTAGTGGCGACTTCGTCATCTTTTACCACAATATGAGTAAGCCTATTTCCTCCAGCAATTTCCATGGCGGAGGCATACTCAGGGTCGATTGTACCCAGCTCAGCAACTGTTCCATAGATGCCCTCCACCGTCTTTGAGTCACGAAGTTCGAGAATTCGACGGATTGCACGGCGTCGTTTCAAGAATGCTTCTTCAGCCTCTTTCAAAGCATCCTGTCGTGCCTGGACGCGAATCAGTTCCTCTTTTGTCTTTTCGACTATCTGGGCTGATTCTCGAACCTGCGCTTCGACATTCTTGAGATTGTTCTCAATTCTCGCGACCTCGTCTCTCTTGTTCTCTTCCTTCTCTTCCGCTTCCTTGAGGGTTTCACGTCTTTCAGGTATCACTCTGCGGAGGTCTGACAGTTCTTCTTCCGTCTTTTCCAGCATCTCTGTTGAATCACGAAGCTCCTCGTAGGTCATTCCAAGCTCTTTGCCATCGGTCTTTATGGCTGAACGGACCTCAGACACCCCTTCATCAAGTGCCCTCATCTGATTGTTTAGATCCTGTAGCCTTAATGTGATCTCAAATGATGTTGCCTGTTCCTTCTCTATTCGGTCCTCTAATCCACTAATCTTGTTTGTACAGCTAAGTATCTCCTCATCCAATCTGGCAAGTTCTTGATCTTTCTCCTTAATGAGTGCCTCTGAACCACTGACCTGTTCCTGAATTGACTGAATCTCAACCTCGACAGAATCTCGCTCTTCCATCTTCGTGTTGTATTCACCATGCACGCGTTCAAGATCCGCCCTTGCATGGTCTACAGCAGCTGAAACAACTCCGTATTGCTCTGAGATTCTAGCAGAGTCTCCACCGGTTATTTGGTCAATTTCTCCATCAATGTTCTCAATCTCGAGGTCTGTGTCACTAATGCCCTGTTCCACTTCAATAAGTTCCTTGGAGAGATTCTCAGCCTCTTCTACTCTCTCGGCGAGAGTCTCTTGGATAGTTTCAATCCTGCTTTTTCCTTTGATAGTCCGCCAAGCTATGCTGTCGATTCTGACTTGTTCTATTTGCTTGTGAAGACTCTGATGTCTGCGGGCGTCAGTCATTTCTTCTTCAAGCTTCTCCAGTTGGCGCCTTCGTTCCTGAAGCTGCATCTCAACCTTTCCGAGATTGGTTTCGCTCTCTGCGAGTCTCTTGAGCGCACGCTCCTTTTGTTCGTCGTATGCAGAAATTCCTGCAATCTCTTCTATCAGCTTGCGTCTGTCTGTGGGGCTTACTTTCACAATCTGTGCAATCTCTCCTTGTAATACCAGATTGTATCCATTGGGATCGACACCAATTGCCCCTAGGACCTCTATGACCTGTGTTCTTGTTACAACTTTGCCATTGATTCGGCATGTAGACTTGCCGGAATCATCAAGCTCTCTCTCAATCACAACTTTGTCTGAATCTACCTGCAATTTTCTATCTCTATTATCAAAATGAAGCTCTACAGTGGCAGACTTGGCCTTAGGAGGCATATCCGGTTTTGGTGGCGAATACAGAAGGTCAGAGAAAACGTTTGCACGAAGTGTCTTTGCGCTGAGCTGACCAAGTACGAACAATACTGCATCAATGACGTTCGACTTGCCTGATCCATTAGGTCCAACAATACATGTGAAGCCCTCGTTGAGCCTGATGGTGACTGTGTCTCGTCCAAATGACTTGAAGCCCTTGCATACAAGCTTCTCTATGTGGACCAAGACGCTCCCTTCCCGGCTCTAGACGATTATCATATGATAGGCGTGTCTGTTGTACAGCCTTGATATTGCACGGCCCTAAATATGATTGGTACTACCTTGGTAATACCATGGCTTTATTCAGGTGTGCCTATGCATCTTCGACTAGCAAGAGAAGTCCAAAAAAAGGTAACTCTGCAGCATTTTGGGTTCAGAAAGTCAGCTGACCATTGCCATCAACGCACGTTTGAGAGCCATTCTTACCAGTCCCATTGACTCGCGCGCTCCCTCTCCTGCAATTCCGGCAAGAACTACCTTTACATCGCCCAGAATCACGATGTAGCCATGGTCAGCCGCGACGGATACCTCTTTCAATCCTCCCTTGTCTAGTCCACTAGTTAGTTGCGAGGAGTTGCCAGCAATCTTGACTGCAAGGTTTGCGACATCGGAATGCTTGATGCCCCCACTGATAGTATGACCAAAGATCACGTTCCCCTTCGCATCGCATACTACTATGCCCTCCAAGTTCTCATTGGCCGCCATCGTATCGGCAATCACTTGCTTTACCTTTTCTTCATCCACTTTGACATACTCTCCGTGGGTCCTGCCTCTCTGAATGGTGCTATTCTTCTAAAAACCGTTTCTCCTATAAATGGGAGTATTTCTTTCGCGTAGGATTTTCGTAGCTTAGGTTAAATACGCAAATGTGAACCTAGTCCCAAGACTTTTGGAGTCGAATTCTATGCCTATGCTGAGAACTACTTCGGAGGCTTTTCCTTCATCAAAGGATGTACTGAAAGACCTCCCATACGTCTTGCGAGTCGAATTTGGAGACTTGGCACGAGACGTTACCAAGATTGTTGGCAAGCCAATCGCTTGCCACAAATGCAATGGCTTCCTTCTCAGTGTGGATCAGATACTAGAGGATGACAAGGTCGGAAAACACTTTGTCTGTCCTTTCTGCGGTACACTGAATGTTATTGAAGGGGAAATCGTTGTCGCAGGCGACGATACAGACTTCGTTGTGAAGCCACCACAAGATACAGAGACCGGTACTGATACAATCTCAACAGGCGGCCGGTCTTTCTTGGCGTTGATCGACGTTTCTGGGTCCATGGCTGGTGAAAACCTGGCTGCAGTGAAGCGCAGTCTAAACACATCGATTGACAGTCTGGCAGCCAACACTCCAGACACGATGTTTGGTCTGATTGAGTTTGAGAGTACTGTGGTCTGCAGAAATCTGGAAACCGGGGAGCCCATCGAACTCCCAAGAGAGTCCTTCCAAAGTCTGGACTCTATCATGGGCTCGACAAAGCGCCTGTTGGACAAAATCAAGATGGTCAAGGTTGGCGACAAGTCATCAGACTTGAAACGACATGTTGCTGCGCTGAGAGACCAAGGCGGAACTGCACTAGGACCAGCTGTGGGTATGGCCTACACAATCGCCAAACACCGAGATGTTGGTCGAATTGTGCTTCTCACCGACGGACTTGCCAATGAAGGAATTGGCGCCCTTGAGGG
>JBHLQS010000022.1:0-23997 GCA_048883405.1 Candidatus Thorarchaeota archaeon
AAGAGCATGAGCGACTCTCTAAAGGAGATAACTGTTACAGGTTTGATGTCAAAGATATTCGACTCCTATACTGTCACGATGGACGACGGCACAGAGTACAAGCTGTCGGCAATAATGCCCTGGGAGGCTGTTTCTTCTGACTTTGATAGTGGGAAGTTTGCCGCCGTGCTGGGAAAGCGTGTTAGTGTGAATGGAATGACTGATGGCGACACAATATGGGGTGCGGAAATAGTCGGGGAAAATTAGACAAGAATGCGTGTCCCGAGGGAAACTTGATTCAGATATCTCAGCGGATAGAGAATTGGTAGGTATGAAAAGAATGGGGTTTGGCCCACGCATATAGTAGGCCAAATCCTGCACTATAGGAATGGTCAATCCTTCAGAGCTTAAGCTCAGCTTCACTCTTCCAGAGCCCATGAATGTTGCAGTATGAAGTAGCCATCAACGTCCCTGATTTGTTGGTCTTGAAGACGAACTTGGCAACTGGTTCGCAATAAATGCCGCTTGTATCGGCCCCTTCAGCAGATTCACCGTGGTGATCGAAAGTACAGTATCCAATCTCTACGGGAAACTTAGCTCCTTCTGGCCAGAAGAAGAGATCACACCACTTGATATGATGCGCAGTAGTGTTTGGATGTGGAATTTCTTTGCCAACAATCACCTTGACGTACGCCTTTCCATCTTCGACCTTCAGTATATCGATTGAAGGCACATGTTTCTCTTTCTTCCAATCATCGGTCTGTATCCATTTCTTTGACATAGGCTTTCCTCCCTCAAGGAGTGGGATAATAGGCCCATCGTTTCAATGCCATAAAACAGTTCTCCTACGTACACAATCTATAACTAACGGTCCAATTTTCTGATTTGATTCAGAGTCCACTTTCCCTTCTCAGTCAGCGCATAATAGCTTCTATGACGGTTTTCATACGTCTTCTCGACACGCGTATTAATAATCAGCCCGCTACTAGTCAGCTCTGTAAGGTGCTGGTATATACTCGGGATTTTAAGATTCGCTCCATACTCTTCCAAAAGAACCTTCCATATTCCATATCCGTAAGACTCATTCTTAGAGAGTATCTGTAAAATGCGGATTTTGGTTTGGCCTAGCTTCGTAGTAACTCTTCGTCCCTCTACCCTGCTGAGAAGCTGCTCAAGAGGCCCCTTACCCTTGACGAAAGTCCGTGCTATCTCGGGGTACTTGAGACCCATTCCAGTAATGACACATACGATAGAATCCCCATGTCCTATCTTTCCTGATTGAATGAGTTTCTGCAGAGCCGCTATAGTGGTAGCTGACGATGGCTCTGCGAAGACGCCTTCTCGTCTTGCGAGCTGCCTCACAGCTTCCAGTATCTCTCTATCGGAAACAGAAATGGCTATCCCGCCTGACTCCTCAATTGCCATTAATGCTGTACGTCCACAGACTGGACTTCTTACGCATATGTCAAAAGCTACCGTAGATGCAGAAGAAGGCGGAGTGATGCTTTTCACCCCGCTCTTAAACGCCTCAACAATTGGTGCACAACCGCTAGCCTGAGCCCCGACTATCTTAGTATGCGAAGCATCAATCAGTCCAATCTGCTCTAGCTCCCTCAGTCCCTTCCATATCATTGACACATGACCGCCATTTCCCATTGGGGCAATAATCCAATCTGGTGCACTCCAATCGAGCTGTTCGCATGTTTCGTAGACCGTTGTCTTCTCTCCTTCCATGAAGTGCGGATTGGAAGATGTTATGAAGTGGCTTCTTCCACTCGCTTGTTGTGCCATTGCCATGGCTTCCTCATGATCTCTGACTATCTCAACATCTGCTGCATAGGCTAGAATCTGGTAGAGCTTACCAATATCCACATTCCCTCTCTGACCTATGAACACCTTGCTCTTAAGGCCGGCTCGAGCCGCATAGGCAACAAGGGAAGCAGCAAGATTCCCAGTAGATCCACAACACACTGACCTGAACCCATATTCCCTCGCTGCAGACACCTCAACCGCTGTGCCTCGATCAATGAACGCTCCAGTTGGGTTTGTTGTTTCGTCTTTGAGGTAAAGGCTATGAGTTCCCAGGTCCTTTGCCAGCCCATCACACTTGTGTAAGTAGGTTCCTCCCTCACCTAGCGACACCATGTTTGTTTCGCTTCGAATTGGTAGCAGTTCAAGATACTTCCAAATGCCCTGTCTTCTTCTTCTAAGACTCTTGGAAGTGATCCTACTCTTCGCCGTTTCAATGTCATAGACGACATTCAGAACCTGTCCGCAAACGGTACAAGAACTGACGTAGTTTTGCGTAATGAAATCACTTCCGCATTCAGTGCACTTGAATCCGGACTGAAGTGACATCCTCTATCATGCCTATATATAGGCTCAAAATTATATATCCTTCCCTCAGAGAAGAGTATGATGAATAGAGGATGATCTGCAATGGAGCTCTTCAGACCCAAAATACGAAGTAACACGATGTTTGTCGCCTTATTGGCTATTCTAACAGCCCTGACTACAATTGCTACAATAGTACTTGCCATTCCTATCCCGGCAAGTGAAGGGTTTCTCAATTTCGGAGATGCACTAGTGATGCTAAGCGGTCTCTTACTTGGTCCTTTGGGCGGCTTCATCGCTGGGGGAGTGGGTTCAGCAATGGGTGATGTTATCTTGGGCTATGTCCATTTCGCTCCAATCACTCTAGTCGTAAAGGGCTGCGAGGGGTTGGCGATGGGACTTTTTAGTAGTCGAGCGAGAAGTGCCAGTCTATTGACAAGGTGGGACGTGGTTGGACTTGCTGTATCCTCACTTGTCATGTTGACGGGATATTTCCTCGCGGAGATTCCTTTGTATGGATATGGGGCTGCACTAACTGAGTTGCTGACAGCAAACTGGCTTCAAGTAGCAGTTGGTTCAATCGTGACTGTTATTGTGGGACCTGTAGCAAGGCGCTTTCTGCAGGACACACTGTATCCGTTCGAAAGTGAGGAGCCCTTTGTTATGCAGAACGAGTGACCTGATTCAGACCTTGCATAAAACGCATGGAAAGCCAGATTATTACGAATGCCTCTTTAGCTTGTATCTATAGTCAGATTATTCCAATTGAAATCAATGTTCTTTTAAAGAGCAATTCCATCGTTGCTATGAAGCCCATTGGCTACACGCCTATCCGACAAATGAATGGGAGTTTTCGAAATGACTGATAGACAGAGGCTCAAAATAAGTGTCCAGAGGCTGAAGGAAATTAACGAGTTTCTTCTGAAGGAAGGTAACCCTCTGATTGATGGACTTATAGAGGTCATTGAAAAGCATGGAGGAGTTGACGAGATCAACAAGAAGGCGAACGAGGCTCGCAGGCTTGAGAGCTTAATGGCGAAACTGGAGAAGAAAGGGTCTCCATATGTCAAAGACCTGAATTGGTTGCAGAATCAGCGCGATGATGATGCATTCATTAGCATACCAGAATATCGCCACAGAATCTTGGGTGACAAAGCTGATTCAATGTCATTCGATGATAGTTTTGCGGTAACTCTCGAGATCAGTGCCTGTCAATACTTCCCGTGGTTGATAGAGGAGGCAAAGACAGCAATTGCAAACCAAGATCTAATGCCTGGACGTTTCATTCGAGTACGAAGCATGAGAGAGCAGTGTGATGATGACGATGTAATCGCTTTTGCTGCAGCTATGCAGATAGTCGACTCATCTTATGTTGAAACTCTTGATACAAAGGGCACATATCCAGGGCCTGACGGTGCACCTGTAAATGTTCATCTTGGTGGTCCTGAAACAATTACTGGATACTTTGGCGGTGTGGGAATGCCAAATGACTTTGCTCTAAAATGGGCTGATGAGTATCTACAATACTATACAGAGTATGGGGTCAAGCAGGTGCTCAATATCAATCCCGGAAGTGTGCTTGTTGGATATATGATGCACAAATTGGGTATCGACATGGAATTCAAAATTAGTGTGTACATGGGTAATGACAATCCGTATGCGAGCCTATGGACGCTAATGACAGCCAAGCTCTTCAGCAGAGATGACGGTACTTCTCCTCTTATCGGATACAATCTATCAAACAGTGTGAACAACGAAACCATAGAACTCTCGGCATATGTGAGAGAAGCTTTCAGTTTTGAGGACGTGGTAAGAATTGAGCACCACATTACTGAAACCTACAAAAGCATTGTAAGGCAGCCATATGACCGGTTGGACGAGCTGGTTGAATTAGCAGACCATGTCAAGAATATCAGTGCTAAGCACGAGGGTGCTGGTCCTGAGGTTGATAGTCAGCGTGATTATCCCAGTGACATCCTCGACTATTTCAGACAGAAATCTGAAATTATTGCATCTGGTGATATGCCCAAACTTCTGCGGAACTATCTCGATAAACATGATGCAGTCAATAGGACTGCTAGAGCACTGACTGAGAGCGGTCTTACATTCATTGCCGCTAAGAATCTACACAAGAAATGATGACGAGCTATTCAGAAAGCGAGGGGCTCGACTAGCTCCCAAGTCACATCCAGGGTTGAATCTGTTCGTCGTAAATGCTTTCTAGTCGATCCTTATGGCTCTGCTCTTCCTTAGCAAGGCTCTCAAAGACCGTTCTGTGAGATGCACTCGTAGTCAGCTCTGAGAGGCTCTTGTAGAAATCACGTGCGCCATCCTCGCGCTTTATAGCGACTATCAGAATATCTTGCGAGGTCGACCCAGGCTCGAGAGGAATTTCTATGAGATACTTCGAGAGGTCATATCCCTCGAATTCCTCGATGGTTGAGCAGGTGAACGTTTCGCAGACTCCTTCTCCGAGCGCACTCAGTAGCTTCTTCTTATGGCCTTCTTCCTGCTTGGCCAGTTCCAAAAGCAACTGCTTTGTAGATTGCAATTCGGTGTTCTCAGATGCTTTCGTGTAGAAGTCGAATGCTTCCTCCTCCCTCTGTATCGCAAGGGAGATCAATTTATCAAATGACTCTTGGATATCGGACACTGGTATCCCCAAGCTGGGTGGTACAAATGCTCGTTTTAAGGATGATGTTCCTAATCACTCACGTGGAAGTATCTCCTTCGCACCTGAGTGCATATACTTGTGGAGTGCTTTGGGTATCTCTATGCTCCCATCCTCGCGTTGGAAGTTCTCCATAATCGCAACAAAAGTGCGCGGATTAGCCATCATTGTGCTGTTGAGTGTATGAAGATAGGCCTTCTCAGTTCCACCTTTCTTGAGCCTGTACTTGATATTCAACCGAGTAGCTTGATATGCAGTGCAGTTGCTGTTTGATCCCCCCTCTCGATACCTGCCCTGTCCGGGCATCCAGAACTCAAGATCTAGCTTTTTCGCTGCAACTATTCCTATATCCCCAGTACACGAGTTCACTATTCTATACGGTAGCCCTAAGGCTTGAACATAATCTTCCTCGTTCTTCATTAACTCCTCATGTGTTTTCCATGACTCATCTGGATGACTGAAGACGAACTGCTCAACCTTATTGAACTGATGAACTCTGAAGATACCTTTAGTGTCTTTGCCGTGAGAACCCGCTTCTTTCCTGAAACATGCGCTGACACCAGCCATTCTCAGTGGGATGTCAGTTGGCTCGAATATCTCTCCCATATACATTGCAGCCATTGCATGCTCTGATGTGGCTATGAGGTATAGGTCCTCCTCCTCTATCTTGTACATGACATCCTGGAAGTCAGCGAGGTCTGTGACGCCTTCATAGGGTTCCCTTCTCAACATAAAAGGTGGATATATCGGAGTAAATCCTCTCTTGATAAGCATATCAAGAGCCATCTGCTGCATCGCCAAATCAAGCTCAACCAGTTCGTTCTTGAGATAGTAGAATCTTGAGCCTGCAACTTTCGCAGCTCTAGGAATGTCAGCTACATCCAAAACGTCAAGAAGGTCGACATGACTTTGAATCTCGAAGTCGAACTCAGGCCTGCCACCCCATTCCTTCACAACTTCATTGTCTTCATCGCTCTCTCCATATGGCACGCTCTCATGCAGGATATTGGGGATGCGCATCTGGATGCTCTTCAACTCAGCCTCTAAGGCGTCAGTCTTCTCCTCTGTTTCCTTTATCGCCTTATTTACTCGATTGGCTTCCTTGCTGAGTTTGGTTGTGTCTTCTCCTGCTTTCTTCAGCTTACCTATCTCTCTTGAAATCCGATTCCTCTGAGTTCTCAGGTCTTGGATTTTGCGCTTGAGTTCTCTAATTTCAGAATCCAGTGACAAGAGCTTGTCGAAAGACTCCAGCTTCTCCTCATCTCTCCGCTTTCGCAGATTCTCTCGTATCAGCTCTACATTCTCACGAATGAACTTGATGTGTAACACTGGACTCACCTATTGTGACTTCGCTACTGAAACCACTGTTGCATCTTTTTAGACTCTTCGCTGGTTCTTCTATCCCCATTGTCCAGCTGTTGGACAGAGCTTATTGATGGTGCACTCTTCACATTTCGGCTTTCGTGCACTACAGGTACGCCTTCCATGGGCACCAATTAGTCGTGCATACTCATACCATTGGTTTCTCGGAAGCGTTTCCATGAGATCCTTTTCTGCTCTGGTTCGGTTCTTCTTCTCCTTGGTGAGTTCAAGCCTCTGAGAGACTCTCATGACATGTGTGTCAACAACTACTCCCTCATTGATTCCAAAGACTACTGATAGCACCACATTCGCTGTTTTCCTACTTATTCCTGGCAGTTCGATTAGCTCTTCCATAGTCCTTGGTACTTCACCTGAATACTTCTCATCAAGGATTCGTGCTGAATCGCGAATAAAGACTGACTTCTTGTTGTAGGTGCCGCACTGACGAATCAATTCTACAAGGTCCTCAATCTCCGCACTTGCCATAGTCTTGGCGTCAGGATATTTCGCGAAAAGTGCTGGTGTTATTTGATTTATGCATGCATCAGCGGTGTTTGCAGATAGAAGAGTAGCAATCAACATCTCGAACGCATTATTATGAATTAGATAGGTGGCTGGGGCATCGGGGTATGCCTTGCTAAGAGTCCTGATTATACTCCTAGCTCTCTTCTTGTTATCATTCATTCCTCTTGTCCTTCTGCACTACTATCCAGCCAAGCCTCTGCGGGATCTGAACTCAGCAATCTCTTCTTTTAGTTTTTGAATTGTCAATTCCATTGATTGCATCTTCTCAGCCAGTTCCTCCGGCTCTCTTCTTTCTACCCCGAAGCGAGACACGCCTCCAAGAATCACAAGGTTCGCGACAATGACTATCGCGAACAATAAGGGCGGCTCAAGGAATTTGAAGACAGCTCCGCCAATGAGGGGCCCTATTGACGAAATGAAATAGACTATTGACCATAGCACAGCCAAGACTTTGGAAGTGTCTGTGCGTGGCATGTTCTTCTGTATTAGCGTGATTAACACAAGTCCCCAGAGGATGTCGTTGGTATGCTTTAACAAAAGCGCGAGAAAGGGTGTAGTAAACACAATCCCCAATCCTGGCAGCAATGAGTCAGCCATATTCGCTATTGTTTCTGGGATCCAATATTCAAATGTGGGAGCAAACATCAGAAGGGCAGCACACACAGGCATTATTGAGTATACAATGATCGTAGTCCTCTTCATACCCATTACATCTGACATGCGTCCGACTCTGAATAGAAGAGGTATTGATATGACTAGGGGTGCCAGTAGCATGACATTGATTTGATCTACTGGAAATTCGAGGACCGAGCCAGTATAGAGGACTGCACCAAATGAGAAGATTGAGTCGCTAAGTCCATCTAGCACGACAATGACCAGAACTGCAGGCATCGATTTCATGATGAGTCTTGCTGCAGTTCTATTCTCGGAAAGGAAATCCCTCCAGATCGACTTCTGTTTAATCCTCTCATTGCGTGAGCCGCCTTTGAGGAATACTGCTCGCCCCATTGCACAAAAGACCAGGAATATTCCTGAGATCAGATAGATGAAACGAACCGCGGGCCCGAACTCCATTATGGGAAGTAATACGCCAAATGCTAGGAGTGTCAAGATGCCGAACGAATTCCCCATACGAAATAGCGACAGAGCTAAGCCACTGTGTTCCTTCGGAATGTTGTCCATTATAAACGCAGATGAGCCCCCCTGAGCAATCCCAAGGGATCCGTAAAGTGCAAACGCCCCAAAGATGAGAATTGGGTCGGTGAATAATCCAATCATTAGGTGGTATGTAGCCATCATCAGCATCGCTATGACAGCCAAGTTTTTCCTGTTTGAAACATCTCCCACATATCCCCCCACGAATCTAGAGAGTGCCATCAAGCCCGCAACTGCAGTCATCGCCCCTCCAATAACTATGAAATCCCATCCAATTTCCCATAGATAAAGTGTAAGGAACCCATAGATTACAGCAGAGCCGCTGTATATCCATGAAGTGATAAGATAAACAGAATAATTCCGCCAAGAGAAAATTGCTCTCAGCGATTCTCTGAGACTTCCATTATTCCCAGATTTTGTCGGCTCCGGAACCCTTTCATCCATTTCCTCTCTCTTTCCGGGATCCGGTCTTTCGGAGCTGTCTTCCAAAATGTTGTCGCTCCCATTCTCTCTCTCCGACGTAACAAGTTCTTTCATTTAAATGGCCCCAATATCTCAACTCTAGCCCTCCTTCTGTCTATGACCCTCAATCCAGCTATACCACCGAATTGTGGGGTTCGTGTCGCTCCTTTTGGAGCCCCTATAGGGGTCAAACACCATCAAGGCATTCCTCCTTTTCTTGGGCTTTAGAGTGAGCTTATGTTCGGCCTTTTCCTATTTTTACTCCTCAAACTCGCTGACCATCCTATCCCGGAAGGCGCCTGCCTTCCTGAGATGGGCTAGTCGAACCAAACATCCTTTTCTTTCTCACTCGAAGACACGCACTTCAATCTCGCCGCTTGGAGTAGGCTTTGCAACGAGTCTGTGAGTGCACAGGTCTGCAGTGATTACAATGCACTCTGGCGGAGTGCTGGATGCGATGAGGTTCTTGACTGCCAGCTCTAGGTTGACTGCAGTGAGTCTGATGAGTTCTGAGTCAGTGAACGGATCTACCGCTCTGCCTTCCTCAGTTACCACTACATCTGCTAGCGTTGTCGCCATCTTTTCGCTAATCATTCTTTGTTTTCCTCCAATGCATTTCGTATGTTCTTCTTTCTACCATGGATCTGGACAGGGCATGTCAGGTCTTGTGTTGTTCATGTTCGTTCTCTCCTCCGAGTTTTACTCTCTCATTTTTTTCGGGAATCCATACATTCATCGCTCGGTAGCGAAGTGGATCAACCGTTGATACCGTGTTGCTTCCTTTCCGCTCTTTCCGTCTTCTCTCTAAACGGCTAGAACGGCAATGGATCGTCACACGGCGGCTGTACCACGGTGGATATACCGTGAACTATTCCGATTGACAACAGCTCCAGTGCAACACGACTCTCTGTCATGCTCTCGTAGAGTGTTCTCATTTGTTCCGAGCTGATCGTTTTCACCTCCGGTCGATGGTGTATGGTATGGACGTAGAGACTATGCTCTAGGCGAAGAAATTTACTAGGTACCATAAAGGCCTGCCGGTCTTCATGCTACCCCAGTATTACGTAGATATACATATCCACTCAGAATCTCTTCGTCCATAGCATTGTCCCGAGTGTACACCAAGAATAACAGCGGTCAATCCGCATAATAAGGAGTGGAGTTTGCATTATTCGTTGGATTCTAGAGGCTAGAAGCGCGATTATAGAGCTTCGCTAGATGCCCTTGTGATTTTCCCGAAATATCGTGTAGAAAGGAACCATAAAGTACATATTTTACTTAACAAATGGCCACCAGGAAGATGCATAGGAGTCGAGATTCTGAGACCTCTCGGGACTGGCGAGCTTACGCTTCTTAGACGACTTGTGATAGAACCCTCAGTGCGGCAAGTCGATTTGGCTGAAACACTTGATGTTAGTCGCTCTGCAATCAACCAGATTTGGAAAAAGCTCGAAAAGGACTGCAATCTTCACATTCGCAGTACCTTCGACTATGGCAAGCTTGGACTCAGGCTCACTTTTGGCTGGGCCATTGATAAAGAGGGATCAAGAAACCTCCCAAAGTTGAAGCGGTGGCTCTCCTCAAACCCTCTCACCAGTTTTGTTGCCGAGTCTGTTTTGTCTTCAATGATGGACAAGCGAGTCTACTTTGAAGCACTCCTGCCAATTGACCAGAGAGGCATCAACTATCTTAATCAATTATCTCGCTTTCAGAAGAGACCATATGAGATCTCGCTAGTCTTTGGCTCAGCTGAGAATATATCGAACCATATGAACCTTGGTCTTTTTGATGGACGCGATTGGGAGGTTATCGATGGATTCAGGTTTGGCATTATTATTGACTCGGCGAAAGGATATGCGGATATTCTGCCAGACATTAAGCTTTCTACTCAGACAGATCCCGTTGCTGCCACCAATGAAGAACTGCTAGTGGCAAGCTCAATGGAAGAAGACTTTCACGTCACATCAATGGATTTAGCATCGAGATACCAGAAGCTGGGTCTGTCGCCACCATCGGAACGAACGCTCAGACGCCGGATATCCTCGATGAGGAGGAACCATGCTATCCCTTATGTGAGTATTCAGAACATCGGTCTGACTCAGAGACTAGTTATAACTCTGGATAGTCGTGGAGCTGCATCAGACCTCTCTCGCATACTCCAAGCACAAGCAACGACTCTTCCGCAGGCAAAAGTCATGAGCTGTGAATCTTTGACAGCATTGATTCTTGATTTCCCGGAATCTGCAGGCTTGGTGGCAATCTCAAAGGTGCTCTCGGAATTAGCTGGTGATACCACAGAGATGTGCACATTTATAGCAGAACAAACTTCATTGTGGAAAGGACTAGGTAGTCTGATACCGCCTTCACATAGACGAAGTTCACAATGAAGCAATAGTTCCTGGCGTTGGGAAGCTTGAAGAAGACTCATCGCGAAACCAGAGATACATCCAGCGGAATGGCCCCATCACGAAGTAGTCGAATCGATATTCATACTCCATATGACGATAGAATCCCCGAATCTGATGAGTCATCTATCCAGTTCTATATTGACGCTATGCGAATCTACCTAGGCCTCTATGAAGGCACACTCACAATGGAAGACGCAGTCCATGCGGCTGAGCTGTTGAAGGAGCACTCTGAGTTCGTGAAATATCCTACAAATCCAACCTTGGTTCCTCTCAACAAGATTTTCAGAGACAGAATTCTGTCAAACCTTGAAACATTAAAGAAGTTCAATCTGGTGACAAGAGACTCGGTGAAATCAGCATTTAGCTTTGCGTTCGTTTCGCCGCCTACACCTATAAGTCCAAGCGATTTTCAGGTCCTATTGCTACTTGAAAGGGATCCATTATGTACTCTTGTTGATGCGGCAACCGCTGTAGGAGTCACTCCCCGGACGATAGCTCGATCGATAGAACGCCTTCAGAACAACCTTGTCTTCAGAGTAAGTGCTCTGATGGATATGACCGCATTTGGTGCATACCCTTTCATCCTGTTCTTCAAGTTGGCAGAGGGCGTTGAATGGGACATGGTTGAGGATGGATTCGCTCTCTATCCATTCACGAAGAACATCCTGAAGACGACAATGACGGACTTAGGCTACATATCTTTCCTTATACCCGGTACTGAAAACATAACTCCCTTTGTTGAGCATATTAGCGATATCAGTGCGATACTCTTCGATTACTCCAATCTTCATCTTCAGGAGGCATCCGGATCAGATACGAATATTGTCCTCATGAAAGATAACAATTGGGCTTTCTCTGAAAATTTCAAGCAAATTGGCAGAGATGACATCCCCCCTCGGGAAGATAAGGTGGTTCGTGTTCTCAAGTGTCAGGGTTGGCAGGGAGGGCTCACTGCAGACGACTTCAACGTGATATCATTCTACAGGAATGCACTTCGTGACCCGCCTAGAGTGCTTGTGGACGGGATTAGAATGCAGGGAATGGATTATGATTCGAAACAGGTGGCACAATCAGTCCGCAAGTCATTTGACAGAAATATAATCGAACCGTTCACAAGCTTTAGAGGTGTAGGTCTGACAACAAACTTCTGCTTTGAGATCATATGCGATAGGACTTGGAAGGACAGAATCCAAAAGGCCATAGTACATCTGCCAGCAGTCACATACTATGTGTCTCCTCTAGGGATAATTGTCTGGGCTCAAGTCCCGAGCGAACATCAAGTCGAATACTACCAACTGTTTCGTTCACTTGAGTCTCATAAGGGAGTGACGTCTGTGAATCCAATCATGACAATAGACCTTAAGGGTTCAAGGTCTGAGCTTGATCTCACCAAGTTCTGGAAATTCGGTCCTGGTGGTTGGACAACTGAACGAGATAGGCTGAATCTCTCGGGCTACTTCGACATATGATTGTTCTCACTGCAGGATGGCCGGCACATCTTCAGGATTCCTTTCGGCCTCTTATCTCTTCAAAAATCTCAGTAATTGCCCCTCTCCAATCTCCTGAGAATGGAGGTCCAAGTACGACCTCAGTGAGACCAATCTCAGCGAGTAATTCGAACCTATCTACCATGTGCTCTTTGCTTCCACTAATCGCAAACATGTCGATTAATTCTTGATTGACGTGTGGAATGCCTGCATCAGGTCCAGACTTCGAAACTGCCATTCTTAGCCTATCAACCCTCTCTAGATCTACATGAAGAAGGTCGAGGACTGGCTGAGGCATATCAGCTATCACTAGTGCCACAACTCGCTTTGCGAGATCCTCCTTCCCTCCCTTGAAGGTAGGGATTGTCGGGAGCCATGCGACCTTCTCTATATCTGATTCCTTTCTTCCGGAATTCTTGGCAGATGAATTGATTCTCTTTACTGCATCTTTGAGATAATCGATTGGGCCTGAGAGTATGGCACCGTCCGCGACCTCTCCCACAAGATTGAGCATCTGTGGCCCTCGTACACCTAGGAAGATCGGAATTTCTATAGCTTTCTTCAGCCCCAGACTGTAGTTGTCCAGTCTCATCAGTTCGCTCTCTATTGTCACTGACTCCCCAGCCCATAGCCTCCTTAAAGCTGTGACTGCTTTCCTAAGCTCAGTGACAGGTTTCTTCACAATGATGCCCAGATTGTTGAGGTCTTGAATACCCCCAATCCCCGTTCCAAAGACAAATCTTCCCTCTGCTGTATTCTGCAATGTGACTGCTGCGCGGGCAATAGTTGAAATCTTGTGAACAGTGACAGGAATTATGCCAGTCCCCACGCGTACCTTTGAAGCATTAAGGAGCACTGCAGTTGTAAGGACATAGACTTCCTGTCCCAAATCGATGTCCTCACCAACCCAAATGCCATCGATTCCGAGGTCTTCTGCATTCTTGGCAATCCAATCTGTTGCCGTGACTCTCATATTGGTTGTTATGCCCACACTGGCTCTGTACATAATCTCTCACCGCAGCAAATCAACTATCCACTACATATTTTTGCAATGAATACTACCAACGAACGAACTGAAATGCGAATCGCTTGGGGAATTACTGGGAGTGGCGACCTCATCCAAGAGTCAGTTGAACTGATGATTAATCTTCAGAAAGAACATGATGTGAAGATTGACATTTTTGTTTCAAAAGCTGGGCGTCAGGTTCTAAACTGGTACAAACTGTGGAACCCCCTTAATGAGAACTTCAAGGTAAGGGTCGAAGTTGATGCAAATGTGCCATTTATTGCGGGCCCTCTGCAGATGGGCAAATGGGACATTCTCATCGTGGCTCCTCTTACAGCCAATTCTGCTGCGAAGATTGCTTACGGCATTGAGGACACACTTCTTACCAATGCAGTGGCCCAATGCGCCAAAGGGAAGACTCCCATCGTTCTTCTTCCCGTTGACCAGACTCCGGGAGAGATTGAAACTGTCGCACCTAATGGAATGAAGTTCAAGATCCGTTCTCGAAGGGTGGACCTCGATAACGTGGCTAGGCTGCGGGAAATGGAGGGCATAACTGTAGTAGCCACACTCGATGAAATTCTTGAGAGAATCAATTCTATGCTTGAGTGAGTGAGGCGAGGATATGGGAGAAGCTCCGCTTCTCAATGGTGAAAGAGCCGGAGTTGTTAGGAACGCTATCATAGAGTGGTACGGGAGGAATGGCCGTCCGTTTCCATGGCGACAAAGTAACGATCCATTCCGGACTCTGATTGCTGAAATGCTACTTAGACGGACCACTGCAACCGCCGTAGCTCGAATTTATCCCGATTTCATTCAACGATTTGATAGCTTGGCACGGCTCGCACGAGCTCGGAAGTCAACTATTGAACAGGCCCTAAGCACAATTGGGCTCCAATCTGTTAGAGCAATGCATTTGCAACAGATGGCAAGGACAATAATCAAAGAATATGATGGGAAGATTCCGAAGAATCTGGCTGCTCTTGAAGCACTCCCTGGTGTCGGTCGATACGGTGCCGCAGCTGTCATGAACTTCGCATTTGGCGCTGCCGAACCAATGGTGGATGGCAATGTAGTTCATCTCATTAACCGCATATTTTCTCTTGGTGTTTCTGATCCAACGGCCAGAATAATTTGGGAGTTCATGAAGCAGTTTGGAGGTTCACAGGACAAGAAACTCTACTGGGGGATAATCGATATGGTCGCTACAATCTGTCTGAGAAAGGTTCCGCGTTGTCATGACTGTCCATTGTCCGAACATTGCGACTTCTATGCGGCCAACCCCAAATGATATTGGAGAGTACTCTCTTGATATAGACATTCATGGTCGCATGAATTTCAGCAATACCGAAGTGGTCATGAAATGACGCATGAAGCATCAACCCCTCTCCCAGACGGTCTTGAGTTTGGCATCGTCAAAACAGATGACGAGCTTGAGGAATTGATCAAGTTTAATTCATCAATCCATGAGCCACAGGATGGCGAGGAACTAAGACGAATCATCGACCTTCTCCCGAATTTTGGGAGGGAGATGAACTTCTTCATTCGTGACACCGACAAAGGAATCTTTGTGTCTTCAATCAACGCTATTCCTAGTGTCTGGAGCTACGCAGGTGTTCCGCTACGGAATCTGGAACTCGGATTTGTTGGAACATTGCCCGAGTATCGTAAGAGAGGGCTTGTAAGAGCACTGTATCAAGAATACTTTGAGAAAGAACTGGCTCGCGGCAAATGGGATATCTCCACAATTCAAGGAATTCCCTACTACTATCGTCAATTTGGGTATGACTTCCTAATACCAGCTTGGAGGTCTGTATTCCTCAGAACAAAACAGGTGCCAGAAGTTCCCCTAGAGGAGAAACCATCTTGGAAGCGTTTGACAATTAGTCGAGCTACAAAATCCAATCTGGACTCAATCATCCAACTCTATGAGGAGATGACAGCTCGTACACTGGTGTCTTCAGTCCGCGATAGAGAGTTGTGGCGGATTCAGGAACAGCAGCGGCAAGAGTATGAGAAGGAGTTCACAACATACGTTGTGAAGGATGGAAAGGAAGTTGAAGGCTATTTTCGGTTGGTTGCCAGAGAGATGGCAATCCAACACTCGCTCTCTGATCCGGGCGATGGATTCCTAGATGTGATAGAAAGCAGCATTCGAACATATGATGGTGTGAGGCGCGTATTGCAGTTTCTAAAAGATAAATGCAAAGAGATGGGCCTTTATCGAATCGCTCTCTCAGGTGCAATGACCTGCAACCTGTCCCAAGTTGGCCTAGACCTTGGCGGTAATTTGAGTCGAGGCTGGAAGCATCAGCTTCGTATTCCTGACATGATTCGCTTCCTAAGGCGGATCCGTCCAGTGCTTCAGAAGCGTCTTCAAAAAACAATGTTTGAAGGACTTACCAAAGAAGTGACAATCAACACATACAGACATTGCTATGTCCTAGACTTCCAAGATGGTAAGATAAAGCAAGTAAAGGACTTGGGAATCCATGAGGATGGCAAGAATCTCAGCTTCAGAGCGCCGCCTAACGACTTTGTTAGATTGCTCTTGGGTCAGTACTCTATAGAAGAATTGAATCAGCAGAACACTGACTTTCTCGTAAGCGGACAGGTAAAAGCACTCATCAAGACTCTGTTTCCAAAACAAGAGAGCTTCATAGGGTACTATCATTGTTGAAGGAGGGCTCTCTTTCTAATCTAGGTCCGGAATATCAATCTCGACGTTGAACTGAGTGCCGCAGGGACAGGCAGCTGGAATTTGGAATTTATCGGGTGTATCAATACTCAATCGTGCACCTTGGACTGCAGCCTTGTCAATCAGGGCCTGCATGTTGGTCGTCATGTACTTTGCAAAGCTCTTCACTAAATCCGGAATGGAAATGTCATTGATCCAGTATACGAAATGAGTGCAGTCTGGATTTGGGCAACTGCTCACCATGACCCTTGTTCCATCTCCACATGACTCACACTTGAGATCAGTATGATGATAATCAGGTGCTTTGGGACTAGGAAGGTCCAGAGAGTTCCTGGCACCGCATCGGTAGCAATAGTACTCGAATCCGACGGTTTCAGTCATGTCAGCTCACTCTACGCCTGACTTCCCGATAAGAAAAGCGTATCTATGGTTAACGCGAATCTGGACTCATTTCTATGGGGCCTAATAAGGTGGAATCTTGTGATAGGTCTGAGGACGTGAAGATAGTTGCAGGTCACAAGACCAAGAATGAATATGCTGGGAATTACTTCCAATATATACTGAGCCTAACAGTGAAAAGCATGTTTTGCACCTGATAACTTGTGTCGGGTGAGTCCTTTGAAGCGTAGAATACAACCACATCTAAGAGTAGGCGAAGGCGATGTTGAAAAGGTGGTGCTAATCGCAGGAAATCCAGACAGAATTCCCGTGATGGCATCCAAGATGAAGGATCCAGAAGAGGTCGCACGTTATCGAGGATTTGTCACATACCGTGCTTATACTCCAAAGGGAGTCGCTGTGACAATGGCTGGCACAGGAATAGGTACTCCTTCGACGCACATCTGTGTTGAAGAACTGTCAAGGCTTGGTCCTGAAGTCATCATAAGAATTGGGTCTTGTGGCGGGATTGAACCCTCTGTAACAGTTGGCGATGTGGTCGTGCCGACGGGTGCGATTCGTGATGAACGAACTGGTCTCAACTACGCACCTGTGGAATATCCTGCAGTGGCATCTCCGAAATGGGCGATTGCATTGCATGAAGAGATATCTAAGCTGCTACCTCCAGATAGAGTCCATCAGGGCATCTGTTGGACAAGTGATGTGTACTATGTAAGTCCAGAAAAGAACCCACTAGACATGTGGACTCGAGCCAAGGTGAAGTGTGTTGAGATGGAGAGTTCATTCCTCTTCGTATTCGCAGCCACTCGGGGGCTAGAAGCCGCCTCCATATTGGCCTGCGATGGCAACCTGCATGGAGCACAGAAGGTCGAGCAGACTGATGAGTCTGAAGAATCAGGGGAACAAGACCCCCTGTTGGTAGAGGCAGTAGAGAAAGAGATAGAGTCGACAATCAAGGCTATAGATCGATTCTATGGTTGAGTATCTATCTCGTTCATCAAATCATGCTATTGCACACCTTTTTAGAGTATCAAATGATACCTCTCTCACCATGCAGGAAGCTGGGGCAACAGATTGCAGAGCTACTGACATCAATCAGACCATCACTCTACGGAGCTTTGAGAAGGTCAGCAACCCGAAATCAATCCACGGTATATACCCCTACCGCGGCAAGATGTCTGCCATCGATGCGGCTCATGTCATAGGTCAACTCAGCTCTACTGGCATTCTTCTAGATCCATTCTGTGGAACTGGAACGATTGTCTATGAGGCTCAGGCAAGAGGGATGAACGCTATTGGTGTAGACAACAACCCAATTGCGTGCGAAATAGCTCGTGGCAAGACCGAACCGCTCGATATAGATTCAACCATCTATAATCTTGAGTCATCTCTAGAGGAAGCAAAGCGATGCAAGTCACACCTCTCAATGCCGCCTGAGCCATCCCGCTATTTTCACCGCAAAACTGCAGAACAGATAATGCGGATGCTAGCTGTTTCTAGGAGTTATTCCGCATACGAGAAGTCCGTCCTATACGGCTCTATCTGTGTCGCCGCTCGTGCGTGCAATGGCTGGATTTGGACATCAACATCAATCGGGAAACTCAATCCTCCTCTTCGTCAAGTAGACTTCTACAAGATTGTGATGCGCAAAGCTCGCAAACACATCATATATGTCAGAGGCCAGCCAAATGCGGCAATCCATCAGCATGATACCCGGCGAATCTATGACATCATTCCTGAGAACTCTATTGACATCGTCTACAGTAGCCCGCCATATTTCGATGCGCTTGACTATACTGGGTACTACACAAAGATAGTAATGGAGGTGCTTGGAATGGACCGCGGGGCCATCCGTGATGGGCTCATTCAAAGATACTCGACCTACAGAGATGACATGAAACTGGCTCTGAAGGCGATTGACAGAGTCATCAGGGAGGACGCCATCATCATATTTGTTGTTGGTGACAGAATGGTTCATAGAGAACTGATTCGTGGTTCCGAGTTCTTTGCAGAGATTGCACCATGGAGCGAACCATATGTCGTTGAAAGATCGTATACCAATACCCCGAGCAAGATGTGGGACATGATTAACAAGACGCATCGAAAGGAGCAGGTCATTGTTTGGGACCTAGGTGGGAGCAGATGATACCATGACCGAACACCTAGTTGTCATTGGGGATAGTCGAGCAATGAACCATGTGAAGAATGCATCTGTTCATCTCGTTGTGACATCTCCGCCGTATTGGCGTCTGAAGGACTATGGGAATGAAGTGGAGATTGGTCAAGGTTCCACATCCTATGAAGAATACCTGTCAGACATCTGTCTGGTGTTTAAGGAGTGCGTGAAGAAACTAGTACCTGATGGTAAGCTCATCATAAACATCATGCCATTATTCCTGACTGGGAAGAACTCCAAGTTCAGGCGACGCGTCACAAAGACGGTCATTACGGACTTGGAAACCTTCATGGACTCGCTGGGCAACATGTATTTTCACTCCCTCTTTGTATGGGACAAGCGCAAGGCAGCACGATTCAGTTCGTGGGGATCTTATCCCTATCCCCCAAACATTCTGGCATCATATCCCTATGAGTGGATTGTAGTTTTCTCAAAGGAAGGCAAGCGTCCTCCGGTGACTAGTGAAATCAAGGAATCATCAGCCATCAGTCATGAGGAGTTTACGAATTGGGCTCAAAACTCAATCTGGGAATTTCAGCCTGCATCAGCAAAGCAAGAGGGTCATCCAGCTCCATTTCCAGAGGAACTGCCTCAGAGATGCATCCGTCTATACTCCTTTGTCGGAGACACAGTTCTTGACCCATTTGCAGGGACTGGGACTACCATGGCAGTGGCAAGGAAACTGGGACGAAATTCCATCGGTTACGAAATCAACCCCGATTATGAGCCTCTTATACGTAGAAAACTGGGAATTGGGGTCGATTGGGGCGATGATGCGGTCTTCGAAGTTGTGCGGCAGGACAGTAAGTCTAAATGATAACACTAATCAAAGGTCACTAGCGAAACTCTGAGTGGGAGGAACCTCGGAAAGTTGTCCTATGACGTAATAGTTGTGGGTGCTGGTCCGGCTGGCTCTGTTACAGCCCATGATTGTGCCAAAGCCGGTTTCGAAACGCTTCTAATAGAAAAGTCGAAGCATCCTAGAGAGAAGCCTTGCGGTGGGGCTGTTATGTACAGAGGGCTTCATATCTTGCGAGGTAAATTGCCCGCTAGTCTTGTCGAGCAGCGCATCACTGGTCTTAGGTTCGTTCTTCCTAGCGGTGATGTAGCTGAATTCTCCTCTAAAAGGCTGATTGGAATAACTGTGTTCAGAGAGCGTTTCGACGAGTTCCTTGCAAAGAGAGCCGTGGATGCAGGTGCAGAGATAAAGGAGTTAACAAAGGTGAAACACGCATCCACAGGGCCGAAGAATGCCGTAGTTCAGACCACAGATGGTCAGGAACTCAGGGCTCGCTATCTTGTCGGTGCAGATGGAGTCAATTCTGTAGTGGCCAAATCCTTAGGTCTTAGACCAGCAAGGAAAAACCTCAATCGTGTTGGTCTTGGAATGGAGAGCGACTTCCATGTGGGCGAAGAAGGAGTCCTGACTGCTACGAATGGCAAACCATCCATTCTTGAGATTATACCAGTGGAAGGTCGAGTGGCCTATGGATGGATGTTTCCGAAACGGGAACACCTCTGTATTGGAATCGCTGGGGCTGCAGTGCATATGTATCCACTTCGTCCAGCATTTGACACCTTCTGGAAGAAACTAGAGCAAAGAATCGGAGTCCCACTCAATCTGGAGCGACGTCGGGTGCATTTCCTTGGTGCTGACGGTGTATCAAGTAGAAACGTCACGGACCGAGCTCTCCTTGTTGGAGATGCTGCGGGCTTTGTAGATCCAATGATGGGTGAAGGCATTGCTTATGCTATGAAGTCAGGTGTCCATGCAGCAGACGTTATTGCTAGAGCTGCAGAGTCTGGTCGTTACGATAGCCACTATCTTGAGCAATACCATCACCTATGCAAGAAAGAGTTCGAATCAAACTTTGCAATGGCTGAATGGGCCGGACTTAGGGGAACCGCTTTTGCTGAAACCGTACTTAAAGCAGCGGCATCGTATCATCCCGCTTCAGATATTCTGGCGAAGCTTGCTAGAGGCGAAATTGGCTACTCGGCAATTCCATATACTATACTCAAAGATTTGCCACGAGAGCTGCCCAGATTTCTTAAACGACAGGTGCAGTCGAAGATGAATCATTCCTCCTGAAAAGGTTCATAGGGCCGGAAGGACGGCTGGGTGTTGGACTGTGGAAGAATGAGAGTCACTTGGGCCATTCTGATACTTCTGATAATACCCCTCTCATGTGGAAGCAAGCAGGTCACTTACACTCCTGAATTCGATGGAACGAATGCTATGGCCCATCTAATAGCACAATGTGATTTTGGGCCTAGACCGCCTGGTTCAGATAATCTCTCTCGATGTAGAGAGTACATTGTTGATATTCTGGAGAGTCATGGATGGAATACAACACTCCAGAACTTCACCTACCGGGATGTGTCGTGTGCCAACATCATTGCATGGTACGGTCCCATACGGAATGCCACAGTGATTCTAGGTGCACATTACGATACACGCCCTCTTGCAGACAATGACCCAGACCCTGCGAATCGGAGCAGACCTGTCTTGGGAGCCAATGATGGTGCCAGTGGGACCGCAGTGCTTCTTGAGATGGCTCGTGTATTGCCAATCGAGGTCAGAGATGACGTAGAACTAGTCTTCTTTGATGCTGAGGACTCAGGTTACATAGACGGGTGGGAATGGATTGTTGGTTCCACCTACTATGTCGATGAATTAACTCCTAGCCGTGTATCCTACATCAGCTCTATGATTCTTCTCGATATGATTGGGGACAGTGATCTTCGCCTTCAACGTGAAAGCAGTTCGACAAGATCTCTTCAAGATTCAATTTGGTCACTGGCCGCAGAAATGGGCTATCAGGATACGTTTCTAGATTCACTTGGAGCTTCAATCCTTGATGACCACAAACCATTCCTTGAGGCTAACATTCCTTCTGTGGATATTATTCATCACAATCCCTTCCCAGCGACTTGGCATACGGTTGATGACGTTCCCGAGAGATGCAGCGCAGAAAGTCTGCAGATAGTAGGAGAAGTTGTGGAAACCCATTTAGTGATTCACTCTGGAACAACTATTCCCTTCTCTCCTAACTTTCCAGTCAGCTACTATGTTTTAATCTTGGGCGTTGTTGGGGTTGCAGCTCTATTTGTGTATGGTCGCTTGAAAAAGGGATGATGTTACACACCTTTTAGAGGAAGCGATAGAATAATCCTCTGAAAGTCCTCCTCAGGGTGAATAAGGTTGAAGAAGACCATTATTTTCAGGCCTGCTGAAACTCAAATTCCACCACTCACCTGCATGGCAGTAGACCCTCGAGGAAAGCGGATTGCTTGCGGCACAATGGATTCACAAATCTTCATTCTTGATTCAGTATCCGGAAACCAAAAACGAATACTCAAGGGACATGATGCTGCTGTTTCTGCTGTAGCTTTCATTGATGGAGGAAAGGGACTGGTATCAACTAGCTGGGACTGCACAACACGTAGATGGACCTCAACTGGGCCTGCTAAAGACATACCCGTCCTTCGACATAATTCCGAGGTCAAGGCTCTAACTGTTGGATCTGAGAAGGCCAGAGGTGCTGCTGGCTCACGAGATGGAGAGGTCAAGGTGTTTTATACTAGCAGCATGAAGAACTACAGGAACATTCAAGCTCACAGAACTGACGTTTCAGGTCTTGTCTTCGCACGTGAAGAGTCTGTGCTAGTGACAGCTTCTTGGGACGGAGAATGTAATCTCTTTGACCTCAGCAGTTTTGATATTCTAGCCACACTAACAAAACAGAAGGAAAGAATCAGGTCAATAGCAGTGACAAATGATAGCTCGAAAGTCTTTCTCGGATTGCATAATGGCATCATTCTTTCAATCGACCCTGAGCGTCCAAAAGAAGTCCTCGAAATGACGGGCCACTCAGACATAGTGACTTCTCTCGCAATTGACCCATCCAATACATACCTTGCATCTGGAAGTTGGGACCGGTCTGTTAAGGTTTGGTCAATCAAAAAACGAAAAGTGAAGAAGCAGGATCGCTTGCTTACTGGAATCTCATCGATAGGATGGAATCCCAAAGGCTCAGGGTTCTACACAACTGACTACTCAGGCGCATTGAGATTTTGGGACTATGAAGCGTAGGGGTGAAGCAAGGACCTCAATTCTCAATTCGAATGTCGATGTCCATGTATCCTTCTTTGTTCCAGGTAAGTCTGACTCTTCCATATACTGTCTTTCCACGAGCAATTGACTCGAGATCCTCCACCAACCGATTACGACTTCTTTTGTCGAATGGTATTGGCACTTTCTCCCTTTCTATTGTCTGCAGATGCACTCCTTTCTCGTTGACTGACACAATTGGTTGAGAGAAAATCATCCGTCCTCCTCTGAAGACAGGAGCTTTATCACGCATACTCCTAACGGTCTGGGCCAATCTCCGATGCTCTCTGACTTCCCCCCATGCAGTCTTGACAATATCCCTCAAATACTGAGTTCTTTGGTCAAATTGGCTAGAGAGTTCTTCTTCGAGAATTTCGAAAGCTCTCCTCCCTGATGAGATGTGGTCCTTTAGGATGGCTCTAATGACATAGTTGACTGCCTTCGAATATCTCTCGAATTCCAAGTCGATCTTATCTTGCTTCTCCCTACTCAATGTGACACTGGTAAGCTTCAGAATCCCGGATTTAGAATCAGATGTCATTTTGACGCGAATTGGGTGAACTGTCTCTCACCTAATCAATCTAACCTGAAATGGTCTTACAGTCGTTGGGCTATGAACTGTGCCTCTCCTATGCTCCTTTGAACTCCCTTCATTGTGAACTCGAATGCACCATAGTGTACAAGGATGTTCTCATAGAATACTGGTTCGTTCTCCTTGAGCTCTTGAACGAAGCTCGTCTGATCAACCTCAAACTTCCCTGCAAGTGCCATTAATGCTCGTCCAATGCTGTCTACGGCTCTACGCATCTCAAGTACAGCGAGCTCGTAGTCTCCGGCCAGTGTGCAATTCATTGCACCATGATACTCCCGTTGAGCCCTTGTTATCAGGTCTGTTGCATACTCATCGACAGTTCCCTCACCAAAGCGTCCCTCTGCTATTCCAATCCATTCCTCAAGCTCTCCTAGGATTTCCATCAGATCTTCTTCTTCCATGCCCTTTAGCTTGAATGTTCGGAGAAAGAGTGGATATACCAGTGGATCCAAGAGTCGTATCTCTGTGAGAACCTCTGACGGCTTCATTATAGAGAAGTAATTGTTCTTCATCACAATGACCCTGCCAAGATCGAAGAGTGCACTACGCAGATCATGGATTGCACTGATTGTGTCTTCCGCCTCAGCTGATTTTGTAGCATTGTTCAATGACAGCATAGCCCGTTGCTT
>JBHLQS010000023.1:0-23435 GCA_048883405.1 Candidatus Thorarchaeota archaeon
TCAAGGATAGAGGGGTGCTTGTACAACACCTCTTCAATCTCTGTGGGGTAGATGTTCTCTCCACCAGAGATGAACATGTCCTTCTTTCGACCTGTGATGAAGTAGAATCCTTCCTCATCCTTCATAGTGAGGTCTCCAGTATGAACCCATCCATCAGGCTCAATCGTCTTCGCAGTCTCCTCGGGTTCATCCCAGTAGCCAGAAAAGATGTGAGGGCCTCGAAGCATCAGTTCTCCAACCTCCCCAACTGAAACCTCAGCGTTCTCATCATCAACTATCTTCATGTCACAGTGAAAGACTGGGACTCCCACGGAAGAAGGTTTTCGTTTGACTTCACTTTCGGGTAGGAAGAAGTTGTTCGGGCCAACTTCCGTGAGACCGTAGCCCATTTTGAGAATCTTGCCCCTCTTCCAATACTTCTCCATTATTGCAACAGGACAGGGAGCCCCGCCGCTGATGAAGACTCGAACAGTGTCGAATTTCGTCTTCATATAGTTCGGTGATTCCGCCATCATATTGAACATCGTTGGGACTCCAATGACCAAGGAGCATCTCTCTCTCTCAATGACTCTCAATGTTTCATCCACATCAAAATCGCCCATTATGATGGACTTGGCTCCTAGATGGAGGAAGGGTATGAGGAGTACGTTGATGCCTCCAGTGTGGAAAAGGGGAAAGAGGAGGGGCTGAATATCATCTGGTCTTAGTCCCCATGAGACGATTGTGTTAACAGAGTTCCAAAAGACAAGACCATGTGAGAGGACTGCACCTTTGGGAAGTCCTGTGGTACCACCAGTGAAGACAATCAAATAAGGATCATCCATTGTGATTACAGGTCTTTCCACTGCAGCAGTTGATTTCTCAATCATGAGTGAGTGAATGTCAGCGTCAGCACCCAACTTCTTATCTCCCATAGCGACAATTAGCTGGTCCTTGAGAAGGGGCCGGAGCTCTTCAAACTGAGTGGTCAGAGAGGGATCATAGAAAACTGCTGATGGGCTTGTCTTCTTCAAGAGATACTCAATCTCAGGTGTTGTTAGTCGAACATTGAACGGAGTTAGAATAGCTCCCATTTTTCCACATGCAAAGAGGATGTCAAGAAAGTCAAATCTATTCTTCGAGTAGACACAGACTCGATCTCCTTTTTGCACTCCTGAATCAAGCAATACCCTGGCCACTTGATTAGCTCGTTCATCAATCTCTTTGAACGTGTATTCCTCATTCTGTATGTTGTCAACTATTGCCTTTCTTTCTGGAGTTAGCAACGCCCTTCTACCGGTCCAATTGCCTATCCATGACCAATCCCTGAAGTCCATAATGAATCAGATTGGCAACATTATCAAGTATTAGTCTTACTGAAGAGGTGGAATTTCTGCTCCTTTTGCTTCAACCTTAATCCAAAAGGTATATTATTCGCCTGAATTGAGTTCACGAGGGATGTCCATCTTAAGATATGCCAATGTCAAGTCAGGAGGAAATCTTACTGGCCTCAACAAATGAAATCATCCTGAGTACGAGTGGATTGACCAAGAATTTTGGTGGACTGGTCGCAGTCAATGATGTAAGTCTTGAAGTTGAAAGAGGTTCGGTAAAAGCAATCATTGGTCCAAATGGGTCAGGTAAAACTACATTCTTCAATCTCATTACAGGGGCTCTCCCTGTCACATCTGGACAAATATACCTCGAAGGGCAGAATATCACTCGAGCTTCAATGCATGACCGCACGCGACTTGGTATATCACGGTCATATCAAATCACGAATATCTTTCCCTATATGACCACATTCGAAAATATACGGTTGGCAGCTCAGGGCTGTAGTGGAGAGAAGGTGAACTTCTTTGGAATGCTGAAGAAGGCAAGCTCATTCAGCGATTTTCATGAGAAAGTGATTGACATAGCAACAATTGTCGGAATTGACCCTGCTAGGCTTTATGTCCCAGCGGCTGTAATCCCGCATGCAGAACAAAGGAAACTTGAAATTGCGATGGCTCTCGCCACCGAGCCAAAGCTCCTCTTACTTGATGAGCCTGCTGCCGGCATATCGATAGAGGAGATTCCCGACGTTATTGATGCTATATCTCGAGTCAAGGAGTCATATGGTGATCAATTAACGGTGCTTGTGGTTGAGCACAAGATGGACATTGTCATGCAACTCAGTGAGGAGATTTTCGTCCTTTCAGAAGGAAGAATGATTGCAAAGGGTCCCCCAAAGGAGATCCAAAAGGATGAACGAGTATTGACAGCTTATCTCGGTGGTACAGATGAAGAACTTGCTTGAAATACAAGATGCGCATGTATACATCGGCTCCTTCTATGTTTTGCAGGGAATCTCGTTGGAGGTGCCCAAGGGCGAAGTGACTCTATTACTAGGTAGAAACGGGTCCGGCAAGACTACAACGATGAAAACAATACTCGGCATCTATCCGCCTAAGGTGGGAAGGATCGTCTTCAAGGATGAGGAGATAGCCAATCTACCTACTCATGATATCGTCAGCAGAGGCATCGGCTACGTCCCTGATACAAGAAGGATATTTGGGACTTTGACAGTTGAGCAGAACCTCATTGTATCAAGACGGAAAGGAGGACTTCAGGGGAGCTTGGATGATCGATTGGATTTCATTTTTGACCTGTTTCCAGACTTGAAGAGGTTCTTTAAACAGAGGGCGAGGTCTCTCTCAGGCGGGCAACAGCAAATGCTGGCTGTAGCTCGCGCCTTAGTGAATGATAATGATCTTTTGCTTGTAGATGAACCTACGGAGGGTCTTAGTCCACTCTTAGCCAAGAATCTAGTCAAGGCTCTTGACAGGCTGAAGGAGTTTGCAACAATCCTTTTGGTGGAACAGAACTTCCGGACTGTTTCCAAGATGGGTGACAACTACTACATTTTCGATAATGGCAAAATAGTTCACCAAGGAAATAACATGAGCGAGTTGGTAGCAGACAAGAAACTTGTAGCACAATACTTGGGGGTCACAATATAATACACTTAGAAATTTGGTGAAGGTGAAGGCAGCTATGCAGAAAAGACTCTCCTCCTTTAGAGATTCATTGAATCAGAATCAACAAGTTCGTAAGAGATTCAACTATGTGTTGATGATTGCATTCATCATTATCGGGGTTCTGCTGGTCGCAGCCGCAATAAACTACTACGGATGGGGCGAATTTACTGTGAGGGCTAGCAAATCACTAGTTGATGGGCTTGCACTTAGCATGTTGCTCTTCTTGATGGTTTCTGGTTTCTTCCTGATATTTGGTTTGTGTGATGTCATTAATTTCGCACATGGCGCCTTCTTCATGCTAGGGGGTTTTATGGGCTTCATAATATATCTGGGAACAGAAGCCGCTCTATTGGACCCCTCACTGCCATTCCACTTTCTCTTCGGGGCGAACCAGTTTGCTATATCAGTTACATCCTTTATTATAAGTGCCATTGGAGCCACAGGCGTTCTGGCTATCCTAGGTGGAGGCATAGAATTCTTCACAATTCGAAGACTCTACGGCAATCCTATTGCGCAGATATTGCTGACTGTTGGGTTCATGTTCATAATAACCCAAGTCAGCGAGATTCTTTGGGGCACTTCTGTTATAACATACTTCATCGTTCCAAATTCACAATTGCATTACTTCTTCATAACCGGTATTTTGGATTTTGGCGGCGCCATGAAATTCGAGCTATATCGGATATTTCTGATCTTCCTAGGACTCGCAGTTGCGGCAGTGATGTTCATAGCTTTTCAGAAGACACGCATCGGTCTGCAGATTCAGGCAGGCATAGAAGACTCAGAGATGGTTGAGGCATTGGGCACTGACATTAGGAAGTTGTTCACACTGGTATTCATGCTCGGTGCAGGCCTTGCAGGACTATCCGGCGCTGTCTTGGTTCCGTGGATCGGTGCGAATACTGGTCACGGCTTGACCTATCTCATATTCGCATTTGTGATTGTCGTTGTTGGAGGCGCCCATTATGGCCGCTTTGAAGGAACGTTCTTTGCAGCTCTAATAGTCGGTTTGTCGATGCAAATCACCGCCTATTTCATTTCAGACCTGCAGAATATCATTGTCTTTGTCATAATGGCGATTGTTCTCATCCTAAGACCAGGAGGGTTGACTGGACATGCATAGTGAAAGCGAAACCGAGGGAGGACTAGAAGGAATCATGCATAGCCTGCCCTCTATCCTGTCAGAGAATAGAATGCTTGTAGCCATCATAGCTTTCTTGTATCTTCTCCCATTGGGTACATCAGCAGAAACCTCTCCCGTTCGAGCACTTCTCTTTCTGATGACTCAGATAATGATCTTTGGCCTTCTTGCAATGTCTTTTGACCTGCAGCTAGGACGGGCTGCGCTTCTCAATTTCGGGCAGGTTGCGCTTTTTGGTGTCGGAGCCTATTTTATGGCTTTCACTCTAAACGCGTCAATTCTTCCCCCTCCACTCAATCTCATAGCAGTTATTCCCTATCCATTTACTATAGTATTGGCAATGATAGTCGGAGCAAGTATTGGGCTGATTATGGGGCTAACAACAAGCCGCATGAGGGGCACAGCTTTTGCATTTATTGCCTTGGCCATTGCGATGTTTCTCTACAACTTCTTTGCAGAAAATCCAGACATTTCTGGTGGAGAAACAGGTCTGAGAATCTCTACTCCCGGACTCATCAGAACGGCACCCTTCTATCTCATCTTCGTTTCTATTGCATTCGTAGCTCTTGCAGCCTTCTTCTGGATGCTTATTCTCTATTTAAAGCAGCGAACAGAATCAATTGGTCTCATTCTGTTCATTCCAACAATGGCGGCCTTTACAGGACTTATACTCATCTTTGGGTCTAATATCATCGGACCTGCAATTGTGTTCGTTGCTTTTCTTGGGATGATGGTCTTCCAGTGGATGGGAAGAGGCAAATCTCATGTTGATCCCATGCAGGTCAACGAAGGCCAGACAGTCATTGAGGATGCGGGGCCACCAAACATGCTTGCCACATATGCAGTGCCTTTCATCATCATCATTGCAGTAATTGGCATCTTCGTTACCTTTGGTTCTAATATTGGAGGACTAGTATCTGTATGGATTGAACAAACTGACACTTTCTACTTCACGATTCCCGTTCAGTATTATCTAGTATTGACCTGTCTTGTCTTGACCTACATCTTTGTGAGACGGTTAGTTGTTTCGCCATTTGGAAGAATGGTGGCTGCAGTTGCCCAAAACGAAGAGCGAGCGGAGGCTCTTGGTTATAATAGCTATTACTGTAAGATAGTAGTGATGATAATAAGTGGGGCTATTGCTGGTCTTTCAGGCGCTCTGTATGCTCCTTACATTAGGACAATTGACCCGGAAACAGCTCTAGGTGTTGGAGTGACCATAGATGCAATGTTGTATACGATTATTGGAGGAATAGGCACTCTCCTAGGCCCACTATTTGGAGCAGGAGTGGTAGTGTATTCCGAGCTAAACCTGGTTGACTTCATGACAAATGTTCTGAACCTGCCCGGACAGCTATGGCTGGTTGGGCTGGGAGTGATCTACATCTTCATCGTCCTGTTTATGCCCCTGGGCATTGTAGGGACAATTAAGAGCAAAGCGAGACCACTCACAGAGAGATTGCAGCGTCTGAAAGTAGGTCGATTTGAACTAGGAGTTAGGGAGTCTGATTATTGGGTATTTGCATTACTAGGAGCTATTGGTCTCTACTTGCTATTGTTAATTGTCAGTCTCTGAGATGAAATTGGTGGTATGATGAATATTCGGCTAAGAAGGAAACTTGAACCAGAAGCGGGTGATGATCTTGCCATATAAAACTGTGAAAGATGTCGACATCTACTATGAGATTCATGGGCCATCAGGGGCTCCACCTATTGTATTCATAGGAGGATGGGCCAGCTATCTTTGGGTGTGGTTTCGACAGATTCCTGCCTTCAAATATCGATTCAGATGTGTTGTTTTTGATAATCGCGGCGCTGGAAGAAGTTCCAAGCCGGACAATCAATATACTATGGAGATGTTCGCTGATGATGTTGTTGGTCTGATGGAAGCTCTGCATATTGAATCTGCGCATATCCTGGGGATTTCAATGGGTGGAATGATTGCACAGCAGATTGCCATTTCCTATCCTGAAAAGGTTCGAAGTCTGATTATTGTTTCCAGCAACTTTGGAGGACCCAACGCTGTTCCTATGCCTGAAAAGACAATGGCTTTGCTTATAGCTGTACCAACTGAAACAATATCAAAGGAGCAAGCTCGAGAGATGCGCTTTAGAGCCACTTTCAGTTCACAGTTCATCAAAGAAAACAGGTCGGTGTTGGAGCAAATAGAGAAATGGATGGATGAGTATCCCACGCCGTTGTATGCTCAAGTGCGTCAGAGCTCGGCAGTAGCTGCATTTGAAGCGGAAAATGAGCTGAAACAGATATCGATGCCTACGCTTATTTTGCAAGGAGATAGCGACATTGCTATACCACCCAAAAATGCTGAACTGCTTGCTGATAGCATTTCCACATCGAGATTAGTTTTTATCGAGGGCGGATCACATTTCAGCATCATTGAGAAATACAGTAAATTCAACAATGAGGTAATGAGTTTCATAGACGAAGTGGAGAAAGGGCAATATACTCCTGAGCCCAAGAAGAAGACGATTTAGGAAAGGAATGGTTTGGATGCTTGCATAATGAGGCTTGGAGGATATTGCTAGTGGCTCGTTCTGCAGTAGTCACCGGTCTGGGAATATATATTCCTGAAAAGATGCTGACAAATGAGGATATAGAGCTGATGCTTGGTCGTCCCGGAACTGCAGATTGGCTTGTAGAGAATGTTGGCATTAGACAACGCCATATTATGGCTGATGATGAGGTTACATCTGACCTTGCGGTCAATGCTAGTCGCGAGGCTTTGGAAAACGCAGGTATTGAAGCAGATGAGCTCGACCTTATCATACTGAGTACTGACACTCCTGACTATCTATCTCCAGCAACATCTGTTGTGGTTCAATATAAGCTGGGTGCGAAAAATGCAGGCACATTCGATGTCAACTGTGCATGTGCCGGTCTTGTCACATCTTTGGATATTGCTTCTCGCTATATCACAACAGACTCCGACATTAATTCCGTCCTGGTGATCGGTGCCTATGGAATGACCAAATTCGTAGATTGGACTGATCACTATACTTGTACGTTATTTGCTGATGCTGCTGGAGCCATGATTGTGCAAGCAAGTGAAGACCAAGAAGGATTCATTGCCTCAAAATTGATAGCGGATGGCTCGTTCCACGACCATCTGGGAGTTTTTGTTGGAGGAACGGCAGAGCCTCCAACAGTTGAAGCTATTCAGAAGAATAGACATCATCTTTCTTTTCGCAAGCGTTTTCCTGCAGACACAAATCTCCAGCATTGGCCGGTTTTGACAAGGGATTGCGTCGCAAAGGCAAATCTCTCTATGGAGGATATCGACTGGATATTCTTCACTCAAGTGAACCTTCGCACCATTGAAGCTGTAATGAAAGAATTGGAGCTGCCTCTTGAGAAGACCCATAATGTGATGGATAAATGGGGATATACTGGCTCAGCGTGCATTGCACTAGCGATGTATGATGCTGTTGACCAAGGGAAGCTACCCCCTCCGGGACAGGGCAATGGAGAATACATTGCACTCTGTTCGTCAGGGGGAGGATTCAATATGGCGGCTGCAGTACTGAGATGGTGGTGAGGCACCACTAATCGCGAGGTGGCACTAATGGTGAATCAGTTTGATTATTTATCCAAGAGAGAGGTCTTCTCGCCTGATACAGAAGCTCTAGTGGATGTGGCAACAGGCAAACGATATACCTATGGCGAGTTTAATAGGCGATCGAATCAGGTTGCGAATCTCCTTCAAGAGAATCTCAAATTCGAGAAAGGGGATCGTCTGTGTGTTCTCGCTCATAACAGTTTGGAATACTGGGAAGCCTTCTTTGGATGTCAGAAGTGCGGAGGCATCTTCAGTCCACTCAATTTTCGCCTAGTCGCGAGAGAGCTAGCGGGTTTGATTGAGGATCTGGCTCCCTCTGTCTTTCTTTATGATGGGAATCTTGCGCCTATAGCAACTGAGCTGAAGTCAGAAACATCAATTGACCACTGGATCGCGCTGGACCCGCAAGGTGCAGGGCCCGAGGGCTCAATGATTTATGATGAAGTAGTCAGCAAGGCTTCATCTAGCCCTCCTAGACCAGTTGAGCTCTCCTATGAGGATCCTATGGGTATTGTCTTTACTGGTGGAACGACTGGTCTTCCAAAAGGCGCGATGATAACCTACAAGCAGGTTGCCTTCAATACACTAAGTACTATTCGAGATATCCTTCCTGGGGATGTCTACATAAACCATCTACCACTTTTTCATGTAGGAGGACTCTACGTGTATGCCATTCCGCTATGGATTTTGGGGGGAAAAGTAATCCAAATGCAGAGATGGGACTTAGAGCAGCTTATTGAGCTTATCAACAAAGAGCGCCCCAATTTCTTCTTCGCAGTTCCTACACAATATCAAATGCTGATGAATCATCCCAAATTCAAATCAATTGACTTCAGTAGTGTTCGTTTTCTAACCTCTGGAGGAGAACCCTTGCCGCTGGAAATTATCAAGACATTCAAAGAGGCACACGGAGTCAAATTCAAACAAGGATTTGGAATGACTGAGGTCGGGCCTGGCTGTTTTGCTCTTGACCCTTGGGATGCTGAACGAAAGATCGGGAGTATTGGCACCCCCAACTTCTTTATTGATGCCAAAGTAGTTGACCCTGAAACCGAGAGAGAGTGCGGTCCCAACGAAGTGGGCGAGCTTTTATTCAAGGGACCTACAGTGACTAGGGGTTATTGGAACCGTCCGGAGCTGAACAAGACATTATTGGATGATGAGGGCTGGTTTCGAACTGGCGACATGGTCTACTATGATGATGAAGGTTACTTCTTTGTAGTTGATAGAGTCAAAGATATGTTCATCAGTGGAGGCGAGAATGTGTATCCAAGAGAGATTGAGAAGGTCTTAGAAGAGCATTCCAAAATCGCTCAAGTTCAAGTCATTGGGGTGTCTGACCCCAAGTGGGGTGAGGTAGGTCGTGCTCTTGTGGTCTTGAAGGCTGGAGAAGAAGCCACTGAAGAAGAAATACTCAGCTTCTGCGAAGGAAAACTGGCTAAATTCAAGACTCCCAAATCAGCTGTGTTTATCGAAAGTTTCGCTCCCTACATTTCTGGAGCCGGGAAGATTCTGAAACGTAGATTGAAGGAGGATTTTGGTCAATAGGAGGTTTGGTCTTGCCGTTCTGTAGTGCGAATGGAATCGACATGTATTATGAAATTCACGGTGAAGGAGAACCAATCATCTTTGGGAATGGAGTTTTCTCTAATACGTTGGGTTGGGTCAACCAATTGCCAGTGTTTTCCAAAGAGTATCAGATGATTCTATACGATATGCGTGGCCAAGGACAAAGCGAAAAGCCGGAGGAACCATATTCCTTTGAGATTCACGCAGAGGACCAAAAGGCTCTGCTTGACGAACTTGGATTCTCCAAGGTTCATCATGTTGGTATCAGCTATGGTGGAGAACTGGGTCTGGTTTTTGCCTTGAAATACCCAGAAATGCTGAAGAGTCTTGTAGTCTGCAGCTCTGTTTCATCTGTCGGACCGTTGCTCCGCACGATGTGTCAATTATGGAGATATGCCTGTGAACAAGAAGATCCTGAGCTTTTCTATTACGCAACGTTGCCCCTGAATTTTGGCGAAACCTTTCTTCAGGAGCAGACCGCTATTCTGGAGCAAGCGAAAGCACGCTACACTCAATTGGACTATCCTCCACTTGTGCGGCTAATTGATTCCTTTCTCATGCTAGATGTGACGGATCAATTATCAAAGATTAGGACCCCTACCTGTGTCATTGTGGGTGAGAAGGATATTCTAAAGCCAGCCTATCCCTATTCCAGCTTGATTCATGATTCTTTGCCCAACTCGGAAATGGTCATTGTTCGTGATTCAGGGCATGCCGTTACTTTCGAAAAGCCAGACGAGTTCAATAGCATAGTTCTAGGTTTCCTTCGCAAGCAATGCACAAATCACACTCTCTAGTGGAAGCAAACAAAGGCTGTAACAACTGTTGATCAATCTCTCAAATCCGCCGTCCTTAAGAGATAAATAGCACGCCACATTAGTCTTAAAGATGTCATGGAATATTCTGTACCTTCCGTTCAATCAATGACTGAGGGTATAGGAGGTTAGAAGATGAAGAAGATTAAACTGATTACTCTTTCTCTCTCTATAGTGCTATTAGCATCCATATTCCTACCATGTTTTGTCGCTGTACCAACTGTCGCACAAGACACAGAACCAATAAAGATAGGGGTTTTTGCCCCCTTTACGACTGCATCACTCTCTTTCTATGCACCGTGGACAAAACAAGGCTTTGAATTGGGTCTAATATATGCCACCACAGAGATGGGGTACGATAATGAGAATAAGACCTCTGCAGGTCGGCCCTATGAGATTCATTATTATGATACAAAGGGGTCGGTGACCGAGGCAGCATCAATAGCAACTGATGCCATAGAAACGGATGGAATTGACATTCTCGTTGGAGGAACTTATAGTAGCGTTGCTGCAGCAATTGCACCTATTGCAGAAGAATACAAGAAAGTGTATTTCATGAGTCCAGCTGCTGATGCGTCTCTTACTGCTGCCAACTTCAATCCCTACATTTTCCGTATTGCTAGGAACAGTTGGCATGATGCCTATGCAGGCGTAACATATGCTATGGATACGCTGGGCTACACAAAATTCGGCTTCCTTGCAGCGGACTATTCGTTTGGATACAGTGGCGTTGATGCGATGAAAACAGTAATACAGGAAAAAGGCGGGGTAGTGAACAGTATTCAGTATGCGCCTCTTGGCACAACTGATTTCGGTCCATATCTCACCAATCTCTTGACTGCTGACAACAATACACTCCTCGGAATCGACTATTTGTTCGTTGTGTGGGCTGGCAGTTTTGCAGCTATGTACACTGATTTTGCCACATATGACATTGCGTCCTACATGGAGATTGCTGGAGCCTGTATTGACATATTCTCGATGAATGTCATTGGGATACCACCTGGAGCTACTGGGCTGTGTCTATACGGCTATGATTTGCCGGATAACGATGTGAATGACTGGATGGTGCAGGAGCATATTGACAGAAACATAATGCCTGATGGTGGATTGGGATTCACCTTCCGGGCACCTGAGCTTTTCACTGCTAGCGGATTTGCAACTGCTCAATTCTTGGTGAATGTGACGAATGCTGTTACAGATCTTGACACTAATATGATGATTGACCATCTGGAAAGCGGCCTCACTATAGACACACCGAAAGGACCAACCTATTTGAGGCCAGACGATCACCAGGGACTTGCTGAGATGTACATCGCAGAAGCCTGGGTTGATGACCGTTCAGGTTCCGAAACAGAAGGTCTCATCATTGCCAAGTTGGTCGAAACCTTGGACCGTGACACAGTAGCGCCTCCAATTGCATCCGTCTGGAATGGTGAACCTTATACACCTGGTGCATTCGCACCCGCAGCACCTCTGCCAATAGACCCGATGCTACTCCTGGCGGTTGGCGCAGGAGCTCTAGTAGTAATAGTCCTCATCATTATACTAGTGAGAAGAAGGTAGCTCTAATTCAAATGTAGTCTGGAACTCATCCAGACTACTCCCTTCTCTTTTTTTCACTTTCTGTTTTAGGAAACGTTATGTCGCTGTTCTTCACTACCTGTCGCAATCGAATCAGGTCCTGACTGACCTTCGGCGGCTACGGGAATATCAAGTGGGCAGATATTCACTCCCAATCAAGAAGTGGAAAGCGAGGCTTGGTACAGAATTTTCACATGATGATATTGGCAATCCATTCCTTGAGCTCATTCCGTGCGGGCATGTTTCTCTTCCATTCGGGATCTTGATAGAATCCCTCATGCCTGATTGTTACGCATTCCTCAATGAATTCCGGTTGATTCTCAGTAATGTCTTCGTGATAGAGGTTCAGTGGGTAGTTGTATTTTGCAGGTAGTTCCTCTATCTCATCTTGCTCGAATCTTGACAATATGATGCCAGAGAGTATCGCTTGATGCACAAAGATAGCATAGCGCCTGTCCTCGTGATACAGCCTCTTGAAGACTGGCTCTTGGTATACCCTCAGGAATGTGTCACGCCAAGCCTTGAATAGAGCTTCCTCAGGTCTAGCAACTAGAATCCCCGCATTGAAATAGGGTCGGATTGCCAAGTCTTCCACTTGGGTCTTCATGACAAAGACACGCGCCCGTGGAACATTGCAGAACTTGTAGACAGCAGACCAGAAGGTATCAAGGGGCTCATCATAATTCAACCCAAGGAGCTTATGGTGAACAGGTCGATAGCCCAAGCTTATGCCGCTTTCCAGAATGAACTTAGTCGGCTCTTGAAGGACTAGTGTATTTGGAGAAAGCCATGCAACCAACTCGAACTTCCCTTTAGACCTTGATTCTGCAAGGGTTGCTGCATGAGCATGTCTTGTGAAGGGGAATGAGCTAATTTCTGAGTCCATCTTAAATGAAATGAGTTCAACCCCCAATTCGTCAATCCTGCCCTGCGTCCTAGATGATATTTCATTTCCATCCTCAGGCGCATAGCACCAGACCTCTACATTTGAAAGAGAACCGGCAAACGAACGAATGCTTTCGAGTAGCAGTAGTGCATTCATTTCGGATGAGTTATCAGGGTAGACAATCGTAGCAATTACAAGCCTGTTCTTTGAAGGCATATTGGAATTCGAGTGTCCAACATTACTTAATCCTACGCTCAGCGCAGGCTAACGCGGAAGTCTGTGTCGTGCTCTGAAACGAGCCAAAGCCTGTGGACCATCCCGCCCGAAGCGCCTATCGAGCTCCTTTCTGGTGAACTTGATCATCGATGGTCTCCCATGGGCGCAATTGTATCTATTAGGTGCCCTGACAAGTTCTACTAAAAGGGACGCTATCTCTTTATGACTGAGGGCTTCTCCAGCTCTGATGGCTGAATGGCATGCTATGATCTTGAGGACATTGTCCATGAACTCCTCAGTCCCAGCTAGAATGCCAAGCTCAGCGATTCTATCAACCAGCGAGATTAGTTCTTCCTCGCTTGCTCGATGACCAAACACCTCGGGAAGTGCTGATACGAGAACTTCATTCCCTCCAAACGATTCGATTGAATATCCAAGGGCCTCTAGAGTGTCCTTGGCACCGAGAATTGCATCTCTGTCTGATGTACTGAGTCGAATGACTATTGGCTCTAAAAGCTCCTGAGAAACTATACTTCTGTTCTTCATTTCTTCCTTTAGCCGTTCATAGATTATTCTCTCGTGAGCTGCATGTTGGTCGACGATGACCAATCCATCATCAAACTCGAGCAGAATGTAGAGGTCCTGAATCTGCCCGACTATTTTGAAAGCACCTTTCAGAGGAATTTGATCTGGCTCCGCTGTTTCATCGGTGACAAGTTCCTCAAGTGTGACTCTCTCAAAAAGCAGAGGGTCCTCTGCTAAGGTACGTGCCGAAAATGCTGTTTCCTCTTCAGAATCGAATGCTGGACCAAGGATCTCTGTAAGAGGAGTATCCACGAAGTCCTGCAATGGCACAGGTGCCTTCTCAGGCTTGTCCTTGTCCAAAGCCTCGCGAACTGCAGTCCTCACAGTTTCAACAAGAAACTCAAAATCCTGTATCCTTACCTCTCTCTTGGTCGGATGGACATTTGCATCAACTTTGTCTACATCAACATCGATATCGATAGAGCAGACCGGATATCTCCCTTTCATCAGGAGCGAGGAATAGGCTGATTCTACAGCTTGGTTCAATTTGTCATCATGGATTGGACGGCTTCTAACCGAGAAGTACTGTCTTCCTCTGTTCCCTCTTGAAATAGGAGGAAGCGCTATGAACCCCGACACCAGTATATCACCGGACCTGTGCTGGAACTTGACTAGACTTGTGGCAACATCCGGTCCCCATAGATGGAGTACTCTATCCCTCTCATTTTGACCAGGAGGACAATCCAATACTACTCGTTCATCTCTGATGAGTCTGAATCCAACATCATTCCTGACGATTGCATGTCTCATTGTGATGTCTAGAACTCTTTGACTCTCTACCCTTGGATATGACAGATGCTTCCGTCGGGCAGGTACACTCTTGAATAGATTAGATATCTCTACAGTGGTTCCTCTAGGTCTAGATGCATCCTCAATACTAGGGATTTCTCCTGCTCGTGAGGAAATTCGCGTTCCAAGCTCATCATCATCGTGCTTTGTCACAATCACCATGTCAGCGACCGCAGCAATGCTTGCCAATGCCTCTCCTCTGAAGCCATAGGTGAGGATTGAGTCAATGTCCTCTCTGGTGTTTATCTTGCTTGTTGAGTATCGCAGGGTGCATACTGGGCAGTCCTCTTTCAGGATGCCGACGCCATTGTCTGAAACAGCGATTGATCCAATTCCGCCGTCGGTGATTGATATCTCAATATTTGTGGCGTCTGCATCAAGTGAGTTCTCTATTAGCTCCTTGACAATTGATGAGGGATTCTCTATCACTTCGCCAGCTGAAATTAGAGAAATGAGTTCGTCGCTAAGAACGTGTATATTGCCCACGGAACCACACCTCAGGTCCCTAATGCGGTGTATTCAACAATGCCACCGACAATTGTCAATTCCACTCCGATGTCCTTTATCTTCTCGGGTTGAACGTTTAGAATATCATCTGAAAGCACTGCGAAGTCTGCTCTCTTCCCCACAGCAAGGCTTCCCACTGTTCTATCCATATAGGAGGCATAAGCAGCCTCAAGAGTATAGCATCTAAGTGCTTCCTCTACAGTGAGTCTGACACGGTTATTTGGATGGGTGGTGGCTGACCAGATCCCATGTAGAGGCCCATACGGCATCCCATCGCTTCCAAATGCAAGGTGAGCTCCATTATCGAGTGCGACTCTAAACATATTCATTCCGCGGACCATTTCATCATCGAGTCTGGTTTCGTAGAGTCCGTCGTCAAGCTGCCATTTTGTTACAAAATTCGGCTGCATCGAGAGAATTAGTCCAAGGCCCACTGCTCGTCGAATCTGCCACTCGTTGATAAGCTCAGCGTGTTCAATTCGATGCCTCTGCTCCCGAATCTTAGACTTATCCTTTAATTCCTCAAAAGCAGTAATCACCATCTCAATGGCGGCATCGCCAATGGCGTGCGTCACTGTCTGTATGTTGTTCTTAATAGCCTTCTTTATGATCCTTGAATATTTCTTCTTGTCCATTAGAAGTATGCCGTTGTTTCCTTTATCTCTCTTGTAATCCTTGGACAAATAAGCAGTGGCCGCGCCTATGGAGCCATCAGTGAAAATCTTGACTCCCCCAATTCTCAGCATAGGACTTCCCATCCCAGATGAGAGCCCCAACCTGATCATATCATTCATCTGCTCAACTGGAGGATTGAAGACTGTTCGCACACTGAGTCTCTCACTACGTTCGACTTCCCGTAGATGACGGAGAGTTCCAGCTGGGGCGTTGTCCACTATGGTGGTGATTCCAAGCTCATTGGCAATCTTGTTTCCTGCAATGATGCCCTGTTGAATCTCCTCATGGGTTTTAGGAATCTTCTCATGAATCCCCTCAATGTCCTTGAGGACTCCAGTGGGACTTCCCTTTTTATCCTTCATGACACCATCTTGGTCAGATGGAATCTTCAGTCTCTCGAAACCAAGAGTGTTGGTGGACACAAGATGCCCGTCGATTCTGGTGGCAAAGATCGGATACGTTTTCGATACCTTGTCCAAGTCTCTGGCAGTGAGGTACCGCCTCTTGGGCCATTGGCTCTCATCCCATCCAAAGGCAATCACCCAGTTGCCTTCTGGGTAGACAGGCAGGGCATCCTTCAGTATCTGGATGGCATCTTCTAATGATGTAGCATCATGAAGATGAACGTGATTTGATTTGTATCCATCACTTGTGAAATGGGTGTGCGCGTCAACGAAGCCGGGAACTACTGTCTTTCCGCCTAGGTCAATCACTCTTCTAGCACTCGGCACAAGGTCAGCAATGAGATCGTCATCGCCAATTGCCAGGATTTTGTAACTCTTTACAGCTAAAGCTGTAGCTTTCGGGTTGTGTGGGTCCATGGTTATGATGTTGCCATTGAAGACGACGAGGTCAGCTTCTAGTTCCAAAGATCGGTGCCTCCCAACCAAGCAGGATTCCAGATGTCCGATATATCTTAATCTTTGCGGCGCGCTCACCCTGTTTTGTATGAGGTCATTGATTACTCTTTGCCCTACATCTACTTTTTAGGGACCTTTTCCCAGTCTGCAAGAAATCTCTCAATACCGATATCTGTCAATGGATGCTTAACCATCTTGTCAAGGACAGCAGGAGGTATTGTAGCAATATCTGCTCCTAGCAATGCCGCCTCGTAGACATGGATTGGGTGCCTGATGCTGGCGACAATGATTTCCGTGTCAAAGGCGTAGTTTGAGTAAATCTGCACGATGGCTTCAATGAGCTCCATTCCTGTGTGACCTATATCATCTAGTCTACCAATGAAGGGTGAAACAAATGTTGCACCTGCCTTGGCTGCCAGAATGGCCTGGTTTGCGCTGAAGCACAGAGTGACATTGATCTTGATACCTTCGCCTGCGCATACCTTGGTAGCCTTGAGACCTTCCCATGTAAGAGGCACCTTGATTGCGGCGTTGTCTATCCAGCCATTCAGCTCTCTAGCCTCTTTGATCATGCCCTCTGCGTCTTCACTCACGACTTCCAAGCTTATGGGGCCTTCAACAAAAGAAGCTATCTCGTCAACGATTTTTCTAAAGTCCTTCCCTTCTTTTGCAACGAGCGATGGATTTGTTGTCACACCATCCACCATGCCACGTTCGTGTGCCTTTCGTATTGCATCGACATTCGCAGTATCAATAAAGAACTTCAACTTGTGATCATCTCCCGTCTATGGAGTTGCTGCTGGGATACACTACTACACTTGATTAAAACGGTTCGGTCAGGCAGTATCCAGCAGTGCTTTGAGCTTTCTTACTTCTTGCTCAATGTCATCTGCCTTGAACACTGCTGAGCCAGCAACGAAGAAGTCGGCACCTGCCCTGCGAATGCCCACTATGTTGTCCCTTTTTACCCCTCCATCTATTGCAATGCGAACTTCTGGCTTATGTTCATCAAGCAAAGTTCTCAATTCAGTTATCTTCTCTGTGATCGGTTCGATGAAGGACTGTCCTCCAAATCCAGGACACACACTCATGAGCAGGACTGAGTCAAGTAAGTCCAGGAGCGGCATGACATGAGAAACTGGTGTGCCGGGATTCAGAGTGATACCTGCTTTGCCTCCGAGATCCTTGATAAGCTGCACTGTTCTAAAGACATCATAAGATGCTTCAATGTGTGGATAAAGGATTTCCACCCCAGCATCGAGGAATTTCGGAATATACTCCCGTGGCTTTGTGATCATGAGGTGGGCATCTAGCGGCACATCCGTAATTCGTTTCATCGTCTTCGCTATTATTGGACCATAGGAGATGTTGGGGACAAAATGCCCATCCATTATATCCAGGTGGAAATAATCTGCCCCCCCTTTTTCTGCAGCTTTGATATCCTTCTCTAGGTTAGCAAAGTCCGCAGATAGTATTGACGGTGCTAACAGCGGTTTCATAGTCCATTCATCCAGTGATGACAGACGCTGCACGAATGCAGAGTCAATGGACTGGCCTGAGTCCACGTATTTTAAGCTTCGCCAAGTGCAGCTAATCGAATCAGTCCTTCAATAGCTTGGGAACTTGGACTCGAACCAGGACAAGCTCTACTATCATCACTAGAACCTGAGTGGCTAGACTGATAATGTGATTCCCAGTTAGAATCATTGCTGCACCGTACCCCACTAGTGGCACAATCCCGATTAATGCTCCCAGGATTGCAGCAAGAAAGGTCATGCCAGAGTCTCCCACCACACTAATGGACACAGCGCGACCACCACCCCGTTTCCAATAGGTGAAAGCGCCTACAGCTAGTGCGACGGTATATCCACAAGGAATCTGAACCAGTGGAATGAGAGGTATCAAAGGTGATGTCAATGGAAACAATGATAGGAGAACAGAGATCAATATCATTGATCCCACATAAGGAAACAAAGCCATTGCAACTTTGGCATTCAGCATCTTCTTTGATCTGATTGGAAGTCCAGCCTGAATCGACGCTCCTTGAGTGTCAAACATCATGACCGAGATGATTGTAATTCCAGCAAAGAAGTTGCCATATTCGACGGAAACGAGAGCCGTGAGGCTCCGTAGTGCCTCCGACTCAGACCAGCCTGCCATCATTGGATAGAGGAAGACAGCAAGGAATAGCGGGATGATGAATATGAACGAAGAACCGATATTTCGCGTTGCTAGTTTGAGATCCTTATTGATGATTGACCTAAGAACCGACTTCGTCTTTAGAGTGATATCACGCAGCTCTAGTGTCCTTTTCGTTGATACGCCTCCTACAGTGATCTGTTGGAGTGCATTACCTGTTCGCCGGTAAGACATGATTGCTAACCCGGCATACAGAACTGAGGCACCAATGGCAGCTAGTGTGGTGGCATAGGGGAGTTCAAGCCCAAACTGGACTGCAGATGCCAAGAAACCAAATGAGAATGGAAATAGCAGGGCCAGAAATGAGCTTCCTTGAGTACCCATTCCAATGGATAGGTCAGCAATGAAATGGATCAAAGACGGTAGCCAACTGCCCATACTAAATGCAACGACCATTCCAAGCGCCAGCCCCAAGGATGCTGATATTCTAACCAACGTATTCATTCTTGAGCCATCGACCTGATGGGACTTCTTTCTAAACCAAATTGATATCTTAATCAAGGCGCCAATCGAGAGCGAAATTGTTGCAGTACAACCCACTAATGTCACAAGAGCCGGGCCTGGCCCTATTGCAATAAGAGTGATGATAGGAAAGATTGTGAGAATCAATATTGTGGGTGCGATGAACACTCTAATGAACGAAAGCAGTGTTAACTCATCGAGATTCCTTTTGCTTAAAGGGAGAGTTGCAGGGAAACTAATGACATCAGCAGTGAAGAAGCCAGTAGTCACGGACAGATTGAGGAATATCAGCAGTACAAAGCTGAGAACTAGAAAAACTGAGAGTCCCACTGCCAAACGCGTTTGAGGAACGCCGATGCTGTCATCTACAAAGGCCATAACAGCCGTCAAGACAGCAAGTGAGAATACGAGAGCAGTTGTTATGAAAGTGCTAAATCGGCTGCTAGACTTGATACTTCGAGCGATTTTCTCAGGGTTCTCTTTCACCCTCGCAAGATTGGTTGGGTTCATCTCCAAATAGCCCTTGAACCTCACCTCAGCTGAAATGATTCCTGCAATTCTCCATCGCTCAGAGAATTTCACTATGCGAGGGCCTCCCTTAGTTGGTCAATGCCCTCGCGCACTTCATCTTCTTGCTCAGTCAAAGCAAGGAAAACCTTTTCCAGTGTGGCGCCTTCTCTGTGCGATACACCTCGCAGTTCTTCAAGTGTCCCTACAGCAACCAGCTTGCCCTCGTCAAGGATTCCTACGCGGTCACACATTGCTTCCGCAACTTCCATGATGTGTGTGCTCAAAAGGACAGAGCCCCCGTTCTCAGTATGAATCTTGATGACGTCCTTCATGATCGAAGCGGTACGCACATCAAGCCCTGAGAAGGGTTCGTCAAGGATCAGAAGCTTGGGTCTGTGAATAAGCGCTGCTATTAGCAAAGCCTTTTGCTTATTTCCCTGAGAGAGAGTCACGACCATCGCGTCATAATACCTCTCAAAATCGAGAGCGCGTACAAACTCTTCCACTCGTTTGCTCGTTTTCTCTTCAGGTAGCTCTCTTACCGAAGCTATGAAATCGAAAATCTCTCTGGGGGTTAGGGATTCGTAGAGCTGCTGTTCCTCAGGCACATATCCAACAATTCGCTTCACTCCAATTGGATCTTCGTTGGAACTGACTCCAAAGACTTCTGCTGAGCCAGAGTCTGCATCTAATAGTCCCATCAAAACTTTGATTGCTGTGGTTTTTCCAGCTCCATTGGGTCCAAGGATTCCAAAAATCTCCCCTTCTTTAACTTCAAATGAAACATCATTTACAGCTATTAGTTCTCCAAAGGATTTCACAATATTCCTCATGCTCACTGCATTACTCATTTTGACTTTCGTCTCCAATTTCCACATCTTTATTTTCTCGACCTGTTAAGTGCACTCTTCTCTTCACTATTGACCAGTAGGCATAGAAAAGAATCCAAGCGGTGGTGGGGATAAGCACCAGAAGAAAGAACTCGGGTATTGAAAACCACATATAGACATTCATTATGATGTAGGTGCCTATATTGATGAAGAGCGCCCTTCTCTGCCAGCCCTTTCGAGAAACAACATTCACTGCATATAGTGCAGCGAAGCCCGCTTGATTAAGAATGTAAAGGCCATCACTATCCCTCTCTACAATGGGTGACATCTTCTTGAGATGAAAATCCAAGAGTCCACTACTTGTTATCCGTAGTTCTCTCTTAAGATCTGCAAATCCCGTGGGCTTCCTTGAAAGAATCTTGAGAATGTCTATTCTTAATGGGTGAGAGATTGCCTCAAACACTTCATCCGAGCTCATTTATCATCACGTATGACTTGACAAAGTTGCATATTATTCTATCAACCTTGACCAGCAAGTCAAGAATCATTGACCACGCTTGTGATATTTTCTCAAATGGGAATATAACCTAATGCACCAACGCAAGCGATTGTGTAGATTGAATTGGGGCTCATTTCTCAGATCGTTTAACTACAGATGCTATGATGCCAAGTAAGCAGTATAGTATCATGATTATCACAGGCACAATCTCATCCAGAATTGAGGCACCGTAGAACGCCACAGCTCTTGATGCGTCCACATAGTATGTGAGCGGAAAGAAGTACGGAACCATGGCGATGTATGATGGCATTTGACTCAATGGGAACAAGAGCCCGGATAGGAACATCTGGGGCAGGATGAATATGAGCATGAGCTGTATCACCTGCAGTTCATTCTTCATCCGAACAGAAATTGCTAGTGCAAGTGTGACAGATCCTATCGCTAATAGAACCACCAATGGAATCAACATTAGGATAGACGAAATTATCTGTGGAGCGATGTAAATTATTACAATGCTAATCACCATTGTCTGAACTAGGAGCACGCCAATGAATGCGACAGAGTACCCGAGTACTATTTCGAGATCCGATAAAGGCGTGCTCTGCATTCTCTCCAATGTGCCTTGTTGCCTCTCTCGCAGGAAGAAAATACCTGGAATCAAAAAACCGAAGAATACACTCATGAAGCCAATAATAGCTGGACCCATGATTTCTATGGTTGACATCCCGGCTTCTCCGTAGACATACGTAAGGTCTATACTAGTTTCGCTTTCTCGCCTGAAAGTTTGAGAGATGGATTCAGCGAGCGACGTCTGAATAGCTGATAATGCTGAAGCAGCTTCTACTCTCTGAATGCCATTTATGAATAGTTCAATGGGTTGATCTTCACTGTTGATTGTAGCCCGTGTAAAATTAGAGCCCACATAGAGTCCTGTTACTACTGTTCTGCTTTCTAGTAATTGAAGGACTTCTTCACGACTGTCACATATGGTAATAGACACATTACCATTTTCTAGCAAATTCTCTTCGAAGATTTCACCGATAATCCTTGTGAATCCGACATCTTCATTGGCTAGTGAGAGGTTAAATGACAGATCAAAAGGACTAGGCGGCAGGGGAACTGAGAATGTTATGTTACGTTGCATATCCATACCCCTACTTCCGAATACTTCGCTAGCAGCCCCTGTAGTGACATTTGCTATTATCGCCTGAATATAATTGGCTTCCACCTCACTAGTCACATTAACATGCAATTCGAGTGTGACATTTCCGCCTGTTAGAAGTCCCTCTGTGAAATCGAAGGGTAATATGAGAACTGCTTGTATCGATTCTCCAAAATCATCAAAAGCATGAGCACGAGTCCTTTCAAAGAGTGTCACATTCTCATGATCCTCGAATAGAGATGATACAGTGACTCCTAGATTATCTTCGAGTGGAGTGTCTTGTATACACACAGCTGTTGGGACATTCACAACCTCTCCCGAAAGAATGAATGACCACAGGAAGGTGACTAGGAGTGGTGCAAGAACCATTAAAGCAAGAGTTGGTCGGTCTCGACGAATTTGACGGAAGATTCTCCGTATCATTGTACCAACACGGTGAGAGCTGATACTGTGACTCATTGTCTTGACCTCCTGACATAATAAGCGAAGGCTTCCTCAAGTCCAGGTTGTTTCACAACGAGATCCTTCACTTGGAGATGAGCATGTGTTAGAGCCTGAAATACTTTGAATTTGGCATCACTGTTTGCTGATTTTACGATGAATCGGTTTCCTTTGATCTCGGTGGGAGCTAGATTCTCCAGGATGCTCTTGAGTTGATTAGAATCGCTAGGGTCAATTGTACCAGTGATTGTACTCTCTAGAGGGAGTGAACCAATCAGGTCGTCTGGATGACCATGGGCGATTAATCTCCCTTCAAAGATCATAGCAACATTATCGCATCTCGTTGCCTCATCGAGATAGTGTGTTGTCATAACAATCGTCTTACCTTCATTAGCAAGATTGTGGAAGTGATCCCAGAATTCCAATCTCAATTCCGGACTGACCCCCACTGTGGGCTCGTCAAGGAATATTACTTCGGGATCATGAGCTATTGCACAAGCAAGACTCACTCGTTGAATTGTACCACCACTGAGCACATCCACCGTACGGTCTAGTGATTCTGTAATCCGAGTGAATCTGGCTGCCTCCTCGACTAGCTCCTTTCTCCTCTCAGAATCCTTAACACCATAGCTAGATGCAAAGAAATCGAGATTTTCTCTCGCGGTCAAATCGGGGTATAGCGATTTGAGCTGGGTCATGTATCCGGTGCGGGCTCGTTCTTCAGTGGTAAGACGATTAGACTGTGTTTCTCCAATGTAGCAATTCCCGGTTGTTGGAGCTAGAATACCAATCATCATACGTACAAGAGTTGTCTTTCCTGCGCCATTCGGTCCCACCATTCCTAGAATCGTTCCTTGGCGAACATCAAGAGAGATATTGTCAACCGCAACGATATCCTCGAAATGTTTGGTCACATTGACAGCCCGAATCAACTTCTGATCCTCCAGATGTCCTTCTCATCGATTCTTGGATACACAATCTCTCTTATTGATTTTTTGTAAGTGATTACTAACATAAATTTTAAACAAACTCGTTCAATTACCTTAGTGGTCACAATCATGCCAAAATTACTCAATGACGAACAGATTTACCGTGCTGTGATTCAAACTGTATCAGAAAACGGGTATAC